>JAJDCM010000401.1 GCA_029260825.1 Planctomycetota bacterium | reverse complement strand
AAGCGGGCTCGACGCGGGGGAGAAGGAGCCGTTCGATATCACAAAGCTCAAGGAGCAGAAAAAGACCACACAGGTCGTCAAAAGGCTTACGGATCTCGGCAACGCCGAACGCATGGCCGAGCTCTTCCGGGAAGATATTCGCTTCTGCTATCCCTGGAAAAAGTTCCTGACTTGGGATGAATCACATTGGAATGTCGACCAAGCCGGCCGTGTGATGCGCATGGCCAAGACAACGGTAAGGGGAATCTACGCTGAAGCCGTCCTGGGAGGATCAGTAAAGGAGAGGGAGGCCATCGCTAGCTGGGGAAAAATCAGCGAGAAAAAAGACCGAATTGTCGCGATGATCGAGCTCGTCAAGAGCGAGGACAGCATTCCGGTCCAACCCGACGACCTCGACCATGACCCATGGCTCCTGAATTTCACCAACGGAACACTTGACCTCAGAACCCGAGACTTTCGACCTCACTCTCGGACCGACCTCATTACGAAGTTTATCCGGATGAAATTCAACCCGCAGGCTCACTGTCCGAACTGGAATCGTTTTCTCGAACAGATTCTCCCGGTCAAGAAAGTACGTCAATTCGTTCAACGAGCGGTCGGTTACTCGCTGACAGGAAGCCAGGCAGAACAGGTTTTCTTCCTTCTTCACGGGGAAGGCGCGAACGGCAAGAGTACTTTCTTGCTAACTCTTCTTCGGGCACTCGGCCGGGATTACGCCATCCAAGCGGCTCCCGAGCTCCTCCTCAAAAAAAACCACGGAAACCACCCGACCGAGATCGCCGACCTCTTCGGTGTTCGTTTCGCCGCGACGGTAGAAGTGGGAGAGGGTCGAAAACTCGACGAGGTCCTGATCAAGCAGTTGACTGGGGGCGACCGCGTTCGGGCCCGAAGGATGCGAGAGGACTTCTGGGAGTTCGATCCGACACATCATATCTGGCTGGCCGTGAATCACCTCCCCGAGATCACCGGGACCGACAAGGGCATTCGCCGCCGGATCAAGCTCATTCCTTTTCGCGTTCAGATTCCTGATCGACACCAGGACCGAACGCTCTCGCAGAAGTTGTTGGAGGAACTTCCGGGAATCATGGCCTGGGCCGTGGAGGGTTGTCATGAGTGGCGGCAACAAGGACTGAATCCACCAGAAGAGGTTCTTCTCGCAAGTGCCAGCCACTGCCCGAAGCCGAGCCCGAACAACGTCGTCAGGAGCTTCGTGAATGAGGCTACAAGAGCCATCCAGGGAGGGCGAGTCCGCGCATCGATCCTCTTCGATCGCTATCGAGAATGGTGCGAAGAGAATGGAGGCTCGCCGGTATCCCAAACTGCTTTCGGTCGAGAACTATCCCTTCTCGGCTTACTGAAGAAAAAGACGGGTGGTCTACAAATATATGTCGACATAAGTCTTACAGCCCATTCTTCCGACGAAGGGACGGTTGGGACAGTAGGGACAGTCTCCACCATTGAACTCCCTTGTACCCCTCGCGTAGAGTTGGAAACGGAAACCATCCCTACCACCCAAACCGTCCCTCTTTCTCCGAGAACGGGCTCCTCTCAGGAGCTTGCAACTGACCAATCAGAGAATCAGGGGACAGCGGGTCTCTTTGATTCCACGCCGGATCTCACTCGCAGCGCCGACGACGAAGCAACTTGGCAGGGAGCTAGTCCATGATTCTCCCTCCAGTCATCCCGAAGTCTCGCTCCCCTCCCAGAGCCACTCTCGCCATCAATATGGGCCACAAGCCAATTCATACAGAAAGCAAAGAAAACAAACGGAGACCACCATGCCGAAAATAGACCTAAGCAACATCCAAGAAGCAGGCGATCTTCTTCCACCCGGGACATACGACGCGCGATTAACCGAAGTCAAAGAGGGTTCGACTCCCAACGGAATCGAGATGTGGAGGCTCACCTGGACCGTCCTAAACGAAACCCACCGAGGACGCCTCGTGTTCGACCGGATCTTCTTTTCGGAGGCGGCCCTTCCGAGGGTCAAGCTCCTCTACATAGCCGTGGGCATTGACACATCCAAAGAGATGGAGCTGACGTCCAACAACCTTCTCGACAAATACGCCATGGTCACAGTCGAAGTCCAGGAGTACAAGGACAACGAAGGTCGGAAGATGGAAGGCAACAAAGTCGCCTGGGCCGGCTACTCAGCCCTCGAACCCGGCGACGTTGAGGAGGAGAAAGAAGATGTTGACTTCTAACACCATCACCTCCCACGCGACCACGCACCGCGGGGTTCTCACCTCGATCCGATACCAAAACGACGGCTTCTTGATCGGTACCCTTTCGGACCGGTCGGCCGTCAAGGGCCCCATGATCGACGCCAAGATCGGTCGCGAATACACGTTCGTCGGTCACTGGGATGAACATTTTCGGTACGGCAGACATTTCGCTTTCGAAAAGGCCAGCGGCACCCTGCCGTCCGGCCTGGCGGGGATACGCGTCTATCTCGCCCAGTACGCTCCATGTGTCGGACCGGAGATCTCGAAGAGGCTGGTCGAGGCGTATGGGGATGACGCCCTCATCGTCTGCAAGGACGATCAGGAGAGAGTAGCTCGGGATATCCGCGGCATCTCTACAAAACGAGCCGAAGAGATAGCGGCAACCCTGCGACTTCATGAGAAGGATGAGGAGCTCGAAATCGCCCTTCTCGACCTCCTCGCTCCCGCTGGAATCAGTTATCGGGTCGCCGCCCGCATCAAGGAAGCTTTCGGCAAAAAGGCCCTCGATGAGATTCGAAGCGATCCCTACGGACTCGCCCGCATTCGCGGAATGGCGTTTCACTCGGCGGATCGCATCGCCAGGGCGGTGGGAGTCCCCATCGACGGACCCGAGCGCATAGGCGCCGGAATCCTGCACGTCCTTCGCACGGCCGCGAGCCAAGAGGGTCACACGTCCCTGCCCAGGGAAAATGTGATCGAAGAGACGGCGACCCTTCTCGAACTTTCCGAAGCATCGATAGAAGAGAACATCGCCGGCGAAATCTCCAACGAAGAGTTCGTCCTCACCAACTCGAAGTTGGCCCTTACCCATCTCCACCTTGATGAAACGACGATCGGCGCCCGGATCAAACATCTCGCGGGCCGCTCTTTACCACGAGGACATCCGCATTACGAAGGTCTGGCAGACGATCAGAAAGACGCACTGGCGATGGTCGTGGACAAACCCTTGTCGATCGTGACCGGAGCGCCGGGCACGGGAAAGACGTTTCTCCTCCGCCGGATCGCCGATTCCTTTCCAGACTCCAGCATCTCCCTCGCGGCCCCCACCGGGAAGGCGGCCAGGAGGATGTCCGATCAGACGGGTCGCGGGGCCGTCACCATCCACAAGCTCCTGGAGGCCCGGATGGAGCGCGGCCAGTTTGTCTTCACCCGAGACCGAAAGAACCGCGTCGAGGCGGATCTGATTATCCTGGACGAGACCTCGATGACCGACGTATCACTGATGGCCCGGCTTCTGGACGCCGTCGACGGCCGGACCCGTCTCGTCCTCATCGGCGATCACCACCAGCTCCCGTCCGTCGGGCCGGGAAACGTTCTTCGGGATTTGATCGAGTCGGGCGTGGTCCCTGTGACCGAGCTGACCGAGATCAAGCGGCAGGACGAGGGGCAAATCGTTCGAGCCTGCCACAGGATCCGGGACGGGCGGGACATCGAGGTCGATAACAAGGGGGGCTCGGATCTCTACTTCCTGCGGAGGGACGTCCCGCAAGAGATTCACGACACGATCCTCGATCTCGTCCTCCACCGGCTGCCCGCCCGCTTCGGCATCGATCCCCTCCGAGACGTCCAGGTCATCACCCCTCTTCGTAAGCGGACGGTGCTTTCCTGCGAGGCGCTGAACCGGGCGTTCCAGCGACGTCTGCTACCCGAATCGGACGGTAGGGTTCGAGTCGGCGACAAAGTGATCCAAACGAGAAACGACCCCGAGCGAAAGATCATCAACGGCGACCTCGGGTACGTGCAAAAAATCGAGCACGGACTAATCTTCGTTGAATTCGACGGGCGGCCTCAACCTATCGAAGTCCCCCTAAAGGACAACGATCTCCGGCTGGGCTACGCCGTCACGATTCACAAATTCCAAGGCTCGGAATCTCCCGTCGTGGTGATTCCCATCCACCGCTGCTTCGGTCCCATGATGCTTCAGAGGAACCTCCTCTACACCGCCGTCAGCCGAGCCCAGAAGCTCTGCGTCTTGGTCGGACAGAGGGAGCAGATCCCGAGGATCGTCGCGAGGATCGGTCAGCAGAAGCGACATACAACCTTGAGGGAGATGCTGCATTGAGATCAGCCATAGATGAAGTCCGATCACATCGGCTCCCATCCAGGACATACGCCGCGGACTCCTCGGGTTCGTAAGCATGGTGGTGAACGGCGAGATCCGCCTGGACGGAATCAGTGTACGTGTTTCGCTGAAGGGCCAAATCATTCTCTCCTACCCCGGCAAACGAGATGTCCACGGAGAAAGGCACTCCTTCGTTCGACCGGTCAACGACGAAGTCAGGCGAGAAATCGAACGACGGGTCATCGTCGCCCTTCCTTTCCTGGCGGAGATGAACACGTGAGAGCCGGGAATGACGAGGAACGAAGGAAGGCGCATCTCCTGGCCGAAATCTTGGCCCGAGGTGTCGTGAGAGTGATCGTGAGTAGAATCTCGGGAGTGGACCAGAATCAGCTTGATGGTCGGGAGAGAGTCATGGCTCTCATGGTCTGCACCGACTCGGTCACGACGACCGGGTCCAGAAAGGAGGCGAGGTCATGACGAGCCCACTGCACGAGATCCTGGCTCTTCAACAGCTGCCCATCCAGGAGCTCAAGCACCAGTACGAGGAAATCGTGGGAAAGCCACCCACCACAAGGTCCAGGAAGGCGATCGTCACGCGGATCGCGAACGAGCTGCAACGAAAGGCGAGGGAAGCCTCGACGACGGATCCGATCGCCACCAAGCCCCGGCAATGGAGACCGACACCCGAACCCAAGCGCCGACGCAAACCCGGCGAGCCCAGGGTCGGCACCATCATCGTCCGGAAGTGGCGCGGAGTCGAACTGAAACTCCACGTCGTGGACGGTGGCTACGAACTCGACGGCGTTCTTCATAAGAGTCTCAGCGAGGCCGCCAGGGCCGTCACCGACTCCCATTGGTCAGGGCCCTTGTTTTGGGGATTGAAGCCCAGGAAGCGGAAGGCTCGACTGAAGTGACCATCACTGCAAAACAACGACGTGCTTCCTCCCGCAACGGCCGCGCCCAGCCGAAAGCCCCCCGTGTCGCCTTCTACATCCGCATCAGTACCGACGAAGCTCACCAAAAGTTCAGCCTCCCCGCCCAGGCCGAAAGACTGGAGGCATTCTGCAAAGCCCAACACGGGGACGAATGGAAGCTCCACCACGTTTACCGGGACACCGAGTCCGGCACCCATCTCAAGCGACCAGGGCTACAAGCTATGCTGGAGGACGCTCGTGAAGGCAAGATCGACGCGCTTCTTGTGTTCCGGGTGGACCGACTTTCCCGGAAGGTTGGGGAGCTTGCCAGGCTAACGGACGAGTTGACCAAGCTCGGGGTCACGCTGACGAGCGTCACCGAACCCTTCGACACTTCGAACCCAGCGGGAAACGCGATGCTTCAAATGCTGGGAGTTTTCGCTGAATTCGAACACGGCACGATCGTCGAACGCACCCGGGTCGGAATGGCGAAGAAAGCAAAAGGTGGTGAGTGGTGTGGTGGACGGACTCCATATGGCTACCGCCTCGATGATGGCAAGCTAGTCATCAACATGGAGGAAGCTCAACGGATCAAGGACATCTTCTCCCTCTACCGGCGACTCAGATCCATCCTCCCCACCGTCCAAGAGATCAACCGCCGGGGATGGAAGACAAGTACGGATCGGAGATTCTCCCGGGAGTCACTACGTCGCCTTCTGAAGTATCCGGTCTATGCAGGCAAGGTCGTCTTCGGCGGTGAGGTCAGCGATGGTCAACATCAACCGATCATCGATCCCGAGACCTGGGACTCGATCCAAAGGATGCTTGAGACCGGCAAGGGACACCGTCAAGGTCGAAACCCGACGGCACTCTTGTCGGGAATCCTCAAGTGTGGTCGCTGCGGATCATCCATGACTTTGCATCAATCTACGAAAGGGAACCGTCGGTATTCGTACTACGTTTGCCGCAAGGCACGCGAGGAAGGGGCCGCCGCTTGCCCAAAGTCCCGGGTCGCCGCCGACATCGTCGAGGCCCAGGTCGTGAATCGGATCCGCAAAATTGCCCGGGACAAGAAGGTCGTCCAGGAAACCTACCGAGCCGCCGTGAGGGAACTAAAGGCCAGGAAGCCCCAGATTGAAGCCGAGATCAAAGAACTGGAGAAGGAGAAGGCCAGACTAGAACGAGAACGTGGCAACGTCCTCGACGCGATCGCATCCGGTGGACTGGGACGGGACGCGCTCACCCAGAAACTCGGCGAGATCGACGTTCAGATCGTCAAAGTCGAGGGGAAGATCGGCCAGGCCAGGGACGAGATGCGGGGGTTGGATGACGCCGTCGTCAGGGAGGAAGACGTGCGGAAGATCTTGGAGGGGTTCGACGAGCTTTGGGGCGCGTTGTGGCCTGAGGAAAGGAGGAGGGTGCTGGGGTTGCTGGTCGGGGAGGCGATCTTTGATCCCGAAACGAACAAGACTTCTATGGAAGTCAATGTCATGGTGTGGTCGAGAACACCACACATTCCCGGATGAAGTCCGTGCTAAGCCAATTCTCTCCCCCACCGCATATATCTGCTCCCTCAGGAAAGCGCGCCGTTGCCTCCTCTCGCTCCGCCTTCTTCATTCCATAGAAAGAGCAGTAGAAGCGCTGCCCATTCCTCTCGATACCAAGCCTTCTCATATTGGTCGGATGGTAGCCAAATCCGAGAAACACGACATCCGAGGCCGCGTTAATCTGACCCCGCGCCAGATGAAAATCTGGTTCGGCCGACTCATCCGGATTCTCAGAAATGATCCGAATCCCCTCCTGCGCGATTCGGATTGTCTGTGGATTACATTCTGGATCAAAGGCTCTCTGTCTCTCCGGATCGGACTCCGAACCCCAAGGTAGCTTCCCGAGTGCGCCATGAAGATGAATCATCCTAATCGGGGCCATCTGGTCGGCTATCTGGTCCATGCCCTTGCCGTACTTCGCCGCAAGGGCGGTGTGAAGATAGAACTCCAGGGAACGATCGTAGTTGTACGTGACAATGGTGAGCTTGTTGTGACCGAGGTCGTCGAACGAACAGTCCATTTTCTGCAGCAGAAGCCGGATCCAGTCGTCGTTTGGCGTCGTCGTTTTTGGGACCTTAGAAGCTGGACCAGGCTTCTCATACGGGATCAGGACTTGAGCTATTGCCGCTTTCCCGACCTCAAGAAACTCTGGGCGATGCTCTAGGAATGCATCAACGGAAAACACCCGCGAGTCCATTAGGCCATTGCGAAAACTCACTATCAAATCGTCCTCGAAACCCAAGGTCCTGAGTTGCCGCCGTGAGTCGCGGTTTTCTCCTTTCAAACCATGCGCAATCTCTTCGGTCAGCTTCGCCCCCAATGGGAAACCGTACGGCGCACTCGTTCCAGCCCCCACAACCAGCACAGTCTTCTTTTGAATCATCTTGCACCAACCGTCGTTCGACATTCTGGATTCGAGACACCGGATAGAACCTCACCACGTGCATCACCTCGACCTCGTACTTCTCACGCTCGCATACAGCAACCGCATCGGGATCCATCCCACCGCCCATGAGCCTCGCCGCCTCGGCTTTGCTCCCGACACCGGTTGCGGCCCGGTTTCAAGCAAGGCTAACCAACCGAATCATCCAGCGGCAATCACCAACGAAGCCCGCCGCCTCCGGCAACGCAACTCACCCGTCATGCAGTAGCGGCGCAGTAGTCTCAGGCTGATGAGTTCGTTTACGAGTCCCCGAACCTTCTTCAATCCAAGCACCGGAGGGCCGCCAGGAGCATAGCCCAATTTCAGTCTACCACCAGGTCTCTTTCGTAAGTCTTTGTAGTACGAGAACCAGACCGAATCAACCTTACCTCGTTTCTTGTGGCTCACGAGAAAGACGAAAGGTTGGTAGCTATCACCGAGGTCACCAAGCGCAATGGCACCTTTCAAAAATGGATTCCATTTCTCTCCGGCCTCTTGTAGGTTGAATGACTTCTCGATGAATCCCGGCTTCCCGCATTCACATAGAAAGTAGCCCTCTTCGTCACGATGATCCTGAGTGAGATCCACAATATTCTTCGCCCACCCGCCTAGTTCGCAGCGACCGCTGGTGCATTGGATGTTCCACGCCATTCCTCTTTCTCCCGAGAGACGTTCTCAAATGCGATTCCAGGAGATTCTGACTCGCGGATCTGGTCGCCCCATTTACCGCATCAGAACCTTACGACATGCTTCGCTTCGACCTGTACTTCTCCTACTAAGCAGTCACCTCGCCCGGATTGACCAGTGACTCAAGACTTCAGATTCCTGAGTCCGACCCACTCTCCATCCTTGTCCCTGTACTTCCAGAATCGCCAGCCAGATGCAGGCTTCTTCAAGGCCGCCCGAGCTGCGGCGTTCGGAGTTTCAAAAACCTCATCTCCGTAGCGAATCGTTCCGTCTTTTCTTAGCGTAGCTCGATACTCCCACCCGTCGCGTTCACCTCGCAGAGTAGTACTCCGGTCGATCAATCCCGCCAAAGCAAGCTTTCCCTGGGCAGATTTCGCCTTCTGTCTCCGTCGGCGCTCGGCGACACAACCACCGAGGAGCTTGGCTCGGCGATCGGCATCCTCCTCGGCCAATAGCTTGTTGACTCTGATGCGCAGATTCTCCGACTTGGCGAACTGACCTTTCTGTCGATTGCCGGTTGGTTCCAAAATTCGAAGGATCAATGACTCCAGCTCCCTCATGTGATCGTCCTGGATCGTCAGGTATACGCTGAACCGGTCCCAGGAACCTCGGTGCCGGTCCCGGGTGTGTTGCCGCAACCGCCCCATGAGATTACTCGCGAGGCCGACGTAGTAAATTTTGTCCCGCCGGTACAACGCGTATATCCCCGACCTACCTCGGATCAAATCGCGAATCACATCGGGGTACTCCTCAAGAATCCGTCCCGACAAGTTCTCCAAATGCTCACAGACAAGACATTTCCGGTTCGACATAAACGAGTGTCCTCCTGGCCTTTTCGGACTCAGGATGCCGAGAGAGCCCACCGATTTCAAGCCGCGACTCGTTGGAGACTCCCTTCCAGCGGTCTCTGTAGGCATCGCCCCTTCCACCTTCCCCGGATCATGATATACCGCTAGGAGTCTGTCGCGAATAGATCTGTTCAATCGGACTGATCGCTGTGCGATAATCCGATCATGAAAAGCTACAGAGACTGGAATCCGCGGCAAATGG
>JAJDCM010000041.1 GCA_029260825.1 Planctomycetota bacterium | reverse complement strand
TCGTGCTGCCGAGATCAAGCCGGAACCGGTGCTGTCCAATCACATCGCCCTCACGAAGGACCTTAATCGGTATCTCGATGTCATCGGTGCCGCCCGCAATACGGCGCGCATCAAGAATCTCTCGCCGGATGCGCAGCGAGGTCCCGGTGGGCGTCGCTTTCTTGCGGTCGTGGTAGGTTTCTTCGAGTTCTGGCACGTGTTGCAGGTACGCAGCGGAGATATTTCGGCACGTCGCGACAAACGGTTCGAAGCTCTCCGCGAAATTGGCGCTGATCATGACGGGTAATTGCTGTGCTGCTACTTGCAGTCGAGCTTCCTGTTCCTCGCTCAACCCGGTCGTTCCGACGACCAGTGCCTTTGTTCGCAATTTGAGATCATCAAGCCCCGCCATCGTCGCCATTGGCGTTGAAAAATCGATCAACACATCGCTGCGTTGACCGGGAGGTTCGCTTAGCGGCTGGTGGCGAAGCTCGCTTCCTGCAATGCTTTGCCCGAGCTGCGCGGAGTCATCGGACACATAGCAAGCAACCAGTCGGTCGCCGTCACTTTGCAGCACCTCGTCAATGAGGATTTTCCCGACACGCCCCGAGGCGCCCAAAATTGCGATATCCATCCTCTTTCCTCCTAGTCGATCAAGACTCTTGGCTCGCTCATTTCGCGGATCGTTATGCGGACACCTTCGCGGCCAATCCCGGAACGTTTGACGCCGCCAAACGGGACATGCTCAGCGCGAAAGTCGGGGCCTTCGTTCACCATCAGTCCACCGACCTGCAGCTCTTTGGCGAGCGTGCGGATCGCCGCGTGATTATTTGAAAACACTCCGGCCTGCAGACCAAACGGTGAACTGTTGACCTCATCAATGACTACGCCCAGCTCGCTGAACGAGCGAATGGAAATCACGGGCCCAAAGGTTTCCTCGGCGATGAGTTCAGCGCTCAGAGGCACTGCGTCGATCACAGTGGGAGCAACCAATGTTTCGTCGCGCGTTCCACCGATGAGTAGTTGCCCACCTGCGTCAGTCGCCTGCTTAATTCGTCTTGCGACCTCCGTGGCAGCCGCAGTGTCTATCACCGGTCCCATCTGGGTTGCGTCATCGGATGGATCACCTGTGCGCAGGCTTTCTACAGCGGGCAGTAGCTGCTCGAGAAACTCCTGCTTTATTGATTCGTGCAGGTAGAGTTTCTTGACCGCGGCACAACTTTGCCCGGCGATCTCAAATCGCTGCGCAACCGTCGTCGCAACGGCGCCGGCAATATCTCCGTCGTCCAGGACGATCAGCGGGTCATTGCCGCCAAGCTCCATCAATGTGCCGACGAGACCGCTGGCTCGCTTCAGGGCAAGTCCGGCTACCGGGCCACCGGTAAAGCTCAACAGATCTATGGGTGACTCCGCGAGTGCGATAGCCTGTTCCGCGCCACCTTGCACGATTTGGAAGAGATGTGGCGGAAAACCCGCTCGAACCGCAAGTTCACAAAGACGCGCTGCCGCTAGCGGTGCTTTCGGCGAAGGCTTGGCGACGACTGCATTGCCTGCGGCAATCGCCGGTCCGAGCTTGTGGCAAAGCAGGTTCAACGGATAGTTGAAGGGTGTGATAGCACCGACGACACCAACAGGTACGTAGGTGATGGTCGCCTGTCGATCCGCACCTCCCGGGGCAATTGCACAATGCAATACTTCACCGTCCAGAAAAGTCGCTGCGTCTCCGGATAGTAGTAATGTGTTCACGGCACGCCGCGCTTCATTGCGAGCTTCGCTTATCGTTTTTCCCATCTCGCCGCAGATCAGATTGGCAAGGTTTTCACCGTCGTTACGGACTTCATCGGCCAGTGCGACGAGCAGCGCACGCCGTTCAGCCGGTGTGCTGTGGCGAAAATCTTTGGCCGCGATAGCAGCACGTCGTACGGCATCCGTGATTTGACTGTGCGGGGAGGCCTCCACCTCACCGACAGCGACGCCGTCGAATGGGTTAATGACGGTAATCTCTGAGTTTGTTGTGGTGTTGGTATTAATTGCTGAAGCTGTCATGTCGGTCCTTACACGTCCTGTGATTCGGCATCAGGCGATTCTGTGGTAGCGCTATCAGTCGCAAGGCGAGCGAGAGCGCCGATACTGATGGGGCTGGCGGGCCACCGATTTCCGGTCAGTGACTCGCTTGTATGGCGTAAGCCGGTTAGCTCTGCAGCCAGCTCTACAGTCGATCTGGCGCAAAAACGACCCTGGCAACGCCCCATTCCAAAGCGGCCGTTGAGTTTGATTTCCTTGGCGCTGGCACCTGGCTCTAGTAACAGCTGGCGCAAGTCGCCGACCGTTTTCTGCTCGCAACGGCAGATGACCGTGTCATCGGGCATCGAGTGCAACGGCAGTTGTGAAACGGGTTTGAATATCGTTTTGAGTCGCGCCTGAGCGAGAGTTTGTCGCCGCAATTGCAAAGGTGCGCTCGGCTTAACTGCGGCCGGCTGCAGTACGGCCAATAACCTGTCAGCCGCATGGTGACCGCTGGCCGGGGCGGCGCGGGCGCCGAGTGGCTCGCGGCAATCACCTGCGTGCAAGACGATGATGCCCTTATACAGGTCGACGTTCTCAACGGGCATTCCGATCGGATTGGACTGAAGGCCGTTGTGCAGGGCGACGATATTGGCGTTATGGATAATCGCTCGCGTACCCTTTCTGATCGCGACCGAAAGGCCGTCATCGCGTCTTGAGATACGTTCGATAAACGCGCCATGCAACCACGGCACTCTGAATTTCTTCAGTGTCCGGTAATAAGACAGCGCCTCGCGAATGTAGGCGAGCGGTAAGCCGAGGGCTTGTAGGCGGGGCAGCATGGGTCTGCCGGACTCCACGATCGCTACCGGCGGATGGCCCAGCTTCGCGAGTTGTGCTGCGACTGCAATTAGTAACGGTCCGTTACCGGCGATGATGATGTCGCCATCGGGTGCTGTGCGGCAGGTTTTCGTATTGACCTGCAGGCCACCGGCAGTCACGACACCTGGGAGATGCCAGCCGGGGACAGGGCGTATGTTCTCTATTGCGCCAGTCGCGATGATCACTGCGCGCGGTGACACCTGCATGGCCTCGCCGCTGCTGCAGCTTTTCAGCACGGCAACACCGGTGCTGTCCAGGCCGACAAATGATGTCGAGGTCATTACGCGAATCGACGCGGCGTGGTTCTCAAGCTCTGCGTTGATGTCACGCCAAGTGCCAAGATGTTCGGTGGATATAAGCGGTGACTCTGCGCTGGCGCCTCTGAACATCGCTCCGCCCAGTGATGGCGCTGCATCACAAAGACGCACCGTGTAGCCGGCCTCAGCAATGCGGCAAGCTGCGGTAATTCCGGCGGGCCCGCCACCGACAACCAGTACGTCGTTGTCAGTCGTCATCGTTGTTCACCGCTGAGTGGTTGACTGGATTTACTCGCATTCCGTCATGGGGAACCGTCAAGCAGGCCTCGACAACGCCACGACCATCAACGTCAACCAAGCAACCCTGGCAAGCACCGATGCCGCAGAAGAGTCCATAGGTCTGGCCGCATGCCGAAATGCCACATCCGGCTGTCGTTTCCCTTAGTAGCACATAAGCCAGGGACTCACCGGCTTGAAACGGAATCTTGCGATCACGCCAATAAACAAAGCCGCTCATGTGGCGCTCCACGTTGCGCCGAGGCGCGCAGGGCCAAGTGATGCGAAATCCGCAAAAGTATTCTTACCAACCATCATGTTGGCGAGTTCGCGGCCGACCAGTGGCGCGAGGCAAATTCCATCGCCAGCGAATCCGGTGGCGACCCAGAGCCCGTTGCTGCCTGGAATTTGTCCGATAACTGGCAAGCCATCTGCGGTACGTGCCCGGATACCGGCAAAGACGCGAATAACGTTCAAGTCATGCAGCGCCGGAAAATAGCCTATCGCCTGCTTGAGAATGTGATGCACGGCTGAAAACTCAGTATGCGCTGGATCATCGCTGGACTCTCGGGTACTGCCGATCAGGAGCTGCCCTGTGTTTAGCGGGTCAATAACCAGCGCAGCACCGTCCGGCCCACCGGCAGATTGCGACGCCATATCGACGAGTCCCGATTTGGCCACAAGGTAAGACGCGAAGAACAGCGCGCCGGGCAGATTTCTGGCAAGGCGTGAGCGCTCTGTGATGATTAGTTGTCCCCGTTGAGCGCGGATATCGATTTGCGGAATAAGCATTGATGATCCAAGTCCGGCGGCGACAACGACATCATCAGCAGCGATAACACCGTCCGGTGTCCTGACGCCGACGCAGCGGTTACTGCCAGCCAGTACATCAAGACCCGTCACCGTCGTATTGCGGCAAATAGTTGCGGCGCAGTTTTTCAGGAAATGCCAGACTACGTCGTAGCCCAGCGCATGTCCTTCCTCTCGAATCTCCAAGACCAGCGGGATGTTGTTGCGCAATTCCGGCAAGGTATTTTGCAAGGCCGCTCCGTCCAGGGTCCGCAAAGACGCGCCAGCCTGTCGCAAGCTTTCGGCTTGCTCCGTTACGCAGGTGACCTCGGTATCGTTCGTCGCGACCAGAAAGGTGGAACGTAGGTGATAAACACCGCTCAGCGGCCCTGAGTTCTGTGACAGTTCTGAATAATAAGCCTTGCTTTGCAAAGCCAGATTCATCAGGCACCCGGGCGACTTGGTCGCAATAGCGACTGCTCCATCGGACGATCCCGACGCACCGGCTGCAGGGCCTTCGGCATCGATAATCGTCACCTTCATGCCGAGTGCAGACAGATGATATGCGATCGATGCGCCGATGATTCCCGCGCCGACAATGACTACATGTCGCTTCATTTCGAACCATGTACTATTAGAATTATCAATGCAGCGCGGTCGTCGAAACCTTGCCTACGCCAGCGCTAAAGGTCATGATTCCACTGGCCATGGATGGAGTCGATACAAAACTACGACAGGGCAATCAGGATTATTTTGTAGATGACCGTGCAGACCGGAGCTCTATAGTCGGTCTGCGAGAGGCATACCAAAGAGCCCCATGATTTCTAATCTCACACTGTTGCAGACGTTTTATCACCTTGCCCACGAGGGCTCGTACTCGGCTGCTGCACGCAACCTAGGGTTGTCGTATCAGTCAGTCGCAAATCATGTGCGTCGACTTGAGCAGATGATCGGCGACAAACTGGTGGAATCAGAAAAAGGCGGTAAACAGGTCGCCCTTACGCCACGCGGGCATGCGATGTACAAGCTGCTGCATCCTGAGCTGGACATCATGTTGAAGCGATTGGCGCTGTTGATCGACAAGGAACGACCGGTGCTGCGTGTCGGGTTACCACAGGCGGCCTTTTTCTATTTGTTCCCAAGTATTCTAAGACAGGTGCAGCAGGAACATGAGGGGATCGAAATTCGGGCGCTGGAGAGAGATACGATGCTGCCCGACCTGGTTAAGGACGGCAGTCTGGACGTATGTATCAGCGAATCGTTCTTCGGCGATCCAATGGTGCCGCAACGACTGCTTGGGGTTTATCAGTTATGTCTGGCCGTCCCCCGCGCCTGGGAGATCGAGCCGTCAGAAGAGAATATTGCCGATCAACTCAAGAACCGGCCATTTATTACCTACGAGCCCGGACAAACCCTGCGAAATTTCGCGATCGATTTCCTGGTGCAATCCGGCATTGAGGCAACAGTTTCCGTGTCGACCTCCGGCAGTTCCAGCGTCAAGCGTTGCGTAGATGAGGGGCTGGGTTTTGCCATTATGCCGAGTTGGTGCATCGAGCCCGACGAGCCCCGATTGCTGTCGGTTGTGCTCGAAAATATCCCCGAGATCAAGATGTATTTTGGGCACGCACAGTTCTTATCGGACAGCGTCTATGTAAAGAGTCTGTACGACGCCTGCCAGGAAAACTTGTCCGGGAAAATGCTCGACACTGCACACTGATCGCGAATCGAGCGAGAATGATGCCCCGCCGCGTGCAGAACCAAGTCCTATAATTAAACAGCTAGATCTGCACTCATTTTTTGGATTGCCGCCGGCAACTTGGCTGGCGCATGATATTTCATCAGGGCGCATAACCAAGATTCGACAACGAACGATACGCCCGAAACCAGATGGTCCTGTCGCATATGTGCAAGGATCGAATGAATCAATCGGTGATAGTCGCCGGGGGGCATCATGACAGCAGAAACCAGCACAAGTTTTCAAACCGCAGTCGTTCGAATCGCCTGCGTGTTTTTGACATTCTTCTCTACCAACGCATTTCTAGCAGTCGCGAACGCACAAACAAGTGCCAGTGACGACGATGTGATCGAAGAAATCGTTACAACGGGTTCGCGTCGCAAAGCAAGATCGCCGTCAGACACGCCGGCACCGGTCGATGTAATTACGGCTGATCAACTCTCAAATCAGGGCAGCAACAACGTTCTGGATACTTTGAGCGCAATCGTTCCTTCATTCACGGCTCATGTGCAGCCCAACAGTGGTACTGCAACATCGATTCGCCCGGCGAACCTACGCGGCATGTCTCCGGATGCAACCTTGGTACTGGTCAACGGAAAGCGGCGACATCGTGCAGCCGTTGTTGTCACTGCATCATCATCCAACGGTCTGGCGCGAGGATCACAGCCGGTTGATATTTCGACGATACCTTCAATAGCACTGAAGCGTGTTGAAGTTCTGCGTGACGGCGCCTCGGCGCAATACGGTGCTGATGCGATCGCGGGTGTGATCAACTTTATTCCGCGTGACGACACAGATGGCGGCTCCGTGGAATTCAAGTACGGGCAGTATGGCGAAGGTGACGGTGAGTCTGTGCAAGTTGCCGGTACTTACGGCATGCAGCTTGGCAGTGGCGGTCACCTGAACATCAGTGCAGAAATCAATGATGTGGACGGAACCAGTCGGACTGTACAACGTGATGATGCTGCGGCGCTGATCGCTGCGGGCAATACGAACGTCATCGATCCTGTGCAGATCTGGGGATCTCCGGAACTCAGCGATGAAATAAAAGTCTTCATCAACCTCGGCGTCGAGACAGGTGCGAATTCTGAGTTCTACGCCTTTGGCGGTTACTCCGAAAAACGAACGGACGGTACGTTCTTCTATCGCAACCCGAATAATCGCGGTGGCACGTTTCACACCAGCGCAGATTCTAATGGACCTAACGCCGGTTCAAATATTCGTCTCGTTGGTGACCTGACGCCCGAAGACGGATTGAATTGTCTCGGTGGTTACGACTTCGTCACTGGAATCAGAGATGAGGTAGTCATCGGAAGTGCGGCAGACGACGCTGCATTAACTGCAGCGGTTGCAGATCCTAATTGCTGGACATTTAACGAGATGTTCCCCGGAGGGTTCACACCTTTCTTTGGTAGTGACTTGAACGACATTTCAGGAAGCGCCGGACTGCGTGGCGAAATGGACAATGGCATGACTTACGATGTCAGCTTTAGCGCCGGCCGTAACGAGATTGGTTTTGATTTGGTTGATTCAATCAACGCCAGTCTGGGACCCGCAACGCCGTTGTTCTTTAAAGCTGGCTTTTATGTCGAGCTGGAAAACATGTTCAACGTTGATGTTTCATACCCGATAGAAATTGAAGGTTTCGCTTCACCACTGAACGTGGCTGTCGGTTTCGAATGGCGTAAAGAGCAGTTTCAAATTGGCGTTGCCCAGGCCGAGACATTTGAGGCTGGTATCTTGGGGAATCCGGATTTGTCGCTGGGTATCAACCAGGGATTTGAAGCTCGCTTGAATGGTTTCGCGCCTTTCCGGCCGGAAATAGCTGGCAAGAACGATCGCCATAACATCGCCGTTTATTTTGACCTTGAAGCGGATGTCACCGACGACCTGGTTCTCGGCGCGGCGGTCCGATTTGAGGACTTCAGCGACTTCGGTAATGAAACAACATTTAAGCTGGCCGGCCTGTACCACATTTCAGATGCAGTCTCTCTGCGTGCCACTTACGCCACTGGATTCCGCGCGCCGACCATCGGCCAACAGAATTTCAGCACGATTACGACGACGTTTGGACCAGACGGCACGCTCGTTTCATCGGGAACAGTGCCGCCGACATCGGGCCCGGCGTTGTTGCGCGGCGGCGGTCAGCTGCAGCCAGAAACGTCAGACAGTTTCACGCTCGGTATTGCGTACGAACCTGAAGCTTTCGGCGTGACACTGGATTACTTCAAGATCGATATGGAAGACAGAATTACGCAATCCGCCGCGCAAAGCCTGTCTCCTGCAGAGGCTGCCCAACTGGAAGCCGAAGGATTCTCTGCGGCAGGTCTTACCTCGTTCCGTTTCTTCACGAATGATTTCGAAACCACAACTGAGGGTATCGACGTAGTTGTATCATTGCCTCTGGAAATTACGAGTGGTGGGTCTTCAACGCTTAATTTTGCCGGTAACTGGACGGACAATGAAGTCACCGCGAATACATCCGGACTACTCGGTCCGACAGAAATACAGCAGATCGAGGATGGCATACCGGAAACGCGAGCAAACGCGACGCTGTCGCATGCTGAAGATAATTGGCATGGATACATTCGATTGAATTACTACGGTGATTATGAAGAGGCGCATTTGAATAGCCTGGGCCGACTCATCGACGCAGGAGCTGTGTTTACGATAGATGTCGAGGCCGGTTTTGATGTCAGTGATAATATTGAGTTGATTGTTGGTGCGCAAAACTTGCTGGACGAATTCCCGGAAAGTAATCCGTTCGCGGGTGCGACGGGTGCACGTTATTCAATCACCTCCCCAATGGGATTCAATGGTGGATTTTATTACGGAAAAGTCAGGGTCAGCTTCTGAGTTCCCCCCGTACTCGGTTGACCAACTGCTTAAGGGCGCTTCGGCGCCCTTAACTTTATATGCTTAAATAAGATCAGGAGGCAGGAGCGCTATGCTGGCAACGATTGTTATTACAGTTACCGTCGTATTTTGCATCGTGTTCTTCATCGTCTCCTGGCGTGTCAAGGACTCGGCGGCCAGCAGCTTTGCGATGTATGCTATCGGTGGTGGCGCACTGCCACTCTACCTGATTCTTTTCAGCGATCTGGCGACGATAATGGGGGCCGGCAACTTCATCGGTCACGCTAGCTCCGGCTTCACCAAAGGCATTAGCCACATTCCGTTTATCATTGGTGAGCAGGGTTCAAAAATAGTTTTCGCGTTGGTCTTCGCGGCCTTTGCAGGCCGTTTTACCTATATCACGGTCTCTGATTTGATGTACGACCTGATACATAGGGACAAAGTTACGCAGGCTATTACCGGTGTACTGACCGGCTCGATAATGTTGGCGTGGTTGGGCGGGCAGGCGATGGGTCTCGGCTACATCTTCGAGCAATTTACGGACATCGATCCGGTTCCGGTCATTATTTTTTTCAACGCCGTGTTCATTCTCTATACCTATCTTGGTGGAGTCCTGTCGGTCGTCTGGACCGACTTCATACAAGGCATCATCGTCATTGTCTTTGGTTTCGTTTTTTACTATTTTGCCTTGGCACCGATGCACTGGGATATCGGTTATCTGGGATCGCAACTGACAGAAGTTGCTGGTAAGGAATTCTGGGATTTTAGTACTGTGCCGACCGGAACAATCATCGTGAATTTTGTGACGGGCTGCTTTGGCGTTCTGGCCGCCCAGGTTTACTGGCAACGTTGTTTTGCTGCAAAGGATGCGAGGACGGCTCGCACAGCAATGTTGATTAGTGGTGTTTTGGTTATCATTTTGGTCAGCCTGACTGCTTTCGTAGGCATGACTGCGAAAGCGTTGAATCCTGATCTCGACCCGGCACTCGCTATGCCGTGGCTGATGATGAACTACGTGCCGCTTCCCGTCGTCGCGATCGTCTATGCACTAGTACTGGCTGCTGCGATGTCGTCGGCCGATTCCCTGCTGAACGCGAGTGCAATCATTGTTGTCAATGACGTTATTCGCCCGATGAAACCGGATACGCCGGACCTACAGCTTGTTGACTGGACAAAGAAAGCGACGGTTATCATTGGTGTTGTCGCGTGCGCGCTGGCTCTGTATGCGGAGTCGATCATCGACTTGTTCGCGAAGGCTTATACGATGGCCGGTGGAGGCGTAGTTCCTGTTCTGATAGTTGGGTTGTTGTGGAAGGCGTCACGCAAGCCATTTAAGGCAGGCGAGCAAAATTCAAAACTCACGCCGTGGGGCGTCCGGGTTGCTGTTGTTTCCGGAGCAGTAGTTTCCCTCGCTTTCGGAATTTTGTGGGGCATTCTGGTAGCAGTAGTATTGGCGGTAGTCGTGTCTTTGTTGACCGGGACCTCCAGCGCGAGTGCTGTTCAAGAGGCCTAATCGGCTGTGATGTGTGCTGCAATTGCAATGGGCGCCGTGCCGTTTAGTATTTATTTATTCAATTAGTTACAGTCGAAATAGCGTACTCCGAGGACAGAGGTCACGAGGCAATGATGTACCCAAGTAGATACATTACAAAGCGAATCGGCCTATTGAACCGGACGTGCGGGAGTTTTGCATGATTCGACTGTGCATTGTTGTGCAGAGTAGGGCAATTGATGCAACGGACGCCCAGCGACTTCTTTAGTTAACACAAATACTCATAGATAAGTGACCCAGCTTCGAACCGGGGTCGTTATTACGGAAAAAGTCTACTATTCAATCGGTTGGTCGACTAAGATCGTCGCGACAAGCAGCAAATGTAGCTAATTATTGATGAATACCCGACGCCCGGCTGATAGCACAAACAGTTTTCTAGGCACGCTGGTTTGAAGCGCATAGTAGTTGTCGGTGGAACTGGGCATTTCGGGGGTCGAATTTGCCGTCGAATCGTCGGAGAGCCGAATACCGAGCTGATCGTCACGAGTCGCAGCCGGGCAAGAGCGCAGTTGATTATCGACAGTTTGCTTGTTGCGAACTCTACTTCATTAGTCCGCGCGGCCGGTACTGACATGTATGGACCCACCTGGCTCATACCCTAAAGGGCGTGGCGGGCAATATTGGTGCTGGTGGCATCCAGGCCGCAGCTACAGAGCTGGAAATAACATGTAGAAGGAGTATGTTATCCAACACGATCAGTGCACGGCTTAAGAAAGTTAAGGAGGAAATTGATCCGGTGATGCAGGCATTGGCGCAACTTGAAGAAGAGCCGTCAACCACCGCAAAAGGGGGCACCGCGCCCGACATTAAAACACTGACGCCACTTTTACGTGTATTGATTCAGATGCTTACCGTTCATGACTTCACGGCATTGGACAAGTTCCTGGAAATAAGCCGGTATCTAGGAAGTGATGCACACCGTCCTGAGGTGGTGGAACTTCGAAGATGTATTGAAAGGTATAAGTTCGAGGCAGCACAGATGTCTTTACAAGGACTTTCACAAACACTGGGAATTGAGTTGTGACTGTAAGGATCGTTACGAGTCGAGTACTGGATATATCCGATTCTGAACTATCATCAGTTTACGTCAGGCCTCCGAAGGGCCGTACGACCATGTTGCAGATTTCGCTATGCGCCTGACCCGTCGCGTCTTTAATGATCTCGCCATCTGGATGATTGGCGTCGGCGTGGTCATCGGGGTCGTATTTCCACCCATGTTGGTGGTCTTTGGCGTGCCTCGCGAGATTGCCATCACCCCGTTCTTCTTCGCCGTCTGTCTGCTCGCAGGCATGGTCGTGGGCGGCATCAACATCCTGTTGACGCGTGTGGTGGTTATGCCGCGACTGCGGGCTTTGGTCGACGGCATGCGGTTGGTCGAGACGGTTGTCGAGGAGGCCGCCTTCACGGGTGATTGGTCGCGCTGCGATCCGAAGAGTTGCGAGCTGCCGGTCGACAGCGACGATGTCATCGGCGAGTCCGCCGCCGCCTTCAATCGCCTGATCATCGCCCTGAAGTACAGCCACGACGTTGAGGACAGTGTCGCCGAGTTCACCAAAACCATGACGAGTCAGTTGGAACTCGAGCCACTGTGTGATGGTGCTCTCAGAGGCTTCATGTCGGCCACAAACGCCACGGCTGGTGCCATCCTCGGCGATGTCGGCGGCGAGCTCTCGGCGTTGGCCAGCTTTGGCATCGTCGAGACCGCAGGGCTGTGCGAAAATGACTACGTTCGCCTCGCTCTGCAAACGCAGGAGCCTATCTACGTCGAGCTGCCCGAGGGGTTGTCAGTGCAAGCTGGCCTAGTGGAGTTTCAGCCGCGGGAGGTCGCGTTTCTACCCCTGAGTGTGCAGTCCGTGGCGACTGGCGTGGTCGTGCTGGCCGGATCCGTGGCCTTTGAGCGAGAGTCACGCCCCCTGTCGCAAATCTTCGCGCGCACCTTCGTCATGGCCTTGGCTAACGCTATGACTCACGACGACCTGCAGCGGATCGCCGCGTTGGATCCGCTGACGAATTGCTACAACCGACGCTTCGGTTTTGTGCGCCTGCACGAGGAGTTCACCCGGGCGGAGCGCGGCGACCTGCTGTTGGGAGTCATCCTTTTCGACATCGACCACTTTAAGCTGGTCAACGATACCTATGGCCATCTGGTCGGCGATCGCGTGCTCGCTAGCGTGGCGCAGGAGGCTAAACAGCACTTGCGCGAGGGCGACGTGTTGGTGCGGTACGGGGGCGAGGAGTTCGTGTGCATCCTGCCTGGCGCCTCTATGGACGCCACTAAAGAGGTCAGCGAGCGTATTCGACATGCAGTGGAGGAACTCGTCGTTCAGGACCGCAACCAGGCGATTCGTTGCACCGTGAGCTTGGGGTACACTAGTTTCCCTGCGACACCCGCGGAGGATGAGACCGGCCTGATCAAGATCGTTGACGACGCCCTCTATCGCGCCAAGGAGAGTGGTCGCAATTGCTCGATCAAAGGCTTGGGCTGAGATTGGTACTGACAAATTAACTCTCTGGCCGGTACTGACAAGTTAATCACTCAGGCTAAGCAGATTTGAAGAGATAACCCGCCTGTTACGTCGTAGCACAATTCCAAGTCGCAAAGGCGCGTTGTCTGAATTGCTGATAGTGATCGGCCGACAGCAAATGTCGTCCCAAATTGAATAGGTTGTACACTGCGGCGTGTGCACTCAGAAACCGTTGGGCCTGCAGTGTCGATTTGAAACGACGCATGCCCCGTTCTCGGACTCGCGATGCGCCACGCCATAACTTCTCAACTTGTCCGTCACTATCTTCCTGGGTTCATGTCTATTTGCCTTCAATAGACGTTTTAATCGCCTCGCGTATCTGGGACCGAACTTGTTGCACCACAAACGAACAGATTCATAAGTTACGAAAATACCGCGTACAGCCAACAGGTCTTCAATATCCCGGTGGCTTAAATTGAACCGATAATAGAGCCAGACGGAGTGTTGAATGATTTCCGGAGGAAATCGATGACGTTTGTACTGATTATTGGGTGTACTCATTCCGACATTGTCGCTTACCCACCGTTAATTTGTCAGTACCCTCTCACGTTATGAAGTTCGGATTGTCATATCGGGGTTATCTCATTGGCGTGAAACCAGAATTCACCGTTACCTTCGTCTTGAATCTCGCCCGTAACGTATTGCGGTAACCAGCCCCTGGTTCGTCTATTCGGATCATCTGAGTCAGTTTGAACCGGCATTATTAGAATCGCGATACGGTGACCACCAAATACCATATCAACGTGATGCTGCCATCTCGTATGGCCCCGAACCGGTTCTTTTCGAGAGTAGGCTAGGTTGTAGTGCTTGGCGTCCCTCATTGGGTATCGCTGAAGTTGGCCGGTTTTCTCGTCTCTCGTCCAGTGGTGATCCCACGCGTCGAAAATTATTGCGTCGCCTCTATCGTGTGACCAAGATGCTCTGGACACTTTCTTATACAGGCCCAAGGCAGCGAGAACCTGGTACCGCCTAAGCAAGAACAAGTTTGATTCAGCA
>JAJDCM010000005.1 GCA_029260825.1 Planctomycetota bacterium | reverse complement strand
GGAACGGCCAGCCACCGGAATTCACCGATCGCCCAGGCCGCCGCGCCTCGAATCTCAGGATCCGGAGACCGAAGCTTCTTGGCCCATGCGGAGAGGGGAATCTTGGATTCCTTATCCGGTTCGTCAGTGTCGCCACAGCTCATAAGATCACTTCCTCTTTCTTCTCGACAGACCCCGATGCCTTGTATAACCTGTCGCCCATGGACTCAGAAATCATTCTTCCGATTCTTTCCCGTTGGGCGCACGTCTTGTGCGCGGTCACGATGGTGGGAGGAGTGCTCTTCTTGCGCTTCATCCTCATGCCTTCTGCGAGCGAAGCCCTCTCAGAGGAGCAGCACCTGTCCTTGAAGGGGGCAGTCCTGAAGCGCTGGAAGAAGGTGGTCATGCTCTGCATCTTGCTCCTCCTTCTGAGCGGCGTCTATAACTTGATGGCCCGGCTCAAGGGAGATGCGGACCTCCCCAGCCTCTACCATGCGTTGTTCGGGATCAAGTTTCTGCTGGCTCTGGCGGTCTTTTTCATCGCGAGCTGCCTGGTGGGGCGTGCTGCCGCCTTTGAAGGCATGCGCAAGAACATGAAGAAGTGGCTCCTCATCAACGTGGTGCTAGCCCTTTGCATCGTGCTGATTTCGGGCGTTTTGAAGAACCTGGGCTGAGAATACATCTCAAGAATAGCCTTTGCGCAGATCGTCCCACGGAAGATCCGTTTGAGAATAGAGAGCTTCCAGATCCATGTTCTCCGCTTCGGCTAGCTGCTCCAGCACATCCAGAACATCTTCTTCGTAGAAAACTCCTTCGAGCACCCAGAGAGGTTCACCGCGGTGAAAGAGGCTGATCGCGGGCATCTTGAGATCCGGGTAGAGCCTGGGGGTTTTGGGGTGCTCATGGATGTTCAGGTATCCTACCGGGATCTTGCTTTCTAGCTGAATCGCAAGGGATTTGAGGTTCGCCTCCATGACCCGATTTCCGATGTGCCACGGATCGTGAAAATGAACCACCACCGGAACCGGACTCTCCAGAACGAACCTTGCGAAGTCGTCATCTCCGAATTCGAGCCGGGGGTCAAAGCGCTGAAGGGACCGCCGTCCGGCGAGATAAATCGCAAGGAGAACGGGAATGAGGAGAAGGAGGATGATGTGCCAGCCAAAGAAGTCGGCATTCTCCCCCGTGGCAGGAAAAAGCCAGCAAGGAGCGGTCATGGTGGGGAACTATAACCGCTAGGTTTTCTCCCCTCTAGCCCGAATTCTTCTGATTCTGGCACCCGGACGACAGCCACTAGTGAAGAAGGGTCATGATTCGTCCAAAGTTGTCGCTGACCAGGCGCTTGCCGTCATAGAGCTCGATGTGAGGGAGGCTCATGATTCCGTGCTGAAGTGCCACGGGAGATCCCCAGTGATCTATATCGATGCGAAGAAGAGTCAGATCTTTGTGTTCCTCAAGAAGAGCCTCCAACTGAGGCTTCACCCGCCTGCATCCCCCTCACCAGTCTGCGGTGAATTCGACGAGCGTTCGCTCCTGTCCAAGGTGCTTGTAGATATCAACTTCTTCGCCCTTGGAGATCTTCTTGGTCCTTCCGCCTCCGAAGGTGAGGCCGGACTGCACGGCGAACACATACACGCAGGCAAAAACCAGCGCAATGGCTAAAACATGGACTAGACGATTCATTCCCGCCTCCGAGAAAACCGGATTCCGACACAACTTCAGCATCGGATGAAGAAGGAGAGAACTTGAGCGTCGGACTACCTTACATGCCAATCAAAGTAGCCGATGAGCATCTCTTCCCAGGTCTGTTCCCCAAATCTTACTTCTGTGTTGGGGTTGGGGTTAGCCGGATTTCCGGGGCTGTTGTCATACCAGGCAGTGACGTTCATGACGGTCCCTTTGGGGACGTCGAGAGGTTCCTGGAGCTGATAGATGAGTTGCCAGTTGAAGTCATAGGTGGGAACGTTCAGGAGTTCCACCGACTTACCGTCCGGATAGACGAGGTCGTACCGGAATGCCTTTCCCCTCACGTGCATGTGAGGCAACAACGAGAGAATCCGTGAGTCCTGCCTGAACTTGAACTGGGCTTTTGACTCATAATTGGGGTCCTGGGGTGGAATTCGAAGCCTCGGATTGGAGACGCCCTGGGTGATGACTTCGTGGGTCGGCGCTTCATCGGCGTAATAAAGACCAAGCTGAGTTCGATCTCTTCCCCGGACACCATTTGTCGTGTAATGGACCTGAAAGGTGAGTTCCGCCCCTCGAGGAATGAACTTCGCCAGGTGAGGAGAATAGACGGTCGAGGACTGGCCGGGAACCATGCCGGCAAAGAACCCGTTTCGGCCTCCCCGGTATTCTGGCTGGTCTTTGGCTCGTGGATGATCCTTGGGATAGGTCAGAAAAACTAGAACGTGATGGACGTTCTCGGGCGCGGTGGGACGAATTTCCATCGCTCTTACCCAGCGATCTTCGTCGAATCGATTCCGAAGCTTGATGTATCGGTATGGAACCGTACCCTCCGCCGGAATGTCCATGGAGAGAGGTAGCCTCAGGACTTCGTCAGGTTCTCCAAGGGTCCAGCCCTCGGTCCAGTTGCGGTCAAGGGGAGCATCCTTGGGATCTCCTTCCGGTGCCTTGTTCGCGATCCAGGTCAAAAGGTCTTTTTTTTCCTGAGGGGCCAGACGTCGGTCATTCCCCCATTTGCCGATTTCCTGATCGGACGAGAACCAGGGAGGCATCGTGCCTCCCTCGACCACCCGGCGAATCATTGCCCCATGGCCCTTGGCGTCCTCATAGGTAAGAAGGTCAAACGGACCGGCTTCTCCCGGTCGATGACATTCCTGGCAGTTTCTTTGGAGGATTCGACTGATCCGGTTGTGATAGGTGACCTCGCTCTTCTTCGTTTTTCGACCCGGCTCGGGAAGGTCAAGGGCGCAACCTGGTGCCGTAGTCGCTTCGACCTCCGGGCTTCTCTCCTCAAGAATCGCTTCAAGTGCATCCTTGAGGTAGTTGCTTCGTGCGGCGTCGAGGGAATAGCCAAGTCCGTATTGATCCGAAACCGCCCCCCGGTAGATCAGAGTCCGGGATCGATCCAAAACGAAAACATCGGTCGTCGTGAGAGCTCCCAGGGCACGCCCAAAGACACCCGCACCATCGGAAATATACCGGGGCTTCAGGTCTGTCTTCTTGCGCCATGCCTGGATCTTTTCCCTGGCTTCGTGCTCCATGGGGTTCACGATCAGAACGGTGACGCTGAGCGATTCGTAGGCCTCTGCGATTCTCCCGAGGACAGGAGTGAATTTCTTTGAAAGAGGGCAATCCACGCTCTGCATGGCGATGACGATTGCTTCCTGCTCTTCGTAGTCGGAGAGCTTCCCCTTTTTCCCGTCCACGTCCTCGAAAGAAAGATCGGGGATCAGTTCTCCAACTCGATGAATTTTCGGAATGAGGGAGGTCGGAGATTCTCTGACCAGATCAGAATCGACCTCGGACCCGAGGCCGGGTTGAGCAAAGAGCGCAGGAATCAGAACCGCGTTCAAGACCGAAAGAAGAACTTGGCGCTTCATGGGATGGATACTCCTTGAGACCTCAGGGGGGGCCGTCTCTGATCAGGACCAAAAGTCTCGGGTGTTCAGGATTCGACAATGCCTTAAAGCCTAGGGATGGCTAGGGGTTCTGTCAACCCGAACCCCGCCTAGTCGCTGGACTTTCCCCCGATATCATCATACGATCAGGGAGGAGGTCCTTTCCCATGACGAAGTCTAGCTGGTTTCTATCCGTCGCCGGGTGTGGTGTCGCCATCTTCCTCAGCCATGGGGCGCCTAGGGTCCTGGCTCAAGGAGGGGGAACGTTTCCTGGTGAGGAGGACATTCGAGGTCTCCAGAACCAAGGTAACGGCTTTTGCCATTCTTCTCTTCTCCTTGATGTTGATGGAGACGGCGTCCAGGACTACGTGTTCGGCGAGGTCTTCGATGATGGGGAATTCAACAGCGTCCTCAATGCGGGTGCGGTCCTTGTCATTCAGGGGCAACCCGATGGCAATCCAGGAACTCGACAGACTCTGGCCGAGATCTGGAATCCGGACGAGACCAGCGTTGGTTCGTTCAATTCCGGGTTCGGCTTGACTCTTGCAGGTTTTCAAGCCGAGGGACAACCCTCTCTCCTACTCGTCGGAGCTCCTTTTGCGGATCATCCGTCAACAGGCGCGGTTGATGTCGGGGCCGTGTACTTGTTTCAGGGTCCAGGTCTCACCCACATCGCGACCCGATACGGGGATGCTCCCTTTGACCGTTTCGGAGCGGCGGCGGCGGAGATCGGTGATCTTACCGGCGATCAAGTTCCGGAGTTTGCGGTGGGATCTCCCCGCCACGATGCCGTGTGGCAAAACTCGGGACGGATCACGGTGTTGAATGGGCAGCCTCAAAGCGGAAGCCTCCCGACCCTTTTTACCGTGGATGGGGAAGCCCCGGGTGATCTTCTGGGGAGTTCCGTCATCGGTCATGGCCGATTTTCTCCCTCATCAAACGGAATGGACATTGCATGCGGCGCGCCCGGAGTTTCCGGCCTGGGTGAAGTGTGGCTCGTGGACACCGCATCCCGGACCATCGCCCAGAAACTGACTGGAACCGTCCCGGGTCGGTTCGGCACCACGATTCTGTTCGCCTCGGACCACAATTCCGACGGAAACGACGAGCTCCTCGTGGGAGACCCGACTTCAGGAAGAGTGTCCCTTCACTCGACGATGTCCGGGTCCACTCCGCTCTGGGTTCTCACCGGCAATGGGGCCGCTTCCGCACAGCTTGGCGCAAGCCTGAGCCTCATGAGCGACTTGACCGGTGATGGCCTTCCCGAGTTCGCGGTGGGAGCACCTTCGTTTTCTACGGCGGAGGCTGCGGGAAGGGGAGCAGTGGGTGTCTTCGCTCCGGCAATCGGTTCGTCGAGCCCAGCCCTTCTCTGGGGGAAGCTCGGATCGGCACCGGGGGATTCCTTCGGTTCCTCGTTATCGTCGGGACCCATCGCTGATGATCAAGATGGGACCCTGGAGGGTCTGGTGGTCTGTGCACCCATAGCCGACGGCCGCAATATTGTCGATTCAGGGGTCGCCACTGCTTTTGGATTCACGAGCGGCGGATCAGCCTCTCTCCCCGATCGGATAGATCGCTTCTTTGGAACCTACTCGGGAGTCTCGTCGTTTGGCCCGAGCGTCACCTTTCGTCGCCGGCGCAACGTCGTCGATGACTGGGTCGTCTCGAGCCGCCGCCCGGATCAACCGGGACCACGACCCGGAGCTCCCCAGGAGCCAACCGGAAGGGTGTTCATCCTTTCTGGCTCGAGGCAGACACCGGGGAAAGTCCTCCGAACGTTTGACGGGCGTGCACCCGGTGATGGATTTGGCTCGGATATCGTCACCATGCCTGCCGAACCCTTCAACGGCAATGATCGTTACCTTGTCGTTGGGGCTTCTCGGGCGGAATTTCAGGGAGTGAGAAGCGGTGTCATCCAGATCTTTGACATTTCCACCGGGGAGATGACCTTTGAATTCGCTCCTTCCGATCGGCAGGAGGGAGATGACTTTGGAGCGACTCTGGCCCGGCTTGGAACGATTTTTGGTCTGTCCCAAGGTGGGCAAACGACCAACGAGCAGATTGCGATCGGAGCCCCCGGGGCGTCAGAAGGATCGGCGCGCGACGTGGGGAAAGTCTATGTTTATACGGTGACCGATGAAGGTACCCTGGATCTGTCATCCGAGAAGATTCTGGTCAACGACGACCCTCAGCGCAAGGCCGGAGATCGATATGGAGCCGCCCTCGCCGGCCCGCTCGATCAGGCCTATCCTGAATCGCAGGACATGAGAACTCACGCGGCGTTGATCGTGGGAGCGCCCTATGCGGACCGGACAATCGGAGGGGATACTTTCGTTGACGCCGGACGAGTCTTCGTTTATGGCCTGAATCGAATTCGCTCGAATTTCCAGAATGCGTTGGTGATCGACAACAGTTCCTTTGATGAGGGTGACCCCTCGGGTGATCTCTTCGGTTTTTCGGTCGCCGGTGCCTGGGATCTTAACCCGGGCGGGGGGCTTGAGTTCGTGGTCGGCTCCCCTCTTGCGGAGTGCGGTCAACGGCAGTCAGTAGGTCGTGTTACGGTCTACACGTACGTCCACTCATTCCCGGCGGGAAGTTTTCTCGTTGGCATTTGTGCTCTTCCTCAGGCCGTGTCTTGTCCTCGGGCGGCGGAGGGGGCACTCTTTGGCTGGTCGCTTCATCAGTACCGGACTCCGGACGATATCGCCAGCGGTTTCATGATCGGCGCACCGGGCATGACATCTTCGATTACCGGAGCTCGCGTGGGGCGAGTCTTTCTCTTTGACAACGTTCCCGCCGATCCTCCTTGTCTCTTGTGGGAGCTTCTTCCTCGTCCCGATGAGCTTTCCCCCGAACTGGGGAATGATCCCTTGTTCGGTTCTTCGTTGGCCTGGTCCGCCAATCGGAACGCGCTTCCAGGCGAAGACCTCTTGCTCGAGGGAAGAATCCTGATCGGTGCTCCTTTTCAAGACTTCGTTGACGCAGCGGGTCATCGAAGTAATCGCCCCAGAACCCTTCAGGATCTTGGAAAAGTCTACATGCTTCCTCTTGCCCTGGGTCGTCCCCGCGAATAGGCGCCCAATATGGAACCCCATCATCCTTCCCGGTTTCCGGTCGAAGATACTGGAATCTACGACGCCTACATCGCCAGCCGAAAATGTGCGGCCATGGCTGTTGCTTCCCGATTGGGTCTTTTTGATTTCCTGGAGAGTGGCCCGAAGACTTTGAAAGATCTGGGGCGCAAGATTCAGATCGGAGAGCGTCCCCTCCAGGGCCTCGCGTCCGCCCTCCACGCCATGGGGTTGCTTGTCAAGGAAGCCTCGGGCTCGGGTGAGGCTGCGAATTATCGTCTTTCGACCTCCGCCTCCGCCTACCTTGTTCGGGGAAAAGAGGGATGGCTTGGCGGATTGATTGAAATGGAAATCGAACAAGGACTTTCCCCGGCAACTCTTCTTCAGTCCGTGCAACGGGGGGAAGCTGCCGTCTATGGGGGGGAGAATCCCTGGGATCATCACGAAGGAAACCCTCAGGCCGCGAGGATCTTCACCCAGGCAATGCATAGTGTCAGTGAACGACCTGCCGCGGGCCTGGCAGAAGTCATCGATTTTTCGTCTTCCCGGAAAGTCCTGGATGTGGGCGGCGGGTCCGGTGCTCTTTCCATTGCTATCGCCAGGGAGTGGGAGCACATCGAATGTCACATCCTGGATCTCCCATCTGTTTGCCAGCTTGCGACGGAATACATCGCAACGGCAGGGCTCACTGACAGGATTCAGACCCGGACGGGAGACATGTTCGGGGATCCGCTTCCTGACGGATTTGATGTTGTTCTCTTTTCACAGATTCTCCACGACTGGCCCCTTTCCCGGGGGGCTCAGTTGCTAAAAAAAGCATCGGAATGTCTGCCGAGCGGCGGGAAGGTCCTCATTCACGAGAAGCTAGTGGGGGGCGCCCGGGATCCGGTTGCGAACGCCCTTGTGAACCTTGATATGTTGGCCTGGACCGAGGGGCAGCAGTACGATGAAAACACCCTGCGAACTCTTCTGGTCGATTCAGGGTTTTGCAATTTATCCAGCTATTCGACCGCGGGCTACTGGACCGTCGTTGAAGGTTTGAAAAAATAGTCGGTCGTTATTTCAGGTCGGTGAGCGTCGCGACTCTTCGCTCTTCATCCGAAACGAGAAGAAATCCCACCAGTTTTCCATCAGCTCTGGAAAGTACAGAGGCTCCGTGCCAGGTAGGATCGACGGAAACCGCGGGATCAAGAGTGAGCCCCCCGGAAAGGGCCGTCAGGCGGGACGCCGCAAGGGGCATTGGAGGCGATTTCGGATCCGAGACAGCGATGCAATCTTCCGGCTCTGGACCTGTCCTGATTTCCTGGGTCCTCCAGCGCGGAATGTTCTCGAGCTCGAGGGGAAAGAGAGCCAGGCCGCCCCGGGACCAGGTGGGATTCTGGGTCAGCTCGTAACGTTTTCCGGCGACGGTTAGCGTCGCGCTGTTGTCTCGCGCTTTTTCCGGCGGAGTCAGGAGGTCGGCAGGCCCAAGGAGTCCATTTTCCGTGGCAAGGAGCCAACCGGATCGTTCCTTACTGCCGACAAAGATGAGTCCTTGCTTCCAGTTGAGGGTTGCCCGGACGGGAGAGGGGAGTGATCGACCCGGTGGTAGAAGCTCACTTCCAAGCGCAACTCCCGGATCCCACTCTTCCCATTTCTCGGGTGAAGTTGGAGCAAGCTGAAATCGATGGCCCGTAAGAACAAGCGAGCCGGATTGAAGAAGCGGCGGAGTGGCAAGGGAAACGCCCCCAAGAAGCAACTCTTTGAGGGACTCCAGTTCAATCTCGACTCCCGAGAGTCTCACGTCCGCACGAAGGCCGCCGGATGGCCAGAAGACCGTGTTCTCCCGGATCAGTTCGGAAAACCGGCTCTCGATGTGAACCCGAGCTTCAACTTGACTGCCGTCACTCGCAAGGCCAACGGACAGGACGGTCCCCACGGGGATCTGTCGATATCGAACGGGCGCTCCCACCTGGATCGTCCCTCGACGGGGCGCTTCCAGAATCACTTCAAGGTCGCCAGGGTTGCGGGACAGAATCACTGGCCCCCGGCTGAGCCCCTCAAAACTTCGTCGACGGTTTCCTTGTCGGTTCCCCGGAAGAACAGCCACATAACGAGGTCCTACGAGGGTTTCCAATCCACCGACCTTGGAGAGTCCAAGTTCGGGACGGACGATCCAGAACCGGGTGTTGGCGCGAGCAAGCGGAGCGGCCTCCGGTAAGAGGCGCAAGGAGACGGTTACCGATTCTAGCTGGGAAGAAAGAGAGATCTCGGTGACCCCACCGACGTGAATCCCGCGGTACCGGACCGGATCCCCGACCTTCAGGCCGTGCCCCTCGGAAAAGCGGACGTGCACGAGATAACCGCGCTCTTGCCATGTCGTGTAACCCAGCCACCCGGCAAAGACCGCCGCAGCCAGGGGAACCAGCCAGAGGAAGGACACGGTTCGTTCCTTCGTCAGCACGGGTTTTGCCAGCTCTTCCATCTGTCGAACCGGTTTTTCGTTCATCGGTCTTCGTCTTCCCAAAGGGAGTGCGGATCGAACAGGGAGGATGCCAGGAGACTCAACAAGACACAGCACGTGAAAGCTACGGCGGCGGGGCCGGGGCGAATCGTGACCACGCTACCAAGCTTCATGACCGCCACCAGGATGGCCACGAGAAGAACGTCCAGCATGCCGAAGCGACCGGTCCATTCCACGAACCGGTAGGTCCAGGCTCGATGATGAGCCCGGAGTGCAACTTGATCTCGGGAGAGGATGAAAAGAGCTCCAAGCTTTCCCAGAGGAAGGAGGACGGAGCAAAGAAAAACGATGGCTCCCACGAACCACTGGCCCGACGTCAGAAGAGTCATGACGCCCTCGATGATACTTGCCTCATTCCTGTGTCCGAACTGCTCGACTTCAAGGAGAGGAAGAGCTACGGCAAAAGGATAGAGAATGAGGGCTGCCGTGGCGGCGGCCGCGGTTCGGCTCTTGGATCGACGGCTATGGCGGCGGGAGAGGGAGGATCCGCACCGGGAGCATCGGGCTCGAAGCTGGCCAAGATCAGAGGGAATCTGGTGGGCGAGTCCACAGCAATGACAGGCCCGAAGATGACTGAGGGGGGAGCCCTCCCGATCAACCGATCGACTGGAGTGGCTCCCCTCCATGATCTTCATGATGAATGTCTAGTTCTGGACCGGGAACGCGGTGTCCGGAATCGTTCCATTCACTTCGATGTTCGCGAAGCTGAGCTTCATCTCGCCCATCATGGGGCTCTTGATGGTCAAGCCCGTGGCAAGGAAGATATCGTTCTTCGTTTCCCAATTCATCGTGATCTCGGTGGCCATTCCCATGGCTTCTTCTTTGAGCCCGGCGATGTAATGCTTGCCCTTGTGCTCCTTGACGATGAACGTGGCGATCGATTCGACTTCCATGCCCATTTGCTTTTTCGTGGATTTTTGCTTCACGGGAACGAAGTCCGAGTTGATCCACAGCACGAAGGCGGAAACTTCCTTTTCCTTGTCTTCGGTGGTACCCGTGACCTTGTGGAGTTCTCCATCCATCTCGGCCTTGAGAGTGTAGCCGTGGAATTCTTCGGCAAGGCTCACGCCGACCGCGCGGCGTCCGGTGGATGCCATCTGGGTTTCCATTTGCTTCTTGGGCATCATCGGATTGTCCGGGCCGTTGTATTCGCAGAGCTCATGGTTGGGTGCCTTCCACATGTACTTCACCTGCTCGCCCCCGATGCTGAACATGGCCGAGGTGAGCTGAATGTGGAAAGAGATGGACTTCAGGCCATGATCTTTGGCCCGATATTGTTTCTCGCTAACCTTCTCCAGGATTTCCTTACCCGTCATCTCGCCGGCAAGGACCGGTCCTGCGACCATGGCGCAGAATGCAAGTCCAAAGAACATGGGTGCAACGCTCTTGAGCTTCATGAATCACTCCTCAAATTTGCTTTTGGAATACAGAATCAAGCGGGGCCCGGTTTCTCGCTGAATCGGAGTTCCCCGGTCATAAGTTCAGTCTATACGGGAATCTTCGTTCCGGGTTCCGGATTCGTCTTTTCTGTCAATAACCCGCTGCCATTCCGTCTTTACGAGATTCGCTGGCTGCCCGGTAGGCGTCGTTTTCCCTGTCGTAGAGGATGGCCTGGTAGCCTCCGTAGCCTCCCACCGCCATCCCAAGTTTGTGTCCCATTTTGATCAGAGCGCGGCTGACCTCCAGGGGAATTCCTGACTCCAGAGACACCAGGCCGCCGTCCGTCATCGTTTCTCCTGTTGGTTGAGAGGACCCTGTGTGGCGGAATCGGGCCGCATCGCCGGCTTCCTGGACGTTCATCCCGTGATCGATGATATTTGAAACCACCTGGACGTGTCCCTGGGGCTGCATGGCTCCTCCCATGACTCCAAAGCTCATGAACGGCTTTCCGTCTCGGGTCACGAATGCAGGGATGATGGTATGGAAGGGGCGTTTTCCCGGTTCGTAGGAGTTGAACTCCCCTTCCTTCAGATTGAAGAGAGCGCCTCGATCCTGGAGCACGAATCCAAGGCCCGTCGGAACGAGGCCGGATCCAAAGCCTGCATAGTTGCTTTGAATGAGGGAGATCATGTTCCGATCCTTGTCAGCAACGGTGAGGTAAATCGTGTCCCCCTGTTCGAGCCGGGGGTTCCCCGCGGGAATCCTTCTTTTCGCTCGATTCACGTCGAGGTGCTTTCGTCGTTGATCCGCGTATGCCTTGGAGATCAGCACATCCACCGGGATCTTGTTGAATTCGGTATCGGCGTAAAACTTCGCTCGATCCTCAAAGGCGATCTTCTTGGCTTCGATCAGGAGGTGGAGGGTTGACGCGCTGTTGTGGCCCAGGGAGGAGAGATCATGAGGTTCGAGAAGGTTCAGCATCTGAAGGGCGGCGATCCCCTGTCCGTTTGGAGGGAGCTCCCACACATCGTAGCCCCGGTAATTCGTAGAGACCGGCTCGACCCATTTCGAGCTGTGAGCGGCGAGATCTTCGTAGCGAAGATAGCAACCCACTTCGCGACAGAACGAATCGATGGCTCGCGCAATATCTCCGCGATAATAGATGTCTTTACCACTTTGGCCGATGCGTTCGAGAGTGTTGGCCAGCTGAGGGTTTCTGAAGATCTCTCCCTCTTTGGGCGCGGGGGCAAATACGGAGGCGAAGTTGGGCTGGTCCTGGAGTGCCCTCACGCCTCGTCCCCAGTAGTATGAAATGAGCTGGGTTACCGGAAACCCATCTCGCGCGTACCCGATAGCCGGAGCGAGCACTTCCTTCATGGGGAGTTTGCCGAACTTTTCATGGAGTTCAAACCAGCCGTCCACGCAACCTGGAACGCTCACCGGAAGTGGGCCGTAGAGGGGAATGCTCGTCAACTTGCGCTTCTTGAACTCCTCCATGGTGAGACCCCGGGGAGATTTTCCGCTGGCGTTGAGTCCGTAGAGCTTTTGGTCTCTTGCGCTCCAGACAATTGCGTAGAGGTCACCACCGATACCGTTTCCGGTGGGTTCCATCAGGCCAAGGGCCGCATTGGCGGCGATGGCCGCATCGATCGCTGAACCCCCACGCTTCAAAATATCCAGGGCAATTTGGGTGGCGAGAGGATGGCTGGTGGCGGCAACTCCTTGCTGAGCAATCAGCGGAGAACGGGTCGCAAAAGACTTTCCGCTGAGTCGGTCGACTCCGGGTAGCAGTGACACGAGAAGCACTCCGAGATGAAGAGGGTTCATAAGTTTTTTCTCCACGGGTTTGGGACCGATCGCCAGGCGAACGCCAACAAGAGACGCCTCCACCCTGGGCCGCATTCTTCACAACAGTCGGGTTGTAGACAAATCGAAGGGGCGGAAATTGCTCCCGGGGCCCTGTTCAGGAGCCAACTGGGGCAATTTCGCTCGATCTTCATGAATCATGCGGGCCAGGAATACCGGCGTTTTCGCGGGGTTCTGGCTCGAGTCAACTTGCCAGGGACACGTCTTGAGCACAAGGCTTTTGCTATCCTTGGCGCATTCCGAGTCAACGGTCCGATCATGGCTGCAAGGAGAAAACGGATGAAATCGTCAATGACGACAGAGTTTCCCCGGTGTGTGTTGAGCTTGATCCGATCTCAGGTTGCGGTCATTCTCTCCTTCGTCTGCCTTCTGGCCGTGGCAAATGGTCAAGATGCTCGGGCCCAGTGGCTTCAGCTTGGCGGCCCTGACCGGAGTTTCAAGGTGGAATCGGAGCCCCTCCTTTCGGCATGGCCGGAGGAAGGCCCCGCTGTCGTTTGGAGTCAGGAAATCGGGGATGGGTATTCCTCGGTCATCGTGGACGGAAACCGACTCTACACCATGGTCCGGGACGGGGATTCCGAGGTGGTGATCTGTCTTCGGGCCGATACGGGAGCCTCCGTCTGGAAAATGAAGTATGCGGCGCCGTTCACGGAACGGATGGATATGCGTTTTGGCCCGGGGCCGAATTCAACTCCCCTCCTGATTGAAGACAAGATTTTTGCCGTCGGCTGCACTTCGATATTTCACTGTTTGAAGAAGGAGAGCGGAGAAGTTCTCTGGAAGATCGATCTCATCGAACGTTTCAAAGCAACTCCCATGGGCCGGGGTTATTCGGCGAGCCCGCTTGCGTACGGAGATACGGTGATTCTCCCCGTCGGGGGGGAAGGACAGGGGATCGTGGCCTTCAACATCGCCGACGGCTCGACCGCATGGAAAGCTCAAGACTATCCGGCGACCCACGCTTCTCCTTTGATCATCAATTTTGCCGGCAAAGATCATCTTGTCGTCTTTGTTGCCGAAGCTGCGGCCGGCCTGGATCCGACGAACGGTGACCTGCTCTGGAGCCACCCTCATCCCACCAAGTTCGGAGCGAACATCGCATCTCCGGTGTGGTGCGAAGGAGATCGTCTCTTCATGTCGTCGGCCTATGGCATGGGGAGTCGCTGCATCAAGCTCAGTCAAGAAGAGGATGGCTCGACCTCGGTGAAAGAACTCTGGGCGAATCGAAAACTGAAGATTCATCATGCCAACGCGATCGCGATCGGAGAGCACGTCTATGGCTCCAGTGGTGACTTCGGTCCGACGTTCTTGATGGGACTCGATCTTGAGACCGGGGAAGTGGCCTGGTCGGAACGTGGGTTTGCCAAGGCGACGATGGTGCACGGGGATGAGAAGACCATCATTCTCGATGAAGATGGAGATCTTGCCGTGACCACCACATCTCCGGAGGGTCTTACGATCCACGCTCGGGCGGGTGTCTTGAAGAAGAATGTCTGGTCGTTCCCAACTCTTGTTGGATCCAGGCTCTATATCCGGGATCGGAAGAAGATCACCGCGGTCGAACTGGGAGATACCTCCGGCTAGTCCGGAGTATTCCACGACGTCGAACGTTTCATTGCTAGCAAACTCTCCCATCCGTCGTATCTACCGGTAGATCCATCAACCGGAGGAAATCCTGAATGAAGCTGCGCTTACACCTGCTCCTGACTCTTGTTTTTGTCTCATTGCTCTCTTTCTTGGAGAGAGAGGCTCTCGCTGAAGAATCCGCTGTCGACACGGAACGACTTCTCGTCGAGGCCTGGGATGCGGTTCGAAGGGAGTTTCACGACCCGAGGCTCAACGGGGTAAACTGGGATCAAGTGCTCGAAGATTACTTTCCGCGAGCCGAGAAAGCTTCAACCCCCATTCGAGCCCACGAGCTTGTCAATGCAATGATTGCCGAACTCGGGGCCAGCCACACAGCCCTCCTTGAGCGCAACGTCTATCGATTGTTGACCGCCGAGCTGGAAGGAGACCGTTACCTGCAGACCGGCTGCGAGCTCGAATGGAGGGAAGGAGGATTCTTCGTCCGATCCTTGCACGAGAAAGGCCCGGCCGCGAAAGCTGGATTCATGCTCGGAGATCGTGTCGTTGCCGTGGATGGAGTCGTCCCCCAGAAATCGTGGCAAGTTGCCGACGCTGGATATGATCCCGGGCTACCCGGCCCCACGATCTTCTATCCTCTCCCGGAAACGGATCGTCCCATGCGCTTTTTGCTGCAGCGGACTCCAAATCCCGGGAGCCGCCTCACGGTGACGGTGCGTCCGGAAAAGACGAACTGCCTCGACACGGCAAGGAACAGCCTTCAGGTCCTCGAGATCGGTGGTTATCGGTTCGGTCTGATGCATATGTGGTTTCTTCCCATGAGAGGCATGGATCGGATTCTGCGAGATGCCCTACGCACAAAGTTTCGAAATTGTGATGGGATCGTTCTCGACATGCGAGGCCGGGGTGGCTACGACCACATGGGAAGAAGTGTCACGAATGTCCTGACCCAGGGGCGCAGCAAGTTCGACGGGCCGATCGTGGCGTTGATGGATGAACGGACGCGAAGCGCCAAAGAACTTTTCGCCGAGCGATTTCGCCGTCTTGGAGTTGGCACTCTTGTGGGCAAGCGAACGGAAGGCGCGGTGATCGGAGCGAAGTTTGAAAGGCTCTCCAACGGGTCCGTGTTGATGATCGGAGGGCACCGGGTACGAACCGCTACGGGCAAAAAACTGGAAGGAAACGGTGTGGCTCCAGATGTGGAAGTCATGGAGGGGATCGTTGACTATGCGGAGGGAAGAGATCCCATCCTGGAAGCTGGAGTGGCAGTGATTCTCGATCAATGTCGCCGGGCAGAGGTTTCGAACGTGATCGGTAGTTCTGCTTACTAAGAACCGTTTTCGAAGGATCGACTCTTTTGGTCCCAGCCTTCCAGTAACTCCCGACTGACTCCAGCGCCACCGCAAACAATGAGAAGAACCGGTCCCTTGCCAAGAAGGACTTCCGGCTTTTCGCCCAAAGCCGCTAGCGCGGCGCCACAGGCTGGCTCGACCAGAACTCGGTGTTCATCGGCAAACTGCTTGCAGGCTTCCACCGCGGCGCGATCCGAGACGACCCGGGAAACGATTCGATGCCGCTTTGTCCAGTCCAGTAACTCCTTGGCGACGGTTCGTGCTCCGAGAGTCGAAGCAAGGGAGGTGATGGCCGGAAGCGTCACCAGTCGCCCGGCTTGAACGGTGGCTGCAAAGGAGTCGGCGCCTCGGGTTTCGACGGCGAGGACGGGAACGTCTCCAAGACCCGCCTGATGAAGGCCAAGAAGAACACCACAGAGTAGGCCGCCGCCGCCCACCGAGACGACGACTGCTGATGGTTTGACCCCGTCCGTGACAACTTCCTCGATCAGGGTCGCATGGCCTTCCCAGATGCGCGGGTCGTCGAACGGGTGGACGTAGCCCGTTTCAGGATCACGGGCTTTTCCCACGGCGTGAGCGTGGGCATCATCCCAGGAGTCGCCATGCTCGAAGACCTCGGCTCCCTCATCGCGAATCTTTGCTCGCATCCAGTCGGGCGTCGTTCTGGGAACCACGACCGTGACGGAAACCCCGAGAAGCCGGCCCGCATAAGCCACTGCATACCCGGCGTTTCCTCCGGAGGAAGAAACAAGGCGTTTCGCTCCCCGGGCAACAAGATGCTGGCAGAGTCTTCCCATTCCACGAATCTTGAACGAGCCGACCGGTTGCCAGGCTTCCATCTTGAGGAGCACCTTCTGGCCGAGCGCATGGGACAGAGTTCTGGATTCGAGAAGAGGTGTTTTCCAGTGCAATGGGGTCTGAAGCCATCCCACTAGAAGAGGTCCATCTGTGACTTTCCGCCGTCTTCTTCTTCCCGATCCCGGAGCCGCTTTACTTTGTCGACTTCCTTGCTTGAAATCCGGTTACCCCGTGCACTCGTGCCTTTGATGGCAAGCTCCGCGAACGAGAACTCCTCGGACGTCACCTTCAGGCGAGGTTTTTTCACGTACAGGATTTCGACAACAGGGGTCTTCTTGTCCCAGGAGATGAACTGAATCGTCGCTCCCTCGGGAAGGGGGGTGTAGTCTCGACCCGCGATGAATTTCTCGATCTTGAACTTCTTGGCGTAGGAATAGCCGGTCTTCTTTTCCTTGTAGACCAGATGGAACACCTGCTCCGGGTCGTGAATACCCAGGTAGAGAAGATTCTTGCCCACGAAGGTTTTGTCGGTGACCGCAAGCGCTCGGTAACTTCCATCTCGCCCGATGGTCAGGATTCGAGCATGCGGATTGACCGAGAGAGACTTGTCCCCCTTCACCGCACTTCCCAGGTAGCCGACCTTCTTATCATAGCCCACCTTGATCTCGGGAAGATCGACCTGAGAGGCAGAGACCACGTTGAATTCGGAGATCTCGGTTCGACGGGGATGATCTTTTCCGTACTTGTCGAGAAAATGTTGGATGGTCTCGATGGTGTAAACCGTGATCTGGCGCAAGTTGCGTTTGGCCTCGGTGATCTTCTTCTTGGTTTCCGCCATGTCTTTTCGATGTTTGTCGATATCGAATCGGGAAATGCGTCGAATCTGAATCTTCACGAGTCGTTCCGCATCTTCGGATGTAACCTTGCGGGGAATTTCTTCCTTGAAGGGGCGGAAGGATAGGATCACCGTTTTCAGGACCTTCTCGAAGGATTCCTTGACCTCTTCGATCTTTTTGTAGAGTCGGTTCTCGATGAAGATACGTTCCAGGGTCATGGCGTGGATACGATCTTCAAGCTTTCCAAGTTCCAGTTCGAGTTCACGCTTGAGGTTCTCCCGAAGCCTCATCGTGTTGTGATGGAGAACTTCTGGAACCGTCAACTCCGCCGGAAGCCCTTCCCGAATCGTGATCAAATTGACGGAAAGGGAAACCTCGCAATCGGTGAAGCGATAAAGTGCTGGAAGTGCCTTCTTGGCGACTGCGCCTCGCTGGAATGTGATTTCGATCTCGACCTTGTTCGATGTGTAGTCTTCGATCGAAGAGATCTTGATCTTTCCCTGCTTCGCTGCCTGCTCCACCGATTGAATGAGGCTGTCCGTGGTCGTCCCGAACGGGAGTTCCCGAATGAGAAGACGACGTTCATCCTTCTGAACGATTCGGGCTCGGCATCGAACCCGTCCATTTCCTTCCTCATACTCCCGGATGTCTGCGATCCCTCCGGACGGAAAGTCGGGAAGGATCGTGAAGGGCTGCTTCTTCAGGATGGCGATCTGTGCCTTCAGGAGTTCGTTGAAATTGTGGGGAAGAATGCGGGTCGACATTCCCACGGCAATTCCATCGGCTCCCTGCAGGAGAAGTACGGGCACCTTGGCGGGAAAACAAACGGGTTCCTGGTTTCTCCCGTCGTAGCTTTCCGCCATGACGGTGAGTTCCTGCTTGAACAGGACTTCTCGGGCCAGATCGGTGAGTCTTGCTTCGATGTATCGGGGAGCTGAGGCTGGATCTCCGGTCATGAGATTGCCGAAGTTTCCCTGTCGATCGATGAAATAACCCTTGTTGGCCAGCGTGACCAGGGCGCCATTGATCGAAGCGTCACCATGGGGGTGGTACTTCATGGTGTTTCCCACCACGTTGGCCACCTTGTGGTACTTCCCGTCATCCATTTCCTTCAGAGAATGAAGGATGCGTCGTTGGACGGGTTTCAAACCGTCGTTAATCTCGGGGATGGCCCGATCCTTGATGACGTAGGAGGAGTATTCGAGGAAGTTGGTTTCGTAAAGTTGCTCGAAGCCAGAGATCGTTGGCATGGGTCTCTTCAAGGTTTGTGGTTAGTTGTCGGGGTAAGGCGAAGCCGCGTCAGACGAGCTTCTCCATGATGAACTTCTTCCGCTCCGGAGTGTTTTTCCCCATGTAGAACTCAAGGGTCTTCGCCACCTGGGTGTCTCGATTGAGGCGCACCGGTAGGAGACGCATCGTCTCCGGATGGATGAACTGACCGAACTCCTTGGGGGAAATCTCCCCAAGACCTTTGAATCGAGTCGTCTCTGGAGACGAACCGAGCTTCTTGACCGCTTGCTCCCGTTCCCGCTCGGTGTAGGAGTATCTGGTGGTCTTCTTGTTTCGAACCCGGTAAAGGGGAGTTTCCAGAATGAAGACATGGCCCCTGCGGACAAGGGGCTCGAAGAAGTGAACGAAATAGGTGATGAGGAGGTTTCGAATGTGGAGTCCATCCACATCCGCATCGGTGGCCAGGATGACCTTCTCATACCGAAGGGCGTCGGTGTCGTCTTCGATGCCGAGACCCTTCATCACGTTGTAAAGCTCTTCGTTCTTGTAGACCGTATCTCGACGATGGCCGTAGCAGTTGAGCGGTTTTCCACGAAGAGAAAAAATGGCCTGAATATCCACATCACGGTTGGTGACGATGTTGCCGCTTGCCGATTGACCTTCGGTGAGAAAGATCATCGATTCCTCGCCCCGGCTCTTGCGGTGGGTGTCCCCTCGATGCCATTTGCAGTCTCGAAGACCCGGGATCTTGATGGCTGCCCGTTTGGCCTTTTCCCGGGCTTCCTTGGTCACCGCCTGCAGCTCTTTTCGCAGTTTGACGTTGAAATTGATCTTCTCGGAGATCTTCTGGGAAAGGCTCTTGTTCCGGTGCAGGAGGTCAGCTACGTGATCCCGGACCTGGGTCACGATCTCGCCTCGAATCTCCGTGTTGCCGAGCTTGTTCTTCGTCTGAGATTCGAAAACAGGCTCTTTGAGCTTGATTGCAATCGCCGCCCGCATTCCCTCTCGTACGTCGCGTCCCTCGAAGTTTTTCTTGTAGAAGAGATTCACTCCCTTCAGGAAGCCTTCTCGAAAAGCAGATTGGTGAGTTCCTCCGTCATTGGTGAATTGACCGTTGACGAACGAGTCGTAGTTTTCACCGTAGGAGGCTGTATGGGTGAACGCAAACTCGATCTTCTTGTCCCGGTAGTGGAGGATGTCGTAGAGCGGGGCCTCCGCGAGTTCGTTCTTGAGAAGATCTTTTAACCCGTCTTTGGAGGCGAATTTTTCTCCATTGAGGCGGAGGGTGAGTCCCGGGTTCAAGTAGGCGTAATTGCGCATCCTTTGCTTGAGGAATTCGTCCTGATAGGTGAATTCCTTGAAGAAGCCCGGGGATGGGGTGAAGACGACCCGGGTTCCATTCTTCTTGGTGGTGCTCCCTTTGCGGTCGGAATCCAGGACACCGTCGATGAATCGGACCTGGCGCTGTTTGTTTTCTCGAAACGAGGTGACCTCGAATTCGGTTGAAAGGGCATTGACCGCCTTGGTGCCCACTCCGTTCAGTCCGACGGAGAACTGAAAAACATCGTCGTTGTACTTGGCGCCGGTGTTGATCACCGAGACACATTCGAGGAGCTTTCCAAGGGGGATGCCTCGTCCGTAGTCTCTGACCTCGACCTGGCTCTCATCGATGCGGATGTCGATACGCTTTCCGCATCCCATGATGTACTCATCGACGCCGTTGTCGATGACTTCCTTCAGCAGCACATAGATGCCGTCGTCAGGATGAGATCCGTCTCCCAGCCGGCCGATGTACATTCCCGGCCGGAGACGAATGTGCTCCACCGAACTCAGGGTGGTAATTTTGGATTCGTCGTAGACCCCCTTTCCGGATGGGGTCGCCGTGGTTTTCTTCTTCGCGCTTTTCTTCTTCATCGCGGTAGCCAAGTGGTACTCCCTCGAGCCAGTGAACCTCCGATGTCTCTTCAAGGATCATTGTGGTTTAACTTGAGGGCTACTCTCTGGCAAGACTCCCACCGTGGCGTATGCGACAATGGAGCTCTGATCCTTCCAGGCGACATCTTCACCCTTGATTTTGTCAGGCGAAACTGGAACGGGGTTCGAGAAAGTTGCCCAACCGAGGTTTCAAGTGTGGAAAAGCGAAGAGATCATTGGAGCCATTATGTGGCGTATGTCCTGGGGGCGGCCCTCATCGGTGGTTATCTCGATCTCTATGTTTTTGACCTTGGCACCCCGTTGTATGGAGTTGCGGGAGGGGTGGTGATCGGTCTCATCTACATTGCATTTCTTGTCTTGGGAGCGAGGAAGAGAAGTTAGCGGCCTGGGAGGCTCACCCCTGGATCCAGGGAGAAGGATGGAAAAAAATGTGGCTAGAAATTCTCGTGGTGGTTGGAATCCTTGTTCTGGGTTTCCTGGTGACCAACTGGTTTACGGGTCGGATGTACTACAAGTGCTCGGGTTGCAAAACCCTGAACGCAAAACGTCGCGAAAAGTGCCGAATGTGCGGGCACTCCTTGGTCGATAACGCTGAATAAGAACCGTGGTGCGAAGGGGATTGCCCGGTTCTTGACCACGGGGCAAGAATTCTTCCAGTGCCGTAGAAACCATGGGAATTGATGTTTTGGCGGATCCAAAAGGACAACTCAAGCGTCGCTTAGTTGGCATAAGCCTTGGGGTTGCGACTGTAGGCACGGCCTGGTTGCTCTCCCAAAACCCAGATGCGACCGAATCGGTCTATGCCGCAAAGATAGCTCCGTGGATTGCCTCCAATCTCTCCAAGCTCTCGGGACGGATTCCCTTCTCCATCGGTGAGGTTTTGATCGGCCTTTTCGTGCTTCGTCAGGTCGTGGGGGTTTTCAGGGGGTGTCTCTCCCTGCGAAAGCCTGATCACGGACTCCTGAAACTCCTGGGAAAAGGAAGCCTCCGCTTCCTTTCAGACGCCGGGGTCTTGATCACGATGTTCTACCTGTTCTGGGGGTTCAACTACTTTCGTCCTCCCATCTTGGAACGTCTTGCCTGGGAAGAATCCGACATCACCGTGGCCGAGCTCTCCATTCTCGGGAAAGATGCCGTGGCCGCGACGAATCTCGCTTACGTCAAGCTCCACGGATCCCCCGACCTCGGGATTTCTACTCCGGATCCTGACAACACCCTGTTCCTGGAAGAGGCAATTGATGAGGGGTTTCGTCGTGCGTCAACTCTTCTTGGAGAACCCAGGGGGGTCTTCCGGGAATTTGGCCGGGCAAAACCACTGTTTGTCAGCTCCGCCCTTCACTACCTCGGACTGTCAGGCTTTTACTTCCCTTGGACGGGGGAGGCCGGCTACAACCGGACGGTGCCAGCGGTGGATCTCCCCCAGGTGATGGCCCATGAGAAGGCCCACCAGCGAGGGTTTGCCCGGGAAAACGAGGCGAATTTCATGGGGTTTGTCGTCTGTGTCAAGTCGCCGGACCCGTTGGCCCAGTATTCGGCGGCTCTTTTTGCCCAGCAGCAAATCCTCTCCGCCCTTGCCCAGGAAGACGTCCAGCAATATATCGAAATTGTTGCCGATCGATGCCCGGGTGTGACGCGAGACATCGAAGACCGCCGGAAGTACTGGAAGGCGTTCGAGAACAAGGGCTCCAAAGTCGCACGATCGGTGAACATGGCAGCCAGGACCGCAGCGGTCCGGGTCAACGATGCCTATCTCAAGTCCCAGAAGGTTGAGGGAGGTGTCAGGAGCTACACGAAGAGCCTCTATCTCATCGTTGCCTATCTCACGCGGAATGGGCCAGCTTCCTACCCATGGCTTCTTGGAGCAAATGGCCTCCCAGGATCGCCGTAAGCGAACGCAAGTCCTGTTCCACGTTTAGCTCGACCAGATCCATCCCCACAAGGTCGAAGGTTGCCTGCTGGAGGAAGTCCAGCACCTGACGTGAGGTCAGGCCTCCGGGAACCGGGTGGGAAACACCGGGCGCATACGCGGGGTCCAAGCCATCCAGGTCAAGGGTGATGTAAACTGGTTTTCCAGCAAGGGCTTCCTGGATTCGTCGGATGGAATCACGTGTGACCTCCCTCGCCGGCAAGATGGTCAGTCGATCTTCATGCTGTTTGCCGATCTTTTCCTGCTCTTCCGTCAGGGTACGGATCCCGATCTGGGTCAGGCTTGACACATGATTCATTTCAAGGAGTCTTGCTCCCGTGCACGCATGGGAGGAGCGGGATCCTTCATATTCGGGATAGAGGTCGGGGTGGGCGTCGATCTGGACCACATGGATTTCCGTTGGGAAAGCCTCAAAGCCAAGAACCGCCGGGACGGTGACGGCGTGATCCCCTCCAACGAGGAACGGTGTTCTCTTCGACTTCAAGATCGATGTGGTGGCGTCCCGGAAGCGTTCCGCCGTCTCGTCGAAAGTTGCGCCCAGAGTCACATCGCCAAGATCGGCGATTCGACCTGCCAGATCGACTCCTAGCTCGGTGGTTGAATTGTAGGAGCGGCCATCCAGAGCCTTTCGGATCGCAGATGGGCCATTCTCGCATCCGCGAAGATAGGACGATTGACTGCCGTCCGGAAGACCCAGAAAGACCAGCGATGCTGCTTCGATCTCCCCGGGATTCCTCGCAAAACATCCCGAAAACTCGATCAACTCGGTGTTCATGCCAACGATTTCCTTTCAGGGCGACCCCGCTTGCTGGGGTCGTTGCAACCCCGTTCTTATTGAAGTAGAGTACCGGGTTTTGTTTCGTCACCCAGGTTGATCGAGGCCCGCTATGAAGCCATTTCTGGAACGGATTGAGTCGAGCATCGTGGTTGGCGACGGTGGTACTGGGTCCATGATCTTTCAGGCCCTTCCAGATTCCAAGTGTCTTGAGCTGGCAAACCTCGAGAACTCGGATGCGGTGCTTGATACCCACCTCCACTTCATTCGGGCCGGCGCCCAGCTCATCCAGACCAACACATTTGGAGCCAATCGGTTCAAGCTGAAGACGGTCGGATTTTCGGACAAGACCCGTGCCATCAATTCGGCTGCGGTCAAACTGGCCCGGGAAGCCCGGGAGATCAGTGGCAAGGAAGTTTACATTGCCGGTTCCATGGGGCCAACAGGCCTTCGACTGGACCCGCAACGGGAAATTCCTCGGGATCGACCTCAAATTCTCGACGCGTTTCGAGAACAAGCCGCGGCTCTGGACGAGCGAGGAATCGATCTCTTCATGGTGGAGACGTTCGCCTCCTGGGAGGAGTGCCTCCTCGCCATCGAAGCGGTACGTGACGTATCAAGCCTTCCAATTATCGGCTCTCTTACCTTTCCCGATGAGTGGAGCCCACGGCCTCAGACCGGGCAAAGTGCCAGGGATGCCTATGCGGCGGTCCTCGACGCCGGAGCTCAGGTTTTGGGGATGAACTGCAGTATGGGGCCGTCTCAGATTCTTGAAGCCCTCGAACTGCTCGACTTTTCTTCTGACATCATGATGTCGGTCCATCCCAATGTAGGAGTTCCGGAAAAGAGGGGCGGGATGTTTGTGTATCCGCTCTCCTCTCCTGAATACTTCGCCTACTTCGCAAAGGAAGCAGTCCGTCTTGGCGCAAGGGTGGTGGGTGGATGCTGCGGAAGTGGCCCCAATCATGTCGAGGCCATTCGCGACGCAGTGGCTGATCTGAAACCCGCCCATCGGGTCGGGGACCAGCCGCGAGTCACCTTCACACCTCCACCGGTCACGATGAACGAAAGGGTTCTTTCTCCGTTTGCCGGCAAGCTCGAGAAGAAGGAATTCGTCAATGTTGTCCAGCTGGATCCTCCCAAGGGGTGCAACACGGAGCTTGTCCACACGGCCGTTGAAGCATTTCTGAGCTCCGATAAAGTGGATGCGGTCGATGTGAACAGCAATCCAATGGCTCGGCTTCACATGGATTCTCTTTGGCTTTCCACGGAGATTCAAAGACGCGGAATGGAGACGATCCCTCATATCACGCCGCGAGATGCAAGCCTGATGGGATTGGAGGCAAGCCTGCTGGGCGCCTGGCGAACCGGGATTCACAACGTTCTTGTTGTTACCGGCGATCCGTCCCAGATTGGCGACTACCCGGGCGCCCATGATGTTTACCAGACCGACTCGGTCGGATTGGTGCAGGTGCTAACCGAGCTCAACCAGGGAAGAGATTGGGCGGGAAACTCGATTGGTGAACCACCGAGCTTCACGATCGGAGTCGCGGTCAATCCCAATGCGGAAGACCTCGAAAAGGAAGTTGAGCGCTTCAAGCAAAAGGTCGATCACGGTGCTCACTTTGCCATGACTCAGGTCTTCTTCGAGTGGAGTTGCTGGGAACGTTTCCTTGATCTTTGGGGCGGAGCCCTACCGATCCCGGTATTGATCGCGGTCTGGCCGTTGACGAGCTATCGCCTTGCTCTCCGATTGCACAATGAAGTCCCGGGAATTGTTGTTCCGGCGGAAGTTCAGAGTCGACTGGAAAAGGCGGGAAATGGAGCCAGGGCCGAGGGTTTTGATCTGGCACGAGAAATCTATGCAGAGTCCCGAAAGAGGAAGGAGGGGGGGGTCTACATCATTGCTCCCTTCAAGAATCCTGCGGCCGCCCTGGAAATCCTCGAGTAAGAACGGGTCTTTCCAGACCACCAGGAATGGCCGACCAACGACGGGGCGATTTTGCGGGGCAATCGGGCAGGATGGATGGGTTCCGGATAAGAAATGCCTCCTGACTTTGTCATAATGGGCTCCCATGACGATACCGAATGCCACATCCGTAGAGAGCTTTCTTCTTCCTGACCGGGATGTTCTTGCCCTGTTCGGAGACTTCGCTCCCCTTCAAAGAGATCTCGAACTCCACCTGGTGAGCAATGGGATCACCTATGATCCCTTCGTCAGAACCCTTCTTTCAGATGGGCTGATCGCTCTTGGACTTCACGTCGCCTCCCGTCCCGTGGACGAACATGTGGGATGGACCGTGAGCATTCAGGATCCACTCCTCAACTTGTTTTTTGCCGGGAGCTCCAGTACCGAATCTCTTGTGGGGCGAGCGTTCGTTCATGAGGAAGAGATCAAGGTCAGAGACACAAATCTTTTTGTTTGCGAGAGCAAGCGCGAGCACGGCGATCGGCAGGAGTCCTACATCGAGGTATCGGGACTCGACGTTTTTGCCATGGCGGAGAAGTTTTACCGCGAGAGTGAGCAGAAGCTCGGGCGCTTCTTCCACGGAGACGGAGAGGTGGGTCTTCTCGTCACTCTCCCGGATGCGGAGGGGGACTGGCTTCCCTCAACCACCGCCGAAGAGGTGTTCGAGCTCCGAAAAGAAAAGAAGATGCGTTTTCTTGCGACGCGAAAGTTCATCTTTGGCTGCGGATGTAATGGCCAGAAGATCGGCGCTTCCCTGGCTACGATCTACGGAGAGAATCTGGATGAGCTTTTCGGGGAAGACGAAAGACTCGAGGTCGAATGCCCTCGCTGCGGCAGCTCTATTGGCTTGACGCGAGAGGATCTTCAGGGCCCCAGATCTTCTGGCGAAGACTAAGGAGCCTCCATGAGGAATATTTCCAGCTTTGATCGGATGTACCTCGTTCTTGCCGGCATCTTCATCGCATCCCTGGTTTGTTGCAATCTGATCTTCCAGAAGTTCTTTTCCTGGACGCCGTTTGGTCTCTATACCTTCGAGATCTCGGTGGGTATTTTGCCCTACCCCATCACGTTTCTCGTGACCGATATCATTTCCGAAATCTACGGGAAAAAACGTGCAAATGACGTGGTCAAGGCGGGGCTCGTAGCCTCGGTGTTTGTCCTGGTGGTGATTCAGGTGGCGTCCCTTGTGACCGCAACACCCTGGTCACCGATCGACGACGGAACATTCGACAAGGTATTTGGTTTGACTGCTCGGGCGGTTTTTGCGTCCATGGTCGCCTATCTTGCCGCCCAGTTCATCGATATCCGGGTTTTTCATTTCTGGAAACGGCTCACCAGAGGAAAGCATCTCTGGCTTCGAAACAACGCCTCAACCATCTTCTCTCAGCTCATCGACACGGCTCTCGTCCTGGGGATTCTGTGCGGGTCGGGGGTCATCGAGTGGGAGCGATTTACCGCGCTTTTCCTCAACGGTTTCATTTTCAAGGTCGTCGTGGCAGCGCTGGATACACCAGCTTTCTACCTGGCAGTCGGCCTGTTTCGCCGTCTCTTTCCGGATGAGATGAAAACCGTCGAGGCAGAGGGTCAGGGATAATAATGTGATAAGACTTGGTCTTTTGATCCATCGGGGTAGCCCAAATTGACTGACAAGAGAGCACAGCTCGCCAGAATTCTAGAAGAGCGCATCCTCATCCTCGATGGGGCCATGGGCACACAGATTCAGGACCTGGATCTGAGTCCGGAGGATTTCGGCGGTCCCGATCTTGACGGGTGCAACGAGAACCTCGTGTTCACGCGCCCTGATGCGATCCAGAAGATTCACGAGAACTACCTGCTCGCCGGCGCCGACATGGTTGAAACCAACACGTTTGGTGCCACCTCCATCGTTCTTGCCGAATATGGCCTTGAGGAGAAGGCTCGTGAAGTGAATCGAGTTGCGGCCGAGATCGCCCAAAAAGCCGTGAAGCAGATCTCGACTCCGGATCGTCCTCGATTCGTCGCCGGCTCCATGGGACCCGGCACCAAGACCATCACGGTTACCGGCGG
>JAJDCM010000400.1 GCA_029260825.1 Planctomycetota bacterium | reverse complement strand
CCAGGCCATTGCGGTCTTTTACGGTAAGCCTCGCCGTGTGAACTCCCATTTTCTTGAATACCCGGGTCGGGTGGGCCAGGGTGGAATCAACTTTCCCGTCGCCATCAAAGTCCCACTCGTAGGAGAGACGGCCTGGGTTTGCCCGGCTCTCGCTTCCTTCACTCGAAAAGCTCACCGCAAGGGGAGGCGACCCTGCTTCCGGACTAGCAGCTGCCGCAGCTCGAGGTGGGCGATTTCCGTCCGGGTAGTACTCGATCTTGACGAGCTGAGAATCCGGGTTGCCTCCCCCAAAACCGGTTCCCCATTCAATGAGGTAGAGGCATCCGTCCGGCCCGAGCTCAAGGTCCATGGGGCGTTTGAAAGTCAAGGTCGGCAAGAAGCGATTCATGACCAGAACCTCCTGGTTCCGATCGAACTTCACCTCGAGGAGATAGTTTCTTGCCCACTCGTAGAGGAAGATCGTGTTGTCGTAATACCGAGGCAGTCTGTTCTCCGAAATCGAGGGACTGCGGCTCATCAGGTCATAGCGGTAGGAGGGCCCGGCCATGGCACAGCGACCCCCGGTTCCCAGGGCGGGGAACTCGGGTACGGCTGCGTAGGTGTACGGGATCCATGCGGGCTGAGCTGGAGGAAGATCCTGGCTCCCCGTATTGAGGGGAGAGTCGTTCCACGGAGCCGCCGGATCTTGCGCGACTCCGGATTCTTCCGTTTCAAAGTTGTAATCGCGATAGCCAAGATTATTTCCCGTGAAGTAGGGCCAGCCGAAGTTCCCGGGGCCGCGGGCCTGGTTGAATTCATCGTGACCGGCAGGTCCTCGGTCCGGATTCTCACTTCCGGCGTCCGGGCCGACGTCTCCCCAGTAGAGCCAGCTGGTTTCCGGGTCGATGGAGATCCGAAAGGGGTTTCTGCATCCCATTGTGTAGATCTCTGGCCGTCCACGGGAGCCGTCCGCGGGAAAGAGATTCCCGTTTGGGATTTCGTAGGTTCCATCGTATCGGGGGCGGATGCGCAACACCTTGCCTCGAAGGTCTTGGGGGTTCGCGGATGATTTTTGGGCGTCCCACGGCCCGCGGCCTTTCCTCTCATCAACAGGGGAAAAGCCGCTTGAATCAAAAGGGTTCGTGTTGTCTCCCGTTGAAAGAAAGAGGTTTCCCCGGGGGCCAAAAGCGAGAGAGCCCCCCGAGTGACAGCATTCGTCCCGTTGGGTTTCCACTTCGAGGAGAACGATTTCGCTCTGGGGATCAACCCGGTTCTCTTCGAGGGTCAGGCGGGAGAGGAAGTTGACGTTTCGCTCACCGGCCGGTGCATAGTAGATGTAGATCCACTGGTTCGACTCGAAGTCAGGATCAAGAGTCACCCCCAGGAGTCCGTCTTCGAGTTCGTTGAAGACCGGGACATAACCGGCAGTGGATGTGCTGTGAGTGTCAGGATCCCAGATTTTGATGATCCCTCCTCGCTCAACGAAGATGACCCTGCCATCGGGTGCGACGGCGAGCTCCATCGGGTCGGTGACGAAATCATCGAGGATGACCTTGTCGAAGTATGCGTCGACAGTTCCGCCAGAGGCTCCGCTCTTTCTGCCCGCAGCCCATTGAATTCCGCCGAGCAGGTGACCGAGGAACAACGGGTCTTCAAAGCTTTCGTCGGTGTGACCGCCGCCGGTGTAAAAGGAGCGTCCTCCATCATAGAGATGGCACCAGGCTATGGGGTGGTCTCCCATGTCGCCGCCTTGGTAACTGCTTTCATCGAGGGTTGCGAGAACGTGGACCTTACCCCGTGGATTTTCCCGGTAGTTGTACCACTCATCCGTTCTCTCCCAGTTTCGGGGGAGCCCGCTGCAAGCGGGGTGCTCCACATCGGCGATCTTGACGGTTGCCTTTTGAATCTGAGGATGCCCCTTGAAGTAAGCTCCCACGAGCCGTCCGTACCACGGCCAATCATATTCGGTATCGCTGGCGGCATGGACTCCGAGGTAGCCCCCGCCATTCTGGATGAAGCGTTCGAATGCGGCCTGTTGCTCAGGATCGAGGACGTCACCGGTGGTGCTCAGGAAGACGACCGCGGCAAAGGGCCTCAGGCCTGCGTCGGTAAAGAGCGCCGGATCCTCGCTTGCCGTCACCACGAAGTCGTTTTCCTGGCCAAGCTTGGTGATGGCCTCGATTCCCTTGGGAATGGAGCCGTGACGGAACCCCTTGGTGAGGCTGAAAACAAGCAAGTTAAAGGGTTCGGGTGGAGTTGGCTCTTTTGGGGGTTCCTCTACCTTGCGCGCGCAGCTCGCAAAGAGCAGGAGAGACGCGAGTAGAGTAGTAAAGATGATCTTTCCCGGGATGATCATGCAGCCTCCTTTTTGAATGCAATCGCTTCAATCCATTTCTCTGCGCCTTTGCCGTGTCAAATCGTGGGGCAAAAGGCTTCGTGTTGATTGCATACAACAGGAGTGGGGGGAGCTTGTCAATGTTCAGGGGCGATCGGGCCGTCTTTCCGTGCCGCCTACTGCGGTTCTTCGTTCGTGCTTCGCATTTGCAATGCTAGCCGAACGACTTTGTAGGAACCGATGATCAAAAAGACCGCCGCGATCCAGTACACCCCGGTCCAGATGAGAAATCCACACAGGATGCAGGACCAGAGGATCGTGCCGATCATTTCTTGCGACTGTTTTTTGTGGATCATGACGTCATGGGGTTGGATCCGAATGCTTCCTGAATGGCTTGTCAGGGTGAGTCTTGCCGCTCCCCCCCCGACCGCCGATCGGGACTCGGGTTTTGATTCGTTTCTGGAGAGGACGTCATGGACCAGACCCGAATTGGAATGGGCGTCATAAGAAAACGAGCAGTGTTCCCTTCGAACGCCGATCTCGATGTCACCCTCATGGGTTCGAATCGAGCCACGTCCGGAAGAAAGGGCCATCCCGCTCACGCTGATCTTTCCGCTCTGGGCGTGGAGATGGAAGTCCTCGCTGCGCATCCCATGGATCGAGATGACTCCTCCTTTTACCCGAGCGACTTCGAGAGGGCCGTCGTGATCTTCAATCGTGATTTCTTCCTCGCCAGGCCTGAGATGAACCGGGGATCGCATGCCGATCACCGTCAGGGTTGCATAAGGAACGTCGATGTCGAGGGGGAGATCTTCGGGGACATAGAGAACGGTATCTTCATCGGGGATCTCGAGGATGAGGCGGTCGGATGTGTTTGTGATCATGCTCTTCTTGGCTTCCGTATCATCGATCTCGATCAGAACTTCGTTCCGGTTCCAGGCTCGAACTTCAAGGGCTTCCTCGGACTTGGCGGTGATGCGGAGATTCGTGCAGATCGCTTCTCCCAGAGAATCACCTGATTCACCATCTTGAAGGAGAACGGTTCTCGGTTCTGCGGCATCTGACTTGACTAGCGGCGGATCTTCGGAGGCTTTATTTTGTTCGGAAGAGGGAGAAGATGGCGGGTTGTTGATCACGTCACTGACGTCATTGCCCATCTGGCTAGCCCGCTGATAGCGAGATTCGGGTTTGTTCTGGAGAGCTCGGAGCACCACATCATCAATTCTCACGTCGAGCTCGACCTTCTTGCTCGGGGGATCAAAACGACCCTCTGGAAGTTCGCCTGTAAGCATCTCGAACACCACCACCCCCAGGGCATAGATATCGGCTCGATGATCCACCGCCGATGATTGCTTCTGTTCCGGAGCCATGTAATTAAAGGTACCCATCAACATGTTTGTTCGGGTGTGATGAGAGGTGTCGGATTCCCCGTGAAGAACCCGAGCGAGACCAAAGTCGGCGATCCGGACTCGACCTTCTCGATCGATCAGGATGTTTTCTGGTTTGATGTCCCGGTGAATCACCCCTTCGGCGTGAGCGTACTCCAGGGCATCGCAGAGGGAGGGAATGATGGAGAGAGCCTTCTCGGGAGTCAGCCCCCCGGTCTCCATGAGCTGTCGGAGGTTTGCTCCATCGATGAATTCCATGATGAAGTAGAACGAACCATCCTGAACACCCATATCGTGAACCGGCACGATATGAGGGTGCTTGAGACGGGCCAGTGCCCGAGCTTCTCGCTTGAATCGGTTGAGAAACTCCGGATCCTTTGCGAGGTGTCGGGGGAGAACCTTGATGGCTACGTCCCGGTTCAGGTGCAGGTGAACTCCCTTGTACACGGTTCCCATTCCGCCTTGACCAATCACCTCGCTCAATCGATATTGCCCGAGATCCGTTCCGATCGGAAGGATCTCCTCCGACTCGCCGGGTTTTTGGGAGTGAAGAGGGAGTGGAGGAGGTGCGATGCGGTGCATACGATCCTGATCTTCGAAGTAGGCATGAAGTTCTGCCTGAATCTCGGGATGAGATGTGATGAAGGCGGTGCGATCGGGAGCAAGGCCCTCGTCTTCAGCCAGCAGATATTCAGCAAGGACGGCATCGAGCTTCTTCTGTCGGAGCTCTTGAAGTTCGTCGTGGTTCATGGCAAGTCCATCTTGATCAGTGTTTCTCGAAGCTGAGCCATTCCTCGGTGCAAGAGTCCGGCAACGGACGCAGGAGTGCGCTCCATCCGTTCGGCGATTTCTGCCAGCGGCAGGCTGTACCAGTACCGCAGCACAATGGCGAGCTGCTGGGTTTCTGGAAGAGCCTCGACGCTGGCGGCCATTTCAAAGAGCCCTTCGTTCATCATGGCGACCTCGCTTGGGCTCTTTTGTTGATCTACGAGAAATGACTCCAGGCGAAGGCAGGTTCTTTGCACCGCGTCGGCAAGAGAGTTCTCGCGGCCCACGTCTCGTTTTTGCCTTTTCAGGTCCCGAACGGCGTTGGCCACGTTGTGAAGAAGGATGCGTCTTAGCCAGGCAGCTCGTTCGGCCTGGTCCTTTCCCCGGAAGCGATCCTGGTCTCGGTGAGCCTCAAGAAGGGTCTGTTGAACCAGGTCGGATGGGTCGAGTTTTCGGCGAACGAGAGGATGGAGGTGGGCACGGGCATGGAGGCCAAGATAGCTCCGGAATCTCTCCAGGTCAGGGTTTGTGCTGTTCTTTGATCCGTTCATGGTTTGTCCTCAGCCTCCAAGGCACCATAGCTCCGGAAATTGTTCGCGCTTTTTTTGAGAAATTTCAGCTCGTGGCAAGGCTCGTGATTTCTACGGCTAGCGGGTATAGCCAAGAACGGCCAGGTTGTCTGCCTCTGGTTCCACGGCGCGAGTCCAGTCCTCAGCAATAGCAATCCACTTCTCTTCCGGATCCTTCTCATCCTTCTGATGACTGTTCGGAACGAGACAGATTGCGCGACCGGCCCGGGGGTTCTTTCGAATCTTCATTCGATTCCTTTCGAACTGGACCTCCGAATCTTCTCCTTCGCTGCGTAGGTCGTTCACCATGGCGATGAGATCCGTCGAGGACGCGGGATTGGTGTGGATGGTCCGGCCTGCTTGTTTGTCTCGCCTTTGGATGAGCTCGGACTCCATACTCATCGTTCTGATGAATGCGGGGAGCTGGCTCCGGAAGATCTGATTGTTTGCGAAGGCGCGAAGGGTGATGGGTTCACCGTTGATTGCATAGGCGAATCCCACAACTTCTCTTTTCTTTCCCTCCCTGTTCTTTCCAAGGCTGGCAAAGAAGACGGATACTGCATCCTCCAGTTTCTTCCGGTGATGAACCGCATCCGATTCATCTTCTTCAATCGCGGATAAATATGTTTCTGTATCGGGAGACTTGTTTGCCCGCCTGGTCAGGGTTGAAACCTGGCTCCATACCTGCGATTGATCATGAGCGTACTGGGCGCTCGCCCGAACTCGTTTGGCGGCGATGATGTTTGCGCAGGTGAAAACGTTGTCGGTAGAGATTCCCTCTCTCTCTTCCGTCCAGCGTCCATGCTCGACGCAAAACGCTTCGATCGCCTGGGAGCTATTGGCGGCGATGACCTGATCCATGGCTACCTGGCGATCTTGTTTTCCTCCCTTCAACACCGTACCGCCGGGAATGAGAATCGGTGTGCTTGCGCGATTCTCGATCGAAACCCTGGTTACCTGGGCTTCCCCATGGACGTCCAGGATTTCCCGGATATCGACCATCCTCTGGTCCTGGGCTTCGGCTAGAGAGAGATAGGTTGGCAGATCTTCCGGGCTGTCCGTCAGGACGGCCCAGATGGTCAAGTTCTCGGTGGCGAGTTCTTTACCGAGAAAGTAATGCTCAAAGAGAGGCTTTTCATTCTTCGAAACGCTGGGGGAAGTTGGAGACGGTTTGCTACAGGACGTCGTGATCAGCAATTGAAGTATGATGAGGCTGAGCGCGATACTAGTTCGCAAGAAGGTCATGGCGTGTGCTCTTTTCGCTTGCCCCGGAGGACTCACGACCGTCGACCGTCGTGAACCACCGGGATCCCAGAGAGGGTTCCATTCTTGCGCGCGCTTCGAAGGGTCATTGGACTGCCAGGGCCGGAGAAAGTTCTTACTTTCTCATCGAGTGGGGCCAAACAGTAATGCCTCACGCTGCTTCTTGTATTCAGCGTCACTGATCTTTCCTGTTTTTAGCTGTTCTTGAAGATCTCGCAGTTTTTCAAGAACCTCGGCGTTGTCCAGTTGCTGAGCGCGATCTGTGGGTTGAGCGACCTCGGGCTCGGGCTCGGGTGGAGCCTTGACGGGTGCTTTCTTCTTTTCTTTTCGCTGAATGGGAATGGATGAGAGATCCATCTCGACCCACATGGTCTTTTCGCCCCCCTCGGGGAGCTGGTGATAGCGGGCGTATCCAGGTAGAGCAATTCTTGAGCGGCGAATCGTGCGGCGCTCCGGATCTCCCCAGTGCTCCTCGTCCACTTCAAGGGTCTCATCGATCACGTCAAACGCGAGATTCAATACGCCTTCCGGCTGAACAAAAGCGACACCTCGTGTCGTCGTTGAAGACGGAAGAACCCAGAGTACCGTATCCGGGTTGTGAACCGAAAACCTGACCCGACTGGAGGGTGTCGCTTTACGTAGTCCGAGGGAAATGGCGCGGGCAAGGTCGCTTGCGTACTCCGGTTTGAGGATGGGATCCACTCCGGACCTGGTGGTCTTGCTCACCCGATGAAGGTCTTTCAAGACCGATTCTATTTTTCGCGAGTCAACATCGGCGGGGTGGGCATAGTCTCGGCCCTGCGCTTGCCCTTCGAAAGTCCATTGTTCGACCTCAACATCCAGGCGCCCGTTGTTGACCACCGAACTCTCTTCCCGCCATGTCGGGCCAAGGCATCCGGAAAGCAGGAAAGATGAAAAGAGTGCAAGGACAGGTAGGAATCGCACGGAACACCACCTCGTGATTTGAGTTCGGGTTATTTGATCGTAGGCAGCCAGGCAACGAGGAGCTTGATGGCCGCCTCAAGGTCGCCTTTGTCAATCGATTCAGTCACCGTATGAATGTAGCGAGTGCCCACGGAAAGAACGACCGTTCTTGCCCCTCTTCCCGCCCGCTGGATGGCCGCACCGTCCTGCCCTCCGCAGGGGAGAATGCTCTTCTGAAACGGAATCTTGTGCCTCTTGGCGACGGTGCAAATATCCTTCACGAGCGCGTGGTCAGCGATCATGGATGAATCTTGGATTCCGATGCCGACCCCTTTTCCATGTCGGGTGACGGCAAGAGTGTCCGGAATTCCGGGAGTATCACAAGCCAGGGTTGTGTCCAGGGCGACTCCCAGATCTGCGTCCACTTGAAAGGCAGCTGTCATCGCGCCTCGGAGACCAACTTCCTCTTGAACCGTAAAAGCAACGACGATCTCGGCGGCGTGTTTCTGAGCCTTGGTCTTTCCACGATGGAGTTTTCTCAGGGCTTCGATTGCAAGGAAGCTACCGATGCGGTTGTCGATTGCTTTGGAGACGAACTTGTCAGGCTGAACCAGGAAGGGCTCGTGCATCACCACGAAATCCCCGATCTCCACCTTTTTCTTCACCTCCTTGGCGGGCATGCCGAGATCGATCGAGAATTCATTGATCTCGGGGATCTTTCTTCGCTCTTCGGGCCTGGCGATATGAACCGGTTTTCCCCCCGGATTCATGACACCCTCGTAGTCACCAGTATCGCAGCAGACGAGGACCCGTCGGCTGAACAGGTTTCGGGCGTCAAATCCTCCGGCCGGGTTGACCCAGATGAACCCTCGATCATCGATGTGGCTCACGTAGAAACCGATTTCATCCATGTGGGCCGCCAGCATGATCCGGGTGGGCTTTTTCCCGCGTCCGGGGGGAAGGGTCGGGTAGCGAGTGCAAATCAGGGAACCCAGGGCATCGGTTCGAACTTCGTCAAAGAGGCCGCGGATTTCCTTTTTGACCAGGTTTCGGACCCGGTCCTCACGACCTGCGATTCCGGGTGTCTCACAGAGTTTCTTGAGCAGTGCAGTATTCATGAGAGGAATACTACATTGAGGATGGCTCCTCGTGGAGGGACTTTCCTCGGATCAGCTGAGAGCCGGAGGTCGTTTCCCCGGACCGCCCAGTCGATCCGACCCGAGCTCTTCCATGATGTCCGTGATCGTCTGGATGAGCTCTTTGATGCGAATCGGCTTTGCCACATAGCCGTCCATGCCCCCTTCGATGCATTTTTCCCGGTCACCCTGCATGGCGTGTGCTGTCATGGCAACGATCGGGATGTGATCTCCGGATTGCTTCTCGTGGTCGCGAATGTTGCGGGTTGCCTCCAACCCATCCATTTCGGGCATCTGAACATCCATCAGGATCAGGTCGAAGTTTTCCTTGCGAAGGATATCGAGAGCGATTTTCCCGTTGTCTGCAACCGTGACCGTGTGTCCGCGCTTTCGGAGCAAGAGGGTGGCGAGCTTTTGATTCGCCAGGGTGTCTTCCACGAGAAGGATATCCAGGCATTCTGTGGGGGCCGTTTGCGCCTTCTCGATGACGGGGTTGGTCGAAGATCCCTTCCGAGAATTCGAGCGGCTTCTTCCCACTCTCGCCATGCCATCAAGGAGGTCGGACTGGGTGATGGGTTTGGAGATCCAGCCGACGTGGGCAAGTCGTTGCCACTTGGGAGGGATCTTGCGCTCGTCTACGGGAGTCAAAAAGAGGATCGCCACATGATCAAGGCCCATGGTCATCTTGATGTGCTCGGCGAGTTTGTAGCCGCTCATGACTTCCATCTCGGTGCTGATGAGGAGATAGGAGTAGGGTTTCTCCGACCGAAGGGCGGTTTCCATGGCGTTCAAGGCGTCTAACCCGCTGGCGACGGTTGTGGTTCTGATCTCCCATTGCTCCAGCATTTCGGACAGGATCTCTCGGTAGATATTCGAGTTGTCAACGATAAGCACTCTTTGCTGAGAAAGCTCGGAAGCCTCAGGAGCGGATAAGGGTTCCTGTACTTTCTGGAGCTTGAGGACCAGGGTGAAGTGGAATGTGCTCCCTTCGCCCGCCTTGCTCTCGACCCAGATCTTTCCGCCCATCATATTGACAAGCTGGGAGCAGATCGACAGGCCGAGTCCGGTGCCGCCGTATTTTCTGCTGGTAGATCCATCTACTTGCTCGAACGCACGGAAAATCGCTTCCTGCTTTTCCTTGGGAATCCCGATGCCGTTATCTTCCACGCTCAGGTGAAGGGTTATTTCGTCACCTTGAACGCGTTCTTTTTGCACGCGAATCAGCACCTCACCCTGCTCGGTGAACTTGATCGCGTTGCCTACGAGATTGACCAGGATCTGCCGCAGTCGGTCTCCGTCTCCGACCACCAGGGCCGGGACATCGAGAGGGAGAGACGCTGCAAGATCGATCTTGCGCTCCCGTCCGCGAACGGCGAGGGTCTTCAACACGTGATCAATGGTTTCTCGGAGATTGAACGGAATCGGAGACAACTGGAGTCCGCTGGCCTCGATCTTCGAAAAATCCAGAACATCGTTGAGAAGAGTGAGAAGGAAGTTAGCCGAGCTGATGACGGTTTCCAGATTGTCTCTTTGCTCGGCAGAAAGGTCCGTGTCGAGGGTGAGCTCCGTCATTCCGATGATGGCGTTCATCGGCGTTCGCAGCTCGTGGCTCATGTTGGCCAGAAACTGGGTTTTGGCCCGAGCAGCCTCTTCGGCGGAGTCTCTTGCGGTTCGCAATTCGGTGTTCGCCGCAATGAGACGGGACGCCATCGAATTGACCGCGTTCGCCACCTCTCCGATTTCGTCTTTTCGATTGGTGACGATCCGAGCTTCGTAGTCACCCTTGCTGATTTTTACCGTTGTTTTCTTGATGTTGCCAACGCTGCGAGCAATTCCCCGACTGACGAATAAGCTTGCCACGGAGACGAGCGTCATGCCAAAGAGCCCGGAAAAGAGGAGCTTTAGCTGCATGTTGGCAAGGACGTCTGCATCCGCTTCCCGAGACATCGAGGCTCGAAGGTCAATCTGGCTCCCGGCGCCGATCACGGGAAGTTCAAGGATGTCAGAGGATAATCCCTCTGTTGGAGTTGAATAGTGAATTGTCAGGTCGGCTCCGATGAGCCCCGACCAGGTCTTCATCTGGGTATCGGAGAATCGATCGATGGCCACCATGCGGCCGACTTTTTGGCCTCCAGGTGTATGGACCTGGACGGCTACGACGACATAGGCCCTCTTGTTGAATCCGATGAGCCTGCTCCCCTCCTGGGGAAAGAGCTCTTGTGGGAAGGAGGCCCCGGTCTTGGCAAGAACAACATCTTTGTTGTCAAGAAACGTGATGAGAACGCATTCATCGTGATGTTTGGCGATCTCTTCCGCCCGAAATTCGAGGCTTCCATCGTCCTCGAAGGACTCCAGATCAGATGTGTCAACCATTTGCTCGAGAAGGGCAAAGGTCTGAGGGACTGTGGTGTAGGCCTTGTACTTCTTGAATGCACCTTCGACATGTCCGTTCACAAGACTTCCGGCAGCGTTGACCGCGCGAACAAGGCGGTCATTGAGAGCTCGATCAAGATCCTGTCCAACCGAGAGTCCTTGAAGCACGAGGGTCACGGCGGTTGAACACGCCGCGACCATGGTGAAGACAAGGGTAAAGCGAACGAAAAGTGTTGGACGGATCTTCAAGCGAAGCCTGCCTTTTTCAGGTGGACGAACCTACTTCTTGGAATCGAAAGTTACGACGGTCGAGCTGATCTTTCCTGCTTCAACAACGACTTCGGTGTCCTGGGAAGGCAAGAACCCATAGGTGCGAATGCGATACCGACCAGGAGGAACATCGGAGATGGTAAAGCGAGTCGCCTTGTTCACCGTCACGTGATGAGGAGTCGGCGAGACCACGATGGTCGCGTTCATCTTCTCGTGAATGGAACAATAGATCTTCACGATGCCGGGATGCTCGAGTTTGATCGATCGGCTATGCCCTTTGGGGTAGGGTTCGAATTTGAAATCGTTCGGACGTGAGTAGGAGAACACACTGTGAAAGATGTCATCATCGTTGGGCATGTCCACGGTCTGGCCGGCGGTGAGAACCAGGAGAGCCGGAGTGAACTTTGCGTCCTTTTGACTGATTTTGGCATTCTTCTTGGGAGCCGCGAATTCAAAGTTCTTGTCGGTGCTTTCAAGGTAAATCACCATGGGCCCGGTGGTCTTGAGGTCGATTCCGGGACTCTTCAGATCGCCCGTTATTTTTCCAAGGGCCATGCTCGTTGCACTGAGTGGGCTTGCCAGAAAAGCAATGCAGAATGCGAAATGCATGGATGCTTTGAAAACCTTGGTTTTCATCATGGTTGAGATCTCCGTAGTTCTGCTATTTTTGAAACAGTCACCGGGGACATGTTATTCACTGCGGTCGCCGGCAGGCGAGACCTTTGGTAGGCCCCCGATTCCCATTTCAAGGTCGACTCTTTGAGTCTCACCGACGTTGAGATGAATCTTGCCCTCCGTTTGTGGAAGCCGTGGGTGCCAGGCTCGAAGGTTATGTTGCCCGGGATCGACGTCCCGAAGGGACCATTGCCCCTGATCATCCAGAACGCTGAAGGGACCGGGTGCTACGAAGACCTTTGCTCCCTGCTCTGGATTACGAATGGGGAAGAGTTCAAACGATCCGGAGGTGCCGGCCGTAAATTGAGTTTCCGAGCGAGGCCCGATTTGAATCAGGAGTCCTTGCTCGGGAGAAGATAGTGTGCAGGCCTGGGTCGTTTCGTTCTTGATGATGAGATCCGCCCCTTCGCCCATGGCACAGAAGTGAGGGGAGAGGCAGACTCCGGATTCGTTGGAGATGGTGAGCTGAACCGGCTCGGTGTTCGGCGTTCCGTTTTCGAGATAGACGACCGCGAAGCTGGGTTTTTCGTAGCGCGTCAGCTCGAATTCGGAGAATTGAGCCTCATCCGGGGCCAAGGCGTCCGGGACTTCATCCGGAGCTACCATGCGGGCGTAGCCCCATACATTGCTCATTCCGGGACTGGGTTCTGGATGTGTCTTTGGGGACGTTGTGGTGGTGCAACCAGTTAAGAGTAAGGTGATCACCATGATCCCGATGCCTCTCGTCATGCTTTGCTTCCTCAAAAAGGGCCTTGGTGGTCGGCATGGTTTTGAACAGAACATGGGCCGATGGTTAGGCTTTCGAAATTTGTGGCCGGAGAACTTGAGCCTCGACATGGGGAATACCCTGTCCCCCGGGCTGGATTTTCATGGTGGCTTGAGCCACCTGCCCGTGGGTATCCCTGGAATGGAAGTAGCTTGAGGATGGGAAGAGCATGGGCAGGATGTCTTGATTGTCCTGTAAGCGCTTTTTCCCCAATGTCTTAGTTTTCAAAGGGGAGGAATGCGCTAGTCGATCAAGCCGGGGCATTTCTTGGGCCCACGAACGAACTTTCCTGGGAGGAAATCCCCGGGGGAAACAGATCGAGATTTTAGGGTTCTTGAAGAAGCATTATATTGTATGGAGTCTCTTTTGAGTTGTTGCATCGACTGTGCTGAGTGAAGGAGCTGACATGAGTGATAAGAAGCTTGAGTGCCCCGAATGCGCCGGATCGGTCGAGTTGAAGGCCGATACGATGGAGGGGGAGATCGTCCAGTGCGGCGACTGCGGTGTAGAGCTTGAAGTGACCAAGGGCGATTCCGCATTTGCGCTTCAGCCCGCGCCCGAAGAGGAAGAAGATTGGGGGGAGTGACTTGTCGCATCCAAGGATAGGAGTTCTTCACTCGCGAATTCGTGTGGAAGAAAAGCTGCTCTTCAAGGCGTTTGAGGCCCAGGGTATCCCATTCGAGCTTCTCGATGATCGAAACCTGGTGTTTGATCTTCATTCCGATGTTTGGAAGAAGTTCGATGTTGTGCTGGAGCGTTGCATCAATCACTCCCGCGCTCTCTACGCGTTGAAGATTTTGAACGATCAAGGGGTTCCCACGGTGAACCGCTACGAGGTGGCTCTCGTCTGCGGAAACAAGCTCGAGACAACTTCCTCGCTGGTTCGGGACAAGGTTCCGATTCCTCGATGCAAGGTCGCATTCACTCCGGCTTCGGCTCTTGTGGCGATCGAAGAGATGGGCTACCCGGTTGTGCTGAAACCGGCAGTTGGCTCGTGGGGACGGCTTCTTTCCAAGGTCAACGACCGGGAAGCTGCCGAAGCAATTCTTGAACACAAGGAAATCCTTGGCAGCTATCACCACTCGATTTTCTACATTCAGGAGTACATCGACAAGCCGGGCCGAGACATTCGCTCTTTCGTGATCGGGGATGAGGTCGTGGCGGCGATCTATCGCTCCTCTGAACACTGGATCACCAACACATCCCGAGGGGGGACCGCGGTGAATTGTCCGTTGACCGACGAGATCGCGGAAATATCTCTGGCGGCGGCAAAAGCAGTGGGAGGTGGAGTGGTTGCGGTCGATCTTCTCGAGACGAAAGACGGGAAGCTCCTGATCAACGAAGTGAACTATACGATGGAGTTCAGAAACAGCATCGATACCACGGGAGTCGATATCCCGGCTCGGGTGGTGTCTTATGTTCTTTCAGTGGGGTCGGGAAAGTGAACAAGACCTTGTCCGTGTCCATTCTCGGCGGAAGCGGATACGTAGGGGGCGAACTTCTGCGCCTTCTTCTCGATCATCCCCGGGTCGAGGTCAGTCAGGTGACGTCCCAAAGTCAGGCGGGTCGGTTTGTTCATCATTCCCATCCCAATCTACGTGGCCGGACGGATCTCAAGTTCGTTCATCCCGAAGCGATGACTCCGTGTGACTTTCTTTTCCTGGCTCAGCCTCACGGGTTTGCCGCGGGAAAGATCGAAGATCTCACCGGCTTCGCGGAGAGGTTGGTTGATTGCTCGGCCGATTTTCGCCTGCGAGATCCCGTGCAATACAAGAAGTGGTACGGGGAAGAGCATCCAAATGCTTCGTGGTTATCCAGGTTCGTCTATGGTCTTCCCGAGCTCAACCGGGAAGAATTGCGGGAAGCTCGATTCGCATCCGGCGTCGGTTGTAACGCAACCGTGACGACGTTTGCGCTGATGCCGCTTGCCCGGGCGGGTCTTCTGACTCGCGTGGTTGTGGACGTGAAAGTTGGCTCTTCTGAGGGTGGAGCGAGGCCCACTGACGGATCGCACCATCCGGAGAGAAGTGGCGCAGTTCGTTCCTTCAAGCTGACGGGGCATCGTCATCAGGCGGAGATCCGGCAGAACCTGGGTGCCGAATTTGACCTCAACTTCTCGGTCACATCGGTGGAGCTCGTTCGTGGTGCGCTCGCTACGGCTCATTGTTTTCTCTCCGAGACTCTCGAAGAGAAAGACGTCTGGAAGCTCTATCGTCAGACGTATCGTGATGAACGTTTCGTTCGCCTCGTCAAGCAAAAGACCGGTATCTTTCGGTATCCGGAACCCAAAGTCCTTTCCGGCACGAATTATTGTGATGTGGGATTCGAACTTGACCCTGGAACCGATCCTCAGCGGGTTGTGGCGGTGGCAGCCATCGATAACCTGATGAAAGGGGCGGCAGGGAGTGCGGTTCAGACCCTCAACGTCATGATGGGTTGGGATGAAGCCGAGGGCCTTGGGTTTCCTGGCCTTCATCCACTCTGATGCTCTCAAAGCATTTCTGGTAGGAGGGAAGCAGCCATGTTGGTGGTGAAGATCGGAGGCGGGACCGGGATTGACTACGATCTCATTGCCGATGATGTGTCTCGTCTTGTTCGGGCGGGAAACAAGATTGTGGTCGTTCATGGTGGCTCGGCACTCACGAACGAAGTCTCCGAGAAGCTAGGTCATCCTCCTGAGTTTCTCACTTCGGTGAGCGGCTACACTTCACGGCGCACCGACAAGCGGACCCTGGAGATCTTCGAGATGGTCTACTGCGGTCAGGTAAATAAAGGCGTGGTGGAGCGGTTTCAGCAGAGAGGTGTCAATGCTGTCGGGCTTTCCGGAATTGACGGCAGGCTGTGGGAAGGACCACGAAAGAGTGTCATCAAGGTCATTCGAAACGGACGCAAGATGGTGGTCCGGGATGATTTCACCGGCAAGGTTGAAAAGGTCAATACGGGACTTTTGGTCTCCTTGCTCGAGCAGGGCTATCTTCCCGTGTTGACGCCTCCTGCCATCAGCTACGAGGGGGAAGCAATCAACGTTGATGGAGACCGGGCAGCAGCGATGACGGCGGCTGCTCTTTCGGCCGAAACGCTGGTGATTCTTTCCAATGTTCCCGGGCTTCTCGAGAAGTTCCCGGACGAGAGTTCGTTGATTCGAAAGATTCCTGCCGACGAGATCGAACAGTTCATGGATGTGGCGAAAGACCGGATGAAGAAGAAGGTCATGGGCGCGATGGAAGCTCTCGCGGACGGGGTCGGGAAGGTCATCTTTGCCGATGGTCGGGTGGAAAACCCGCTAACCCGCGCGCTCGAAGGAGAAGGGACGGTCATCGGTGGTTGATGACATGAGAGCCCTTGAGGATGCCCATTTTTCCGGTGCAACCTTGCGTCGTCCAGTAACTATCGTTGCGGCGAAGGGGGCTCGCCTCGAGGATGCGGAAGGGAAATCCTACATCGATCTTGCCGCGGCGCAGGGCTGGGCGAACGTCGGCCATTCCCATCCGAGGGTTCTGGCAGCGATTCAAGAGCAGGCAGGACTCCTCGTTGCTCATACCGAGAGTAGTTACAACGATCAACGGGCCCTTTGGTTTTCCGAGTTGACGCGAGCCCTTGGCGCCACTCTTGGAAAAAGTGACAGGGGAGATCTCACCCGGGTCTTTCCGTGTAGCTCGGGAGCGGAAGCCAACGAGGCGGGAATCAAGGCCGCCCGATTGTTCACCGGGCGCTCCGAAATGGTGGCCTTGAAGCGAGGATTTCACGGCCGTACTTTTGGCGCCTTGAGCGCGACCGCAAATCAAAAATACCGGGAACCTTTTCTGCCGGTGGTACCGGGCTTTGTCCATGTTCTTCCGGTCGAGGAGGAAATCGAGAAGGCGGTCACGGAAGAGACGGCTGGTTTGATCATCGAGGTCGTTCAGGGGGAGGGAGGTGTCCACTGTCTCCCGGAGGAGTTTCTTCTGTTCGCGCAGGAGCGTTGCCGGAAGACCGGAGCGCTGCTGATCGTCGACGAGATTCAAACCGGCCTTGGCCGAACCGGGCGTCTTTTCGCCTGTGAACATTCAGGCGTCTCCCCGGATCTCATTACCCTGGGGAAGTCTCTTGGGGGCGGAATTCCCATGGGTGCCCTCGTTTGGAGAGAGGAGCTGGGAACCTTCAAGCCTGGCCTTCACGGGTCGACGTTCGGGGGAAATCCTTTGGCTTGTGCAGCATCTCGTGCGGTGTTGTCGGTTCTTCAGGAAGAAAAGTTGAGTGAGAGGGCCGCTCGTCTTGGCGAGCGGATTCAATCCGATCTTCTGTCGGCCAACTTGAAAGCTGTCCGGGAGGTTCGGGGCCTGGGTCTGATGATCGGGGTTGAATTGCGGCATCGAGTCACGCCGGTTCTGAAGAAGTTGATGGATGCAGGAGTGTGGGCATTGCCCGCCGGGCCAACCGTGTTGCGGTTGCTTCCTCCGCTTACTATTTTGGAAGAAGATCTGGATACTGCTTTGCTGGTGGTGAAAGAGGTTCTCGATGGGTGAGTCAGAAGCTGGGCACGTTTCCGATGAGGAGGCCATTGACCTTCTCGTCAAGCTTGTTTCCATTCCGAGCGTTTCACGTGAAGAGCGTAGTGCGGTCGAGTTCTTGAGTGGATGGATGAGCGAGAGGGGGCTCCCGTCCAGGGTGGATGGCGCGGGAAATGCCGTGGGAAGCCAGGGATTCGGCAGCCGGGAGATCCTGCTGCTGGGTCATATCGATACGTTTCCGGGGGAGGTTCCGGTAAGACGGGAGGGAGATCTTTTCTATGGACGGGGATCTGTCGATGCGAAGGGTCCTCTTTGCGCCTTCGCGGTTGCTGCGGCCCGAGCTTCTGTTGCCGATGATTTCAAGGTAACGGTTGTCGGAGCGGTGGAAGAAGAGGCGGCAACAAGCAAGGGAGCTCGCCGGGTGGTGTCGGATCGAAGAGAGCATTCGGTGGATCCTTACTGCTGCGTGATTGGAGAGCCAAGCCGGTGGGATCGAGTCACCCTTGGATACAAGGGAAGGTTGTTGCTTGATGTGAAGTTGCGTTCCCCGTTTTCCCATTCTGCCGGACAGGCGCCGCTTCCCGCGGAGGTTGGGGTTGGTCTCTGGCAAGAGATCGAGCGCTATTGCGAGGAGTGGAACGAGAAGCTGGAGGCAAAATCGGCCTTTGATCGGGTTCTTGTTTCTCTTCGTAGCATCAATTCAGAAGACGCGGGAACGATCGGCATCGTGAGGCTGTCGATCGGATTTCGCCTTCCGGAGCGTCTTTCCCCCGCCGAGCTTGAAGCTGACTTGAGCGAGAGATTGAAGGAGCTCGGCAACGATCTTGATCTTTCGTTTTCCGGGGGTGAAGTTGCCTATCGTTCCGGAAAGGCGAATCCTCTGGTGAGAGCCTTTCTGAAGTCGATTCGAGAGCATGACGGCAATCCTCGGTTCGTCGTGAAGACGGGTACGGCGGATATGAACGTGGTCGCACCTCACTGGCCGAACACGCCGATGCTCGCCTACGGCCCGGGAGATAGCAGCCTGGATCATACGCCGGATGAGCATGTTGACGTGGGGGAATATCTTCGCTCGATCGACGTCTTGAGTGGCGTGCTCCGGGGTTTGATGGCGTAGGGGTTCCTGACGGATTATTCCTCAAATGGGTTCGTTGTGTCGATTTTTCTTTCGTCGCGCATCCTTACGACCCTGTACAGGAGGCGGACGGCTTGCCATCTTCGGGCGGCAGGTCCCACGTCCGGGCAAGTCTTCTTCAGGATCTTGAACTGGTCGTTGACCGAAACCCTGCTGTTCACCCACTCGCTCAAGAGGCCGACGATGGCTTTTTCTTCAACTCCCTTGATGGGAATCGAACGCGCGCCGGCGTGAGTGGGGTGAAGCGCGCCGACGAAGAAGTGTCTCAATGGTCTATCGTTTTCCTCATCAGCTGATTCCATGCGACCATCAAGACACGCTTCGATCTTCTTTTCTTGATCTTCGAGCACGAACCCCACGGTGCCGCCATCTTCGTACTTCTGAATCCACGGAATATCGATTGATCCTTCGAGCCCGAGGTCATTGGCGTATTTTCGCTCTGGTGTTGAATCTCGATCAAGATACTCCAGGAGCTGAGCCACATAGTGAACGTTCCTGAAGTCTTGGGTGGGCGGAGTGGCGACGCCAGCTTTCAAGTGTTTGTATTCTTCGGTTGCCCGGTTTTCGTACCAGTCTTTCAGCAGAATCCGGATGGCCTGTTCTCTTTCTCCGCAGATGGGAATCATTTCCGCACCGGCACGATCTGGGTGGAGGGCTCCGACGAATAGATGGCGGAGTGGGCGAGGCGAAGCCCTGTCAGGATCAGTTTTGATCATCCGGCCATCGTAGCAGCAGGGGATCTCCCGAAAACCATCGGTGAGAATGAACCCGATGGTCCCTCCGTCCGCGAACATGTCTGCGTCCTTCACCTCGGCCTGCCAGTTGAGACCCAGGGCTTGCGCCGCGGTTCGGGTCGAGTCTTTGGGAGCACAGCCAAGAATGAGGAGAAGGACGATCGAGAAGAATCGGATGTGTCTTGCCTGTTGTTTCATGGGGTTGACTCAAGTCTACCATAGGGCCAACCAAGGTCGGGCGGGGCGTAAATCGTTCAACTTTATCCGCAACTCTTCATTGCCTCCGCGGTTCCATAGAACAGCCATTCCCTGGCTCGATTGGAAAACCTGGCTTCACAAGCCAAAATAGGAACCGGTGAACTTGCATTGGAGTTCATCAGGATGGGAGTCCCTACCATGCGCCCCGCTACTTCAGCCACTCCTCGTCTTCTCTTTCTCGCACTGGTCATCGTGCTGCTCTTCCTCCCCACCCCGGCGTTTTGCCAGGCCGGTGTGGATGAGCCGGTTTACATCTCCTGGATGGTGCACGTGGACCCGTCCCCCTGGGACGTGGAGGCGACCTGGAACAAAGGACGAAACATCCTTGATTTGATGGGCCAGGTGATCGAGAGCCACGGGGGCAACATGGTCGTTGCGTGTTCGTGGAACTTCATCAACGGATGTCTGATGTTTGGCAATGGTCCCGGCTTTCCTGGTTCCTTGGGAGATCTTGCGTCTCGTGGGCATGAGATCGCGTATCACGATCACGGTGGCGTCACCCTCACTCAGGCAACGGTCTTTCTGAATGCTCTTACCACCGGGTTCTCGCCAATCTCCTACCCTCAGCACATCGAGGGGGGAGGATCCGAGGCGACTCTATCCGGCCTTGGGTACCGAACACGGGGAACATGTCCCAAAGATCGATCCACTCAGCTTGTTGATATCGGTCAGATTCCCTTTCGCCGGGACGAGGAGGATTGTTACTCACAGGACCCATCCGGGTTCATGATCGGTCTTTCTCCCGGTGCCGCGGATGGATCGGGAAGAGCTTCATCCATTACGAAAGAGACGACCCGTTCCCTGCAGTACGCAATCGAGGCCCATACTCCGGGAAAGCTTTCCTTCGTCAATCTGCTTGTTTCTCACCCCGATGATTGGTTGGGTGCAAGTCCGTTCGATATTTTGACTGACATGCAGACGATCGATGATTGGCTGACCGAAGATATTGATCCTCTGCTGGCTAGCGGCGTAGTGGTCTGGACGGACAGCGTGGGCAAGGCCGATCTCTTTGAACAATGGGAAGCAGATGGGGGAACCAATGAAGATCTATTTCCCGAACCCGCGGTTGTTCATCCGGATTGGTCTTTTCTTGACCCCACGAATTCTCCCCTCACCACGGATCGGATCGACGAGGTGCTTGTCGACTCGAGCCGGCGTGTCTGGATCGGTGGAGGGGAAGATGGAGTTGGCGGACTCTTTCAACTGGATGGGGAATCGTGGACCGTCTTTGATCCCAGCAATTCGCCACTTCGGTCCTATCGAGTCGTAACTCTGGCGGACGGAGGAGACGGGAGCGTTTGGATCGGGACCTTTGACGATGGGACACCAGGGCCTCCGGGTACGGCCCTTCACCACTTTGACGGAACAACCTGGACCATCTTCGATAGCACCAATTCGCCGGTTGTAGATCCCTTTCTCTTTGATGTTGCGGTGGATTCAGCGGGCATCGTGTGGACCGGAGGCAGGAATGGTCTCTATCGCTACGATGGAGCCAGTTGGAGTAGTTACTCTCAACCCCTCCCCGGGTTTCCGACCTCAACCGGAATTTTCTGCATCACTCCGGTGGATACCGAGTCTCTCTGGCTTGGATTGAGAAACGGAGGTGTTGCACATCTTTCTCACGGCGGAGATGCGGGTCCGGGAAATGACGTCTGGACGGTTCATACCTCGACTTCCACGTCGGAAGGGATTCCGGCCAATACGGTCTACGCAGTCGCCGTTCATCCCGATGGCTCGGTCTATGCTGGCACCCGCCGTGGGCTTGCCATCTTTGATGGGGGCTCGTGGGAAAGCAGAAATCGGAGCGATTCCGAGCTCGGTTACGATCAGATCGTGGATATCGATATTGATGGATATGGAGACGTCTGGCTAGCCACCTTTGGAGGAGGAGTTTCCCGATATCGCCCGTCTCTTGATCGGTTTCATGTTGAGGACGTTCCCGACGGAACGACTCATGGACGCTATTTGAACACGGTGGCCGTGGGATCGAATGAGGAGGTATTCTTCGGCTCGATGCGGACCGGCGGAATTTCCAGGTACACTCCACAAGAGCTGACTCGATTTGCTGATCCAGTCATCGGCGCCACCTTCGGCTTGACCGTGAACATTCCCGAGGAAGCGAATCTTCCTTATCGCCTCCTTGCGTCCATTACCACGGACACGGGAACTGCACTACCTTCCCCCGACTCTCGAATATTTCCTCTGGATCAGGACGATATTTTTCGAGCGAGCCTCCGGGGGGATATCTCCCAGTTCGGTCAATTCTCGGGAGTTCTTTCCTCAACCGGAGGGGCATTGGCGACGGTTCAGGTTCCGGATCGTGTAGGCCTTTCGGGGAGGTCGTTCTATTTGGCCGGGGTCACACTGGATGAGGCCGATCTGTCTGGTGTCAGTGAGATTTTCGGCCCGGTTCAAATCACCTTGGAGTAGAGAGTTTATTACTTCCCGATCCGGATCCGATTCGTCGTGCGGCAAGAGATCCTTTTTCCTGTAAAGGTCCAGTTTGACTCCTTCAGTTGAAGAGCCAGGCTCTCGCGGGAGCCAGGATTATTCTCGATCTCCACTTCAAGGAGAGGATCACTTCCGTAGACGAAGAAGCGGGCGTTGCAGGCCTTGTATCCGAGTTTCAGTTCATCTACTGTGATCTTCAGTCCATTCGCTTTGCGTGATTTGGCGATGACCCTGAAGGATGTTCGAGCGCCTTTTTTGTAGTCAAAAGAAACACCATCATCGAATCGGTAAAGGGTCTCCGCCGTTTCCGGCTTCTTGGGGTCGATGAACACATGAAGGTCGACGGTGCTGAGGTCACTGTCGTTATCGGTTCTTGTTCCGGGTTGGAGGGGAATCATACTCCCGTTGCGAACATACAGCGGCGTTTCGCTGGCTTTGCACTGAACCCGGAGTCTCTTTCCTCCGTCGACCCACTTGCCGTCTCGCGCGTCAAACCACCTCCCTTTGGGCAGCACAAGTTCTCGATGATCTTTCTGAGGATCAAGGATCGGTGCCTGAAGGATCGAGGGGCCAACCAAGAACTGGTCGTCGATGAATCCGAGGGGGAGCCTTTTCGTGTCCTGGAAGTCGTGAAACAGGGGCCGTAAGATTGCGGTCCCGTCTTCTTCCTGATCGATGAAGAGGTTATAGAGATAGGGTAATAATTTATACCGCATCTGGATGTAGTGGCGGATGATCCGGGTGGTTTTTGATCCGAATGCCCAGGGTTCTTGATTTCGGGTGGCCTTGGCGGTGTGGTTTCGAAAGAAGGGAAAGAGAAAACCTGCTTTGTACCAGGTTGCCGCAAGTTCTGGCGTTGCGTCTCCGCCGAAGCCGGGGACATCTGGCCCATTGAATGGAATTCCGGAGAGGGCGAGGTTCAGACTGAGCGGAATGGCGCCTTGCAGGTGATGAGTGTTGGAGACCTTGTCTCCTGTCCAGACAGCGGAAAATTGACTGCTGCCGATGAATGCGCTGCGGGAAAGGAGGAAGGGGCGCCGATCTGGTTGGTGAGCAAGAAAGCCCGCCCGGGTCGCTTCAGCCATGCCAAGCGCGTATTGATTGTGATAGGTGTCATGGGCATCTTTGCCGTTTTGAAAAAGCATTTCGGTATTTTCGGAAGCGCCCGTGGAAGGATCGTTCATATCGATCCAGGCTCCAGAGAATCCATGTTTTGAAAAGCTAGCCACCTGATCCCTCCACCATTTTCTTGCTGACTCAAGTGAGAAGTCTGGAAAGACCGTGGCTCCGGGCCAGACGAATCCTACGTACGGTGTCCCTTCAGGGTTTTGACAGAGGACCTTGTTCTTGAGTGCCGAGCGATAGACCGAGAATTTTGGATCCACCTTCACCCCGGGATCAAAGATGGGAACGACATGCCGGTTTCGATCTCGCAGATCTTGAACTTGCGAAGTCGGGGACGGGAAATGTTTCGAGTTGAACGTGAAGACCCTGAACTCGGACATGTAGTCGATATCCAGCCAGAGTCCATCGTTGGGTATTTTGTGTTTCCGAAAGGACTGATCCAATCGATCCAGGTCGCGATAGCTTTCATAACCCCAGCGACACTGATGATGCCCAAGTGCCCATAGAGGTGGCAAAGGAGTCGTGCCGCAGAGTCGTTGCAGTTTTTGCGTGAGCTCCTGAAGACTTGGCCCGACGATCAGGTAGAGTTCCGGCAAACCGTCAGGCGAGCCAACAAAGAACCTGGATTGCTTGCCGAGTGCGGGGTCGTGAACTTCACCGATGAGGATCTTCGGATTTGTGTTGATGAACACCGGGTATGGGTTGTTGACGAGGATCCCTGCGTACTGATTTCCACGCTTGATGATGAGATAGGGAATTGAAGCGTACAGAGGGTCCGGGTTTCCGTGTTGATAGTGATGTTCATCGAAATCGGACCACACATCCGTGTTCCAGAACTTGGTCTGGATGCCGGAGACTTCCAAGCCAAGGCACTTCTCCCCGAGGCCATAGAACTGCATGTTCTTCTCGTGGCGCAGCTGGAGCATCCATGCTCGTCCACTCACTCCGAAGAGTCGACCCGGCTCACTGGCCAGAATCTCTGACCCGTCATGGGTGCGAAGGGAGAGTCCCTTGTTGTGGATGTGTAGCTTGGAGCGGCTCTCTCCGGAAAAGTGAGAACACAGTTTAGCCTGACTCTTTTGACTTCCCCACTGCCGGTGGAGAAAGACAAGGCGAAAGATATCTTCCCCGAGGTCGGTAACCCTGTACCGAAAGTTCCGGCGCCCCAGCACAAGCTGACCGGGTTTATGAGGGCCTTTTCCGGGAAAGGAGAAATTCTCAGGTTGGTGGCTTTTGTGGTAGTCCATCGGGGAAGGGTACCGAAAAAAGGGAAGGATGTGGAGAGGGGCGGGATGGAAGGGAGGACTGAAGGAGATTAAAGGTTTTGGTCTTGCCGATGATGAGGCATTGAGTTTGTCGGAGCGGCTTCGTTCAATCGTCAATTTCCAGTCGAGACGGCCAGAAAACTTTGTCATTCCCTTCTAGCTCTGTTCAGGGAAACGCCTTGTTGGCTAGGGCTCCGCCTGCACCAAAGTACTTCCGGTCAGATTCCCTCGCAAACTCGAAATGCGTAGCCTAGCCCTCTAGCTTAGCTAGCTTAGATCCTGTATTGTGACGCGGCGAGTAGGCTAGTGTAGATCAACGAGAATCGGGTGATTCCCGCTCGAATGCAAGAGAGTCGACAAATGAAAAATCCCCTCCCTTTGGTACATCAATGGTGCTTACTCACGAACAACAAAGGGCGGGAGCAATGCGCATCAAAGCCAATCTGCAGCTCGAGATCAATCTCGCGCCGGCCACTCTAAGAGAGACCCTTGAAGTCTACGAAAAGTGCGAGCGCATCTCTAGCTCCCGATGGAACCCGCTGGTTCCGGGGCTAGAACGCTGGCGGAAAACCAGATACTCACAGGAGATCGTTCCATGGTGGAAACGGACGAAGAGAACGGATCACACACATCGGAAGTCGTCCCACCCAACGCGAAATCGAAGCAAACACAAAAGAGAAGGCTTTTGTTCATGGTGCTCCCGATTCTGGGGATCCTCGCTTCACTGCCTTTTGTGGCTTCGAAGAAGGGAGAGCTCGAGCACCCGGAGATCCCTGTCCTATTGTTGATTTTCCTGGGCTACCTATTCTTCGTGGGGCTAGGCGCTATTCTTGACAGTGGAAATGCGAAGGATGGCATTGCCGAACGGCTCGCCGATACGGTCGCGACTGCGATCTGCGTCGGTTTGCTGGTAGCCATGAGCTATGAGTACGTTGTTAAGGAATATGTAGATGACAAAGTCGAACCAACGGAGTCTTTCTTTCGCAATCACGATTTGACCAAGGTGACTGCTCTTTCCATCAACTATTGCCTTCGTCAATATGTCACGGAAACGAAGAATAGCAGGCTCAAGAAGACCGTCGAAACCCTTGGTCGCGCCTCCGAAATCAAATGGAACAAACTGATGGGAGAAAAGGAGCCGAAGCCCGCACTTGAAAACCTCTCCGAAGAGGCTCTCCTAGACTTCGTTATCGATCCGCTCACGCCTGCTCTTGAAGCAACCGATTGGCTTTGGTTTCTGAACCAAGTTCCTGAATTTAGCAAGCTTGACCAAAACCAAAAAAAAGAAGTGGCGGAGCATCTTCGCGAGCACTTTGGAAGAGCATTCCGAGAAGGGATCAAGCGAGACCCAAGGGGCCAAGTTGCCCTCAATCTTCTAACCGATGGGGAGTATCTTCGCTTCCAATCCCAGCTCGAGGACGGCCAAAGAGAGCTGATCCTTGGTCAAGGGAAACTCACATCTGTGATGTTCATTCTGCACGGTCGGGCGAAGCCTGATCAAAACAAAGTTATTCCAAACGGTGCCCAGATCGAAACCAGATACTTACCAGGAGGTCTCATCCATAGTGATGATCTGGATCCCTTCCTCCGGCGTGTAACGAGGCTCGGCCGAAAGTGGCTGGAGGAGGGCGACGCAGGGTTTGCGCGGGCACTTTCGGGGAAACCGGAGCAGAGGATAGAACAGATTCGGGAGACGCTGGCGGTTCGTGGAGATCGCCTGCAGAAGAACCACCCAGATCGCCTTGAAGAATGGCGTGAACTAGCCTTTCTCGAACTAGCCTTTTCCAAAGAGGAGAATAAGATTGGACGCCCCAGAGAGCTTCTAACTCGGATTCTTGAAGGCGACTCTCAAAATTCCTGGGCTCGTTATATTCGATCACGCTATGTGGAGGACGAATCCGATCCAGCCGCAGCCACCGAGGAACTTCGGTCGCTGGTTGATGACGAGAAGGTTCCTTCCTACCTCCGTCTCAGTATTGCAAACGATCTCTACTTGGACGTTCCTAGGGCCGAAAAAGTTGCTATTCTCGAGACCCGATGGAGTCTCGCGAACCAGCTAAGACCTGAGGACCCTTCCTCATTCTCGCCCACTGTCGAAATCGATTGGTGGACAAGTGTGCCCGATGAGGAAGCTCGACATGAACGACTTCTGACTCTTCTAAGCAAAGGACATCTTCTAGCTGCGGGGATTCAAGAGGCGCAACGTCGTCCGCAGTTATTGGATTTGATTCCATGGAGCGCGATCATCAGGTCCTCCGAACTGCGAGAGGGGCCTCACGATACGCTGTATTCCTGGCTTGAATTAGGAAGTGTCTATTTGAGCCAAAACCGCAATTCCGAAGCATTGGCCTGCTTTCAGGAGGCAAAACGATTTGCCAGCAACCCAATCCAACAGAGGACGGATGTTCACCTTCTTGTCGGACGGGCCCTCCGCGATTGTGGCCAGCCAACCGAGGCAGTCGAGTTTTTTCAAGGCTCGATCGCTGAACATCGGCAACAAACAGGGCTCATCAGAGAGTCCACTCCGGCGCTCAACGATTTGCTAAACATCCATCTGCAGTCAGGAGACCTCAACAATTTCTTTGAGGTCTTAAGAGAAGCGAAATCTTTCTATGCGGAAAGTGGGAGCTGGGAAGAAGTGCAATGGCTAATCCAAGAAGAAATCCGGATAAACATTCAATACAAGTATTGGGACAAAGCCGCTCTAGCTCTTGGTCAGGAAGAGAGAATTCTTGAGAATCATCTTCCCCACTCCGATGACTCGCTCCACCGTGCTCGTCTGATTCAATTGAAGCGTGAAACTGGAAAGATCCAAGAAGCGACCGAACTGTGCCGCATGACTTTACTCGAGTCAACAAGGCGTTTTGGCGATGAGGTCTTGGTGGAGTGCGAGGAGATAATCAAAGCCAATCCGGACCGAGATCTGAAGGCTTTGCTAGAAACACGAACACGCGAGAGTGGCCAATGGACTTTGGCCCACGAGATCCGGCGTGAGTTGGAGGGAATGAAAACGGGGCAAGTTCTATCAGGTCTTTGCAAGCGGTATTCCTCCCTTGCCAAAAAAAGAAGAGTCACAGGAGAAGCCGCACGGGAATGCAGGGTTCTTCTACGATCCGCCTTTGGTAAGCTTGTTGAAGAAAAAGACATCACGGGCCTTATGTTGGCTTTACCGGGCTTCTTAAGAATCGACGATTGGACAAGCGGGTTCGCAGGAAAACCTGCCCTCGATGTATTCTTGCCTCAGTGCGCGAAGGAACTTCCTCGGGGCGAACTAGAACAGTTGGTCACAAGCATCGCAAACGCGATTCTCGACAGTGGGAACGATGTAAGGTTTTTCCTTAGCGTAACTGAAGACCTTCACGAGGATGAGTCTTGGTCGGGTTATTGTCAGCGCCTTCTTCTTTGGCTTCGATCGGACCTTCGACTCGATGACTTGGCTCGATCGCGGATCGCCGAAACCTACGCCTTTTTTTTGAGAGACCGCAGCCTGTACTTAGCTTCGGTGGATGCCTGGAAATACGCACTGACGATCGATGCTGGAATCCGCCCAGGTAGAATTCACTATGAACTCGGCATGACCCATGAACTTGCAGGGCAGCTCGGAGAAGCCCATTTGGCTTTTGTGAGAAGCGCTCAGAGGGCAACCAAAGATGTCGTGTGGAACGGCGTTGCCGCGAGGTCCTGGATCGCTGCGGCAGAGATCTCTCTAACTCTTGAGGATTATGACGCGGCGGCCGCAGAGAGCCTTCAAGCAAGCGTCATCGCGAGAGACCCGATTACTCGCGGGATCGCTCACGAGATCCGTGCCCTTGCCTTCTTGGCTGAGAACCAACTAGAGAGGGCATCTGGCGCGATTGACCGGGCGTGTCAATATTACATGGAGGGGGGGCTAGGTTTCCTACAAGCCTCCCTTCGAGCCGAGCTTCAAACCCGCAGAGATGCCGAAAAGTTGCGGCCTGAGCGTCGTTTGCTTCGTTAATCGTCGGATGCGCATTACCTCACTTTGAAGAGGACGCCAAACAAAAACTCGAACGGAAGATGGCCTCCACAATGTTCCATGATTTCGAAGAGTTCAGCAAGTTATCCGAGCTCTCTCCAAACAACATTCTGGACAAGTTGGTACCGCTTCATCAGTTACTTGTCGCAATCGGTTGAACGCATCAGTCAAGTTGAAGCCCCGCTAGAAGCCCACTGGGCCCTAGAGAGAGGTTCTATGGACGAGGTCGTCTGGGCACTGTCATAATATCCAGTTTCTTGGAGCGGCCCGCACATTGTGGAAGCAAACGATCGTGCTTTTCTCTACGGCCCGTTCTAGATCTAGACAGGCGATATCGCTCATTATCTATGAAGGGGCTCTTTTCTCACCTCCGGTCAATCTCTCGGAGCTCGATCCACCCGCCGTACTGGAGGTGTGGGCAGGTCTTGGCCACGTTCATCGCACGGGCGAGATCTTTGGTGTCCAGCAGGAAGAAGCCCTCGATTTGGCTACCATCGACGCCGGAACCAAGGGGTCCTGTCTCGATCTGATCGTTGGAAAACCGGAGGGACTTTCCAGCATTCGCCAGCTTCTCTCCGCTCAGCAGTTCTCCGGATTGTCCCTGGTTGCTGGCCCACACCGTATATTCCTGCACCCGGCGCATGATCTCGTCGGGTGCTACGTTTCGATCGTTGTTGGACCCGTGTAGGACGAGAAGGTGAGTTGGGGCCTTTGGAGAAACACCTCTTTCTACCACGGGGAACAGTGACCCGATCAAGAGGCCCGCAGCTGAAGCGGCAAGCAGCCACCCTGGATGAAACCGGCGTATCCTCGGGGAAGAAGGGGCCGGATTCTCCTGGAGGAGTCCCCGGTTTTGCAGTGATTGAACGGTTCGATTTGAAAGAGCGTCCGGGAGCTCGACCCCATCTTGAAGGGAGAAAAGTGGAGTATCATCTTCGTTTGGATCTGTCATTTCGAACCTCTTGGGCTTTTGTGGTTCAACGTTTCACGAAGTGCTTGCCGGGCACGATGGAGCTGGCTCTTGGACGTTCCTGGGGTAATCGTAAGAATGGTGGCAATGCTCTGATGGGTGAATCCCTCAATGTCGTGGAGGATCAGAATCTCCCGATACCCGACGGGGAGCGCTTCGACGGCCTGGACCAGATCTTGCCTTGCGAAACGGTCCAGCTCGTCCGCAAAAAGAGTAGGAGAAGATACGGTTTCCGGAAGAGCGTCCAGGAACGGCGAGTTCTTGCTTTGATCTCTCAGTTGTTCTCGAGCGCAGTTGAGAACGATCCCGGTCAGCCAAGTTCTCAGTGTCGATGCCCAGGAAAATCCAGAGATTCGCTCGATCGCTCGGATCCACATCTCCTGAATGACGTCCTCTGCTGTTGTGGTGTGGCCTTTGCACATACGAAGGGCGATGCGATAAAGACTCGGAGTGAAATGAGCGTACATCTGGCGGAAGCCTTCCTCGCTTCGCTCCGCGAGGAAGGCCTTGGCAAGCTGCCGCTCCATGGTCTTCTCATCCATTGTCACTCGGGATGATCTTGAGGCGGTTGCCGTAGGGATCGAAAATGGAAAAGGCCTCTTTTCCCATGATGCGGCATCGACCGATGGACGATTTTGGGAACATAGATCGTTTTTCGAGCTCCTCGATCGCCGCTTCCGGGTCCTTGGCCATGAGAACAAGTGAATTTCGATGATGCCGAACTCCAGGGTCTTCGATCTTGTCGTGAAGTACAAGGGAGATGGGGCCGCAATTTTGAAGCGGCAAGGTTCTTGGGAGCCAGTCTCTGCTGTAAACCTCAGAGCCAAGGCCCGTGTAAAACTCCTCCGCAACGGCAATTTCTTCGGTGACGATCCCCAGGTTGAAGACGGCAATCTGGCCTTCGACCGTATCCCCATCGATGCGGAGGACGTTGAAAGAAATTCCGGAAGGATCCCGTCCAGCGACAACTTTCCCAAGAGCAAAAGGCTGGGGAGCCAAGTCGGCGAAGCGACCTCCGAATTCCATGGCTTTCGCGACAGCATGATCCAGGTTCTCAACCCGGAAGTTGAGATAGGCACCGGAGAGGGGCGGGCTGAGGGAGGAATCGGATGATTTGGGCGCTGTGGTGAGGAGGAGGCTTGCGGCTCCCAGCTGGAGAAGAGCCCAGTCATCATCCTTTTCTCTTACCTCGAACTGGAGCCCCTTTTCATAGAAACGGAGGGCCTTATCTAGATCATGAACCGGGATTTCCAGGCCAATCACTTGAAGGAGGGGAGGGGATTTCTGTGTCGGTTCAGGAGCTTGTGACAGGACTGGAGTGGTGAGAATGAGACTCGCGATCACGCAAAGAAGGGGCAGCACTCGTGATTGGCTTGACGGGTTCATGGTTGATTCTCTTTTCAGATTGGCCGAAGCGGCGTTAATTCCCGGGGCATTCTTGGATTCGGCTACTGAGTGACAGCTGGGAGCAAAAGGGTTGCACGGAAAATTGTCCAGGCCGGAAATCGGAGGGATCATTGACCTTTTTTGACCGGGGGCGAGAATATCGGGCATTGTAAAAGACGTCAGAACTAGTGGTGCGTCTCAGAAGTAGAGAGGATGAAATTGATGATGATCCGTGTCCGGATGGGGGTTTTAGGATGTGTTTTTCTGTGCGGGGGCCTTCTAGGGTGCTCCCAGTCTGTTGAGTCAGCTCCCAGCTCGAACGCACTTTCGAGTTATCAGGACTTCGCGGACAGCGTCATTCGAGAGTCCCTGACTCAAGGAGAGAGTTATCGGAAACTCACGGAGCTCTGTGAAACTGCTCCTCATCGACTCTCTGGATCCGAGGGGGCAAGGGCGGCAGTTGCCTGGGCAAAGAAAGCGATGATTCGTGACGGTCTCGAAAATGTGCGACTCGAGTCCGTGATTGTTCCCTACTGGGTGCGGGGGGAGAAGGAAAGCCTATCGATCGCCGCTCCGGAAGATGCAAGGGGTCTGGAGTTTGAGATTCTAGCTCTTGGCGGAAGCATCGCAACTCCACCCGAAGGCATTACTGCGGAGGTGGTCGAGGTTCAAAACTTCGACGAGCTCAAAGAGCTTGGGGACGCGGCAAAGGGAAAGATCATCTTCTTCAACCGACCTCTCGATCCGGCTCAGACCAACACTTTTGCTGCTTACGGCGGAGCGGTGGATCAAAGAGGCCGGGGTGCAACCGAGGCGAGCAAGGCGGGTGGGGTCGCCGCGATTGTTCGGTCCATGACAACCGTTATCGATGATGAACCCCATACGGGAAGTATGCGCTACTCGGAGGAAGTTCCCAAGGTGCCGGCGGCAGCAATCAGTACTCTTGGTGCGGAGGGCTTGTCCAGTCTTCTTGCCAAGAACCCGGGTCTGAAATTACAGCTTGTGCTCAGTTGCGAGACCCTCGAGAATCAAGAGTCTCACAACGTTGTTGGTGAAATCGTGGGTTCGTCTCTACCGGACGAAATCGTCGTCCTGGGTGGGCATCTGGATGCCTGGGATGTCGGGCAAGGTGCCCATGATGACGGGAGTGGCTGTGTTCACGTGATGGAGGCGGCTCGTCTCATCAAGCAGAGTGGGTTGAAACCCCGACGTACAATCCGAGTTGTTCTCTTCATGAACGAAGAGAACGGTGTTCGGGGCGGAAACGGTTACTACGGCACTCACCTCGATGACATGGAGAATCATGTGTTTGCTCTGGAATCGGACCGGGGGGGATTTACACCCAGGGGATTTTCGACAGATGCCAATCCGGCGGCGCTATCCGTTCTTCGCGAGATCGGTGGACTGCTTTCTTCGATTGGTGCGAGCCCGGTGGACCCGGGTTACGGAGGAGTGGATATCAGCCCCATGCGGAAATCTGGGGTGATCACCATGGGATTCGTTCCGGATGGTCAGCGGTACTTTGATTTTCACCACTCCCGAAAAGATGTCCTGAGCGCGGTCAACGAGCGCGAGCTTTCCATGGGATCGGCGGCAATCGCCGCGATGGTAGGAATTGTTGCCGATTTGCCTCAAAGGTTGCCGAGGAACAAGCCTCCGACGAACTAGACGAAAAAAGACGCCGACCTGAAGAAAGGCCGGCGTCTTGATCAGCGTTGGCTAGCGAATCTTCGTTCGTTAGTTGACGTTGAGGTAGATCATCTTGTCCGAGATGCTCAGTTTTCCGATGCGGGGCTGGCTGTTCTGATTCAAGAACGTTGCGTCGCCAAGATCGATGAGCTGACTCGAGACGGGAACCAGGGCTCCGGTCGGATCAAGCTTGAAGGTCGGGAACCCACCCTGGGTCTGGGCGCCGATGAAGTAGGGTCGAGTTTGGACGCCCGTGCAACCATCCGTGTAGGAGGTGTGGCCCCGTTCGATGTGGAGTCTTTCGGTTCCTGGATAGACGGTTGGGTCGGTCCAGAAGCCCAAGCTCTTTCCAACAAGCCCCGGCCAGACGTCAACCTGAGTCGAGTTGGCGACGCTCATGCAGATGGTCCCGGCATCGAACTGCTGGATGCTGTATTGACCAGGAGCGTTTGGACTGCAGGGGCAGAAGGTTCCCTGGTTGCCGATTCCGCCACCTTGAATCGGTTGCTCGAACTGGCAGATTGCTGCGAGCGGCTGGGTGAAGTCGTTGTTTCGGAATGCTTCGCAGTTGATCGGGCCCTGAGCCGTGGGAACATTCACATCACAGACGAATCCGGCTGCCGGTCCGATGAAGGAGTAGGAGCGAGTTGGATGGAAGTTGCCGGGTCGGCACGTGAATGCATTGGCGTGCTCGAAGGTATCGCAGTCGTGATCGACGGCGAATGCGATGGACATCTGGCCCGTGTTGCAGTTCAGGGCGTAATCGATGTATCCATCAACATGGAATGAATTGTACTGAGTCACACAGGGAGCAACGATGCATGCGTTGCCGCCGAACTGGTTGATGACCTGTTGTGACGGCTGGAGGTCGCCATTCAAGATGAAGCGCCAGACCTGGGTGTCGGGAGTTGCGCCGGGAACAGAAGCTTCTGCCCAGGTTCGGGTGTATTGCATGACCAGGCGGCCGGTCCAGGCGGTGAGAGCTCCGGAGAGATTGGTAACGGTCATCCTGTTGATGTAGATACCGCATGCTACCTGTGCGGGTTGGAACGTTGTCAGAACGGTGCCCGATAGACCCGGACTGCAGTTGTTCCAGCAGACGTACTTGGTCTGCAAGGTTTGGACTGGTAGCTGTGGGATGTTGACATTGGTTGGGCCGCAACACGGTCCGTCCAGGTTGTCAGGTTGGAACCCGTTCGCCTGCACGGGAGTGATCGAGGCGAGAGCGATGATCGCTGCGAAGAAGAAAGACCAAAGTGAACGACGTGCCATTTCAATTTACCTCCGGTTGGAACCCGATCGGAGTTGGGGCTTGAAAGTCTTGCCTGCGAACCAACCCGATCTCGGTGCATTTCTCGGTACTTACCCGCGAATCCCCTGGGGGAACAACAGAGGGAACTAAGTCAAAAGGTGTGCCAAATCAGTTAGGATTCTTGATTTACTCGCTAACTTATTTGTGGGAATGGCTTACGACGATTGTGTCCAGTGAGTCTTTGGAGAAGCAGGAGGCCGATTTCGTAACTTTTGGTGTCACTCTCCCGGAGCAAGTCGTCAGATGACGATGTAAGGCACGTCTAGTAAATTGCTTACGACTTATGAGGTAGATCGTTACACCGAGTGGGATGAGTTACGGTCATTTCTTTCGGGCCCCTTCATTTTTCCACCATGTTCTTCTTTCAGAATCTGATGCATGGGATCGGGGCCGTCATGCTGCACTCGCTATTGATGGCTCGCTGGGCTGTCTTCACCTGACAACTTCCAAGGTTCGACTGTCCGACTTGGGATTCCCGATGGCTCCGGTCCCTGCTTCCCCTCCCCGAGCCTCTTTGGGTGCGGGCTCTATCTACTCCGCCGTTTCAAGGCGAGAAAGGGCCAGGATGTGATCAGGGCCCGTTCCGCAGCATCCCCCGACCAGAGTGGCTCCGGCTTCGACCCACGTTTTTGCGAACTCGACGTATTTTTGGGGGGAGAGGGCAAGAGTCTGAAATCCCATGGTCGCTTCGGGCTGACCCGTGTTGGCGTAAACACCGACCGGGATCTTCTCGTCGATTTTGGCCCGGGCCGACAGGAGGGCTTCTAGATACTCGATTGCATTTACGGCGGGAAGACAGTTCACGAGCGCTGCCTTGGCGCCCAGGCGAAGGGCTTGCTCGGTACCTCGAGCTACATCCTCTTTGGAGAGTAGGTCCAACCCAGGGCCGGGTGTCCAGGATATCCAGGTTTCAACGCCGGTCTTGACCGCTGCCGCAACCGCCGAAAGCCCTTCTTCGATGTGGGGAAATGTCTCGCAGAGGAGAATGTCGACCCCTGCATCTTTGAGGACTTCCGCCAGCTCCTGGTGTTCTTTTTCAGGATTAGCGGGGCTCAGATCCGGGCGATAGCAGTCGGCGAGTGGCGCGATGCTGGCGGCGACCCGGTGAGATTTTGGAATGGACTCCCGGCAGACTTTCACCGCTCGGCGGGCCAAGACCTCCCAATCCAGCGGGCAGGTGCGCCTCTTCGTGCGAAAAGTGTTGGCGGTGTGCACGATTGCCCCTGACCTGGCGTACCGCTGGTGAATTTCTCCGACCACGTGCGAATGCTCTCGCAGAGACGTCGCGCTCCATTCGGGGAGAGGCGTCGGAACCCCGCGAGCCAAAAGCTCGGTTCCAAGTGGTCCGTCGAGTAGGATCATACGTATGAAGGTATCACGGATGAGCGCACGAATCACCCGGTCCAGGTGCGTAGAGTGCAGAACGGATCGGCGACTGAGTAGAGGATCCAAAGCAATTGGAGCCCGAGCGATGAGGAGAATTTGATGGTTCCGAGTCTATGGATCTGGTTCTTGGTGGTCCTTTGGAGCCCCCTTCCGGAAAAACCCATCGAGATCCCTGAGGTCTTGGTTCTGGATGATGTAGCGATTATCGATGTGGTTGAGGGGGGAATTCGAGAGAACATGACGGTCACGATTCGCGGGGATCGGATCGAGTCGATTCAGAGAAAATCCGACGCAAAGCCTCCTCCTTCTGCCGAGGTCGTTGCGGCGGCCGGAAAGGTCCTCATTCCGGGCCTGTGGGATATGCATGTCCACATCACCATGGCTCGAGAGTCATCCCTACCATTGTTCGTGGCCCATGGCGTCACGGCGGTGAGGGAAATGGGCGGCAACCTCGAAGAAGTCCTGGCCTATCGAGATCGGGTGCGGAAAGGAGTGATTCTGGGTCCACATCTCAAGATCTCCGGCGCGGTGATTGAGTCTTCTCAGTTTCTGGGTGCCCTCAAGCAGCTGCGCCAGATGGAGCCGGACTTCGCCGACGAGTTCTCCCGTCTCGTCACGGAGAGAGTCGCCATTCGTGACCCGGATCATGCCCGAGAGTTCGTGAAGAAGACCGCAGCCCAGGGTGTCGATTTCTTGAAGATTCGAAGCGTTGGTTCGAGGGAGATCTTCCTTGCTCTCGCCCGAGAGGCGGCAAAGTACGAGCTTCCTCTCGTCGGTCACGTTCCCGTTCTGGTTGATCTTGCCGAAGCGGCCCGGGAAGGGCAGCGAAGTTTTGAGCATAGCTTCTGGGGTTTCAAGCACCGCAATCGAACCGAGGCGCAGAAGAAGGAGCTTTTTCGCTCCCTGGCGGAATCCGGCGCAGCGTTCACTCCCACGTTGATCACGGATCGAGGTTATCGTCTCACGCCCGATCATGTCCTTCGCTCGTTTCTCAATTTCGAAGAGGGAGACAATCTTCCCCATGTGCAGGAGCGACCTCTTCTCTCCAGGCGACTGCTCGATTCCTGGCGAATGCAACTTGCCCTCAAAAAATATGAGGGCGCCGGGTTTGATTGGGTCTCGATTCATGAGGAAGCCAAGAAAGACATCCTGCTTCTCCTTGAATGCGGTGTGCCGATTCTAGCCGGTACCGATGTGGGCGCTCCTCTGGTCATTCCCGGGGCAAGTCTGCACGACGAGCTCGAGATGTTTGTTTCGGATGTGGGGATGTCGACTCTCCAAGCCCTGCAATCAGCCACGGTGAATGCGGCGCGTTTTGTGGGTGAAGAGGAGGATCGAGGTACGGTTGAAGAGGGGAAGATCGCCGACCTCGTATTGCTGGGTGGTAATCCACTGGAGAACATCAATCATATCCGGGATGTGGAGAGTGTGATTCTGCGGGGCAAGATGCTCGATAAGAGCCGCATCGTGGACGTTCGCAAGGAGGTTAGAAGCCTGGTTGAGGCGGGGAATTGATTCACGGAGAATTCTGCTAAGGTAGGGCGGGAAGTACCCAGGCGAATTTTCGATGGATGGCCTCAAGTTTGGCGGATGGTCGATGCAGGAACTCATCAAGAAGGTTTTGGAGCGGGTTGGAATCAATCCCTCGGATTCTTCCGACCTCGCGGCGCTGATCGCGTCCCCACCGGTGGGATCGTTTGATCCTTCCGAACTTGAGCCCGAGAACGAAGAGAAGACTCTCCTGCATGCCGCGATCGTCTCGGCGATGACCCGGAGGTCGGATCTTGACAATCCCCTCGGCAAGATCGTGAAGCACCTCATGGCGAGGAGCGCCAGGTTCAGCACCTATGACCGGGGGCGTCTGTGGCATCTTCGAGGGGTCATGGCGCGGCACGAGGAATCGCTCTATACCGCGACCTACGCCCTGAATCGTAGCGTCGCACTGCTGTTCGAAGACGGTACGGCAAAAGGACGCGCTTATCTTGCTCGCGTCCTGGATACGTATGGTGTCCTACTGCATCAGCAAGGCCTTCTGAAAGAATCGCTATCCGATTTCGAACTTGCGCTTCGGTACCGAGAAGAGGCTGGCGACGAAGTCAGTATGGCCTACACTCTTGGGAATATTGGCCGACTGAGTCTCGATCTGGGGGATTTTGCCGCGGCGGCCCGGTATTTCGAGCGAGATCTTGAGATCGTCATGCGAGTCGCCCCGAGCGAGGGAATTCGGGTCCAGCTTCTTTCTCACCTTGCTGAATGCGCTCTGGAACTGGGCCAAATCGATGAGGCCCGGGTTCGATTCGAGGAGAGCGCAGATCTTGCGAGGTCGTCAGAGAATGAGTTCGGTCTGGCGTTTGCTTTGATCGGTCTTGGCAAGCTAGCCCTCATGAGGGATGGCACGGAAGAGGCGCGTGGGTTCGCTGCAGAAGCGATGAAGCACGTGTCTCTCGTTCCTGAATCGGTTCGAGATCGAGACGCATTGATCGGGTGGGTGCATCATCTTCAGGGAAAAATCGAGCTTGATTCGGGAAAAGTGCGGGAGGCGGGGGAGAGTTTTCGCGTGGCTCTTGAGCATCTGGATCGGGTTCCCGGCGCATCGCCTGTTGAGAGAGCTGCGTTGCTGCGGGGTTGTGCGCAGGCCGCCTATGCCGACAAGGAGTTCGATCAATCGACATCTCAATTGCGGGAAGCCCTGGTATGCCTCGACGGGACGGCAGCCGATGACCTTCGAACGTCCATCGAGTCGGAGCTAAAGGAGCATTCCAAGGATTCCTGGATCTTGCATTCCGCGGGCCGTTTCGTCGGGCAGGAACAGATCGAACTTCTCCTCAAGTACTCAGGGCATGGCGGGTACCTCGCAGAAGACAAGGAAGTTGCCATCTTGTTTTGCGACATCCGGGGCTTTACTCACATCTCCGAGCAGCTTCCACCCGAGCGGCTGATCGTCTACTTGAACGATTACCTGAATCACATGACCCGTTGCGTGCGCTCCTGTGGTGGGACGGTAGACAAGTTTATCGGGGATGCAGTGATGGCGATCTTCACTCTTCCGAAGGGGCGTCCGGACGATGCGGAGCGAGCGGTGATGTCCGCTCTCATGATGAACACGGAGACGGATCGATTCAACCGAAAACTCGCCGAGGGTGTTCCCGAGTTGAAGATCGGAGTGGGAGTTCACTTTGGAAACGCCGTCGCCGGATTGATCGGGTCTCCACAGAAGCGATCCTACACGATCATCGGAGACGCGGTGAATACGGCTTCCCGTCTCGAGGGGATGACGAAGTTCCTCGGGGGATCCATCTTGATCACCCGAGAAGTCATGGAACGCATCGCCGATCCGTCCCGATTCCTCCTCCGGCCGTTGGGCGAGTACCGACCCAAGGGAAGAGACAATTCGATTTTTGTCTACGACCTGATGGGGACGAATGACGGAAGCCAGAGTTCCATCGATGCCCAGGACGAGATCGAGCAGATGAAGGAGAGCTTGAACTCGTTTCGAGAGGGAAAGTTTGAGTCGGCACACGCAGGTTTTCTCGACCTGCAGCGTCAAGTGAAGGGAACGAACCGTGAAGTCGGCTACGAGTTCCTATCCGACCATGCAAGGAAGCGGATCGAGACGCCTCCCGGAGACTCCTGGGATGGAATCGTCACTCTGACCTCAAAATAGGGGCAGCGTTGTTCTCCCTTGACTCAATCCTGCTATAATCCTTGACGTCCGATGTGGATAGCGGCTTTGACCGAAGGAGGAAACACAATGGCATTTGATTCCACAACAGATCGCCAGTCGGAGCAGATGGGTCAAAAGAAAGGTCGTCGGCTCTTTCTCAAGAGTGGGCTTCTGGGTGGGCTTGGTTTGTCGTTGGGAGGCTACTCCGGTCTTGTTCGAGCATTGACCGCGGGTCCCATGCAAGACGGAGCCAAGGCGCAGGCCATTCTTCATATCTTTCTGCAGGGTGGCCTCAGTCACATCGACACATTCGATCCAAAACCCTACGCACCCATCGAGGTGAGGGGCGAGTTCAAGTCGATCTCTTCCAACGTTCCAGGCGTAGCCTTCAGTGAGCTTCTGGCTCGCACGGCGAAAATTGCAGACAAGCTCACCATCGTTCGTTCCATGTCTCATACCGAGGCAGCCCACGAGCGGGGGGTTCATAACATGTTAACGGGTTATCAGCCGAGCCCTGCCGTGACGTACCCGAGCATGGGGTCGGTGGTTTCTCACGAACTCTCGCAGGTGAACGATCTTCCCCGGTATGTCTGCATACCCCGAGCCCAGGACCCTTATCTAGGTACGGGTTATTTGAGTTCTGCCTTCGGTCCCTTCAGCCTCGGCAGCGATCCAGGAAATAAGAATTTCAAGGTCCGGGATCTCGACCTTCCAGGCGGAGTTGATGGTGCCCGCCTCGAGCGTAGGCGCCAGCTCGTTGAGGAAATTGACCGTGGTTACGAGGGAAAGAGTGCGGTCGATGCGGTCGAAGCTACGGAGGAATTCTACCAGGAAGCCTATCGATTGATTCGATCCAAGCCGGCTCGAGAAGCCTTCAATATCAAGGCCGAGCCGAACAAGATGCGTGACCGGTATGGCCGGACCAACATGGGGCAGCGGCTTCTGCTGGCGAGGCGTCTTGTCGAGTCGGGAGTGCGCTACGTGACCGTGATGGATAATGGTTACGATCATCATCAGAATATCTTCCGGAGCCTGCGTGGAAAGATGAGGGCCTTTGATCAAGGCTTTGCCGCGTTGATTTCGGATCTCGCAGGTCGAGGCTTGCTGGAAAAAACCCTGGTTCTGGTCACCTCCGAGTTCGGGCGAACTCCCCGGGTGAATCAAGACCGAGGCCGGGATCACTGGCCCAAGGTGTTTTCCGTGGCCCTTGCGGGTGGAGGTATTCGTGGTGGACACGTGCATGGCAAATCCTCCGCCGGTGGAGAAGAGGTCGAAGACAACCCGGTGTCTCCCTCGGATATTGCGGCAACTCTCTTCCATCAGATGGGAATTGATCCGGAAAAGAAGCTGATGAGTCCGGGGGATCGGCCCATCGATATCGTTCGAGATGGTCGTGTGATTCGAGATTTGTTGAGTTAGTCAGGGTCGGAAAGAAGCCTGTTTCAAGCTGTTGAGGAGTTCGTCCGTGGGAAGGTTCAAGGCTAGTTGTGGTTGCCTATCTCGGATTTCCTGCACTCTTGTAGTGGTGGGCCTGGCCTTTTCCCTTGCCTCAACTTCTCTCCTTGCGGCGTCTCCACGCCTCACCCGAGTGTTGCCAAGAGGGGGGAAGGTCGGGACTGACGTTTCGCTGGATATTTCAGGAGAGCGGCTGAAGGACGCAGAGGGAGTCTTCTTTTTTCGACCCGGGATCGAAGTCGTTTCTGTCGAGGCAAAGAACCAGAAGCGTTGCCTGGCAAAGATTCGCATCAAAGAAGGATGCCCTCTTGGAGAGCACCAGCTCCGTCTGAGAACACGAACGGGAATCAGCAACCTCTTCACGTTCTTCGTGGGTGCGCTCCCCGAGGTGCAGGAGAAGGAATCAAATAGCCTCCGGGGAAACGCGCAGAAGATTCCATTGAACGTCACCGTGAATGGAGTGATTCGCAATGAAGATGTGGATTGGTTTGCCATCGACGCCAGGGCGGGAGAGCGAATTAGAGTCGAAGTGCTGGGGGTTCGGTTAGGGGGCGCGGATTTTGATCCTCACCTGACCGTCTTTGATCCATCCGGCAAGCCACTTCTTGTCGTGGATGACACGGCATTTTCCCGGATGGATCCGTCGGGCAGCCTGATTGCAACCGAGGCGGGGACTCATTTCATACAACTGCGTGAGTCGGCGTTTGGAGGGAGTGATCGAAGCTACTACCGGTTTTCGATTGGAACGTTTCCTCGTCCGTTTGCGGCGGTGCCGGCAGGGGGGCGTCCGGGAGAGGCTCTCGAAGTTACCTATGTAGGCGATCCTGGGCTTGCCCCCGAGGTCGTTGCTATTCCCGAGAGCGCTCGGGGAATCTTTTCCCATTTTCCTCGGACGGAAGGCGGAGTTGCTCCAACCCCGGTCTTACTCTCTGTTGCGAATTTGCCCAACCTCGTGGAGCCGGATTCTCAACCGGATGGAGGATCAAAACCCCTTGTGGCGAAGCCCTGGACCATGATCGGTCCCTTCGACAATGGAAAGATGGTTGGCGGGCGAGGAGTTGGGCACGACAGAGTATTTCCACCGGAAGAGTCCGTTGACCTGAAGAAGAGCTACCCGGGGAAGGGTGGACTCGTGAGCTGGGTGAAAAGGACGGAGTTCCAGGATGGAGTCGTCCACAGCTTTGTTCCCCTCCTGGCCGAGCCGGATTACTCCCTGGTTTATCTAGCCCGAGAAATTGAGAGCCCGATCGACCAGAAGGTCACCGCTTTGATGAGTAGCGATGACACCCTGAAGGTTTGGTTGAACGGGGAATTGCTCCACGAATTCAAGACTCATCGAGGCGTCTCGGTGGATAGCGATGTCGTGGAGCTTCCCTTGCTTCAGGGAAGGAATCAGCTTCTCTTGAAAGTCGCGAACGGTACGGGAGGGTTTGGATTTACTTTTCGATTCGCCGAAAGCTCGGTGAAGACGGCGATTCCTTGCAAGGTGCCGGTTGCAATCAACGGTTGTCTCAGCCGGGCAGGTGAGGTTGATGCCTACAAGTTTTCCGCGAAGAAAGGACGAACTCTGGGGATCCAGGTGATGGCTCGGTCCCTGCGCTCTCCGGTTGATAGCGTGATCGAAATCCTTCTCCCGAGTGGTAAACGGATCCAGACCAATGATGATGCGGGAGGTCCTGATAGCCGGCTTCAGTTTCGTGTTCCTGAAGATGGAGAATACGTGCTATCGATCCGGGATCACCTGGGTTCTGGTGGACCGTTGCATCGGTATCGAATCGAGGTCGCCCCATCGCGTCGAACCATGAGAAGTTTTGTTGCTGTGCCAGGACGACCCGATGATGTCACGGTTTCGGTTCCTCGGGGAGGGAGAATGGCAACCGTGATGCGAGCCAGTGGAGTCGATGTTCGGGCGAACGTAACCCAGGGCCTTTCCGGTCTTCCGGAGGGCGTAACGGTCGAAACGGTTCCTTTCGCATCCGGAACTCCATTCGTTCCCATACTTCTTTCGGCGGCCTCCGATGCCCATCTGGGCGGAAATCTTGTTCGAGTTCGAGCTCGGGCTTCGAAGGAGCCCAAGATTCGAGCGGCCGGATTCTCTCAGTCGACCCCGCTTGTGATTGTCCGCAATAATCAAACCTATCTCGAAACCCGGGTTGATCGAATTGCCGTTGCCGTCACCGATCCGGTTCCGTTCAAGGTAGACCTCTTGCCTCTTGGCGTCCCTTTGATCCGGCAAAGTCCCCAGCGACTTGCTGTAAAGGTTACCCGGGAAGCCGGTTTTGAGGGTCCGGTTCGAGTGCGGATGCTCTGGCTTCCCCCAGGAGTTAGAGCCGGAGAGATCACCGTAGCGGCGGGGAAGACCGAAGGCCATATACCGATCAATGCGACGGGCAATGCTCCTTTTCGAACATGGAAGATCGCCGTCGTCGGGAGTGCGAATGTGGGGGGCCAGGTTTCTGTCAGCTCGGCGCTCACCGACCTTGAGGTGGGGGCAAGGTGGGTGACGGCCACGATCGGCAAGATGCGAACCGAGCAAGGAAAGCCCGGAAAGCTCAGCGTCAAGTTGACTGGCAAGAAGGAGTTCGAGGGCGAGTTTGTTGCCGAGCTCCTGAACCTACCCCGGCCCTTGAAGACCGAATTTCCCCGGTTCACCTCCCTTACTCAGGATTTTTCTTATGACGTCGCGGTGGACCCGAAAGCGGGGCCGGGTCGTCACAAGAACCTTCTCTTGCAGCTGAAGATTCCGACTCCTCAAGGTGAAGTGATTCATCATTTTCGTGGGGGCGAAATCCGGATCGATAAACCGCTTCCGAAGAAGCGAAAGAAACCCAAGCCGGCGGCCAAGGCTCCCTCCGGTCAGGAAGAACCTGACCCTGGAAATGACGAAAAGAAGAACAAAAAAGGAACTCTCAAGAACCCCAAGACATGATTCTTGAAAAGCGCATCATCTCCGCAGGGATGGGCCCTGGCCTGTCCTTCCTGTTTATTCTGCTGACATGTTCGGTAGCATTCGCAAGAGACAGGGAAGATCCAGGGCCCACTGATCGGATCGTGATCTTTCCCCCCTCGATCGTCCTCGACTCGGGAGCCGATTTTCAGAGAGTGATCGTGCTTCAGATCAAAGCGGATGGAGTGACTGCCGACGTCACCGATTCTGCGGAGCTGTTCATCCTCGATCCAACTTCGGCGCGAATTGTCAGTGACCAAAGAGTCGTGCCGGTTTCCAACGGAGAGACGATCCTCAGGGCCAAGATCGATGGGTTCGTTGCGGAAGCCAAGATCAGTGTTGTAAGCGCAGGAGAGATTCCCGCTGCGTCGTTTCAGCATGATGTGATTCCCATCCTTACTCTTTCGGGCTGCAACGCGGGAGGATGCCACGGGAACTCGGCGGGAAAGGCAGGGTTTCGCCTTTCACTCTTTGGTTTTGATCCTGCCCAGGATCACGCAAGCCTCACCCGAGAGCTTCGGGGCCGGCGCATTGATCCGGTTCATCCCGGCGAGAGTCTCATCTTGCAAAAGCCCACCGCCCTCATTGCTCATGGCGGTGGATTACGATTTGGCAAAGATAGCCATCAATACGAGACCTTGCGCAGATGGATCTCTTCCGGGGCCACCTATGATGATCCCGATGCCGTCAAGCTTGTCGGGATCGATGTTCATCCTCCTCAATGCGTACTCCTCGGGGTGGGGGAGACTCAGAGATTTGGAGTGCGGGCTCGATACTCGGACGGCCGAGATCGAGATGTAACCCATCTGGCTCTGCTTTCGGTCACCGACGAAGGGGTCGCAGCCATCGACGCGGATGGAACGGTCACCTCGGCTTCGATGGGTGAATCCTACGTTCTTGCCCGGTTTGGTGTTTTTGCGCAGGTTGCTCAGGTTCTTGTTGTTGCCGATGAAGTCGATTTTGAATGGCCGGCCGATGTTGTCGCGTTCAACTATGTTGACGAGAAAGTTCACGACAAGCTGAAGAAATTGAGAGTAGCTCCTGCACCTCTTTGTTCCGACCAGACTTTTGTTCGTCGAATTTTTCTTGATCTACTGAACGTTCTTCCGACCCGGGGCCAGACCCTATCTTTCCTTGAAAGCAAAGACCCGAAGAAGCGGGAAAACCTCGTGTCGGAACTTCTGCGTCGACCGGAGTTTCCGGATGTTTGGGCAATGCAGTGGGCTGAGGTTCTTCGAGTCGAATCTGAAAAGCTTGAGAAGAAGGGAATGCATCTCTTCACGAATTATCTGAAAGATGGGTTCTTTAACGATGTTCCCTTTGATGACCTCGTCTACGAGATGCTCACCGCCGAGGGAGGAAACTTCACGAACCCCGCGTCCAATTTCTACTTGATGGAACGGGATCCCAAAGCGTTGGCGGAAAACGTATCCCAGATCTTCCTGGGAATTCGCATTCAATGCGCCCAGTGCCACAACCATCCATTCGAGCGATGGACCCAGGACGATTACTATGGTTTTGCTTCCTTCTTTGGTCGGGTAGGGATCAAACGTGGAGAAGATCCAAGAGAGCAGATCATTTTTGATCAGGGGAGAGGCGAGGTGCGCCATCTTCGGGATGGACGGGTGGTTCCTCCCCGGTTCCTGGGTGGGGAAGAGCCGACCATCTCGGATGGACAGGATCGCCGGGTTACGCTGGCCAAGTGGCTCGTTTCGGAGGAAAACCCCTATTTTGCCACGAATGTGGCCAACCGAGTCTTTGCTCGTTTCTTTGGCCGGGGAATCGTGGATCCGCCCGACGATGCCCGGGTAAGCAATCCGCCTTCTCATCCCCGGTTGTTCAGGGCTCTCGGGTCAAAACTGATTTCGTACAACTATGATCTCAGGCGTTTGATTCGAGATCTGTGTCTTTCTCGAACGTATCAGCAGGCATCTCATTCCGATGAACTGCCTGCATCGCTCTTTGCCGGCGCCTCCGTTCGCCGTTTGACGGCGGAGCAGATGCTCGACGGAATGAGTCAAGTCACGGGAGTGGCGACCAAGTATCGAGGATTACCGCTGGGGGCCCGGGCTTCGCAGGTAGCGGATGGGGTGCCAGGGAACGCTTTCCTGGATATCTTTGGCCGTCCTCGTCGTAGTAGTTCGTGTACGTGTGAAAGGAGAGGGGAACCAACCCTGAGTCAGGCTCTTCATCTCATCAACGGCTCGACATTGAGTCAGAAGCTTCGAAGCAAGAACAGTCGGCTTCGAAAATTGCTTGCCGAAAAAAAGACCCCGGCCCAGATCGTCGAGGACTTGTATCTATCTGCCTACTCTCGACGCCCCACGGACACGGAACGGGCTCGGATTCTGGGGTTCATCGACAAGGAAGAGACTGCAGAGTTGGTCCTCGAGGATGTTTACTGGGCAGTTCTGAACTCGAAGGAATTTCTTTTCAATCATTAAATCAGGCCTTCATGATCATGCGGGTTATACAGCCGTAGTTCTGGTGGCCCTGGAGGTTGTTGATGTTGTATTTCGTCGAAGTCTTGGTGCTCATGATCCTTGTCGGGCCCGTGGTTTCAGAGGCGGAGGGAGAGGGAGCTCCTCTTACGCCGCAAACGCCAAAGGTCGAGGCCGGAAATCCAGTTGAATTGCTGGAAGAGCTCCTGGGTCGACTTCAGCAGATTGACCCGAAGACGTGGGACGCAAGGATCCAGGCACTTGAAGCTGAGATCGAGAACCACAAGAAGGAAGCAGCCAGCCTTCGACGCCGGGCCAAGAAGCTAGCCGCGGACGCCAAGAAAGAAGAGGGAAAGAGCGAGAACCTCCGCGCCGAGATCGAGCGCATGCGCGTCATGAAGGAACTCCTGACCAAGATGAGAGAGACAAAGGCCTCGGCAATTCCGAAGAAACCACAGCCAAAACCCAAGGCCGTGAGTTCAAAGACGATGACGCCAAAGCCGACTCAGAAGAAACTGAAGAAGGTTGCTCGCGGGTACGAGGAACATGTCCTTCCTATTTTCGAGGAGAGCTGTCTTGCCTGTCATGCAGAGGATGGAGCGCGAGGTGGACTTGACCTTTCCACTTATAGCACCATGCGTGAAGGAGGAGGATCAGGAGAGGTGATTACTCCTGGTGATCCTGACCAGAGTCGTCTCTTTCGCCTGATCACTCATCAAGAAAAGCCCCACATGCCTCCTCGCCAGCCGAAGATTTCCGGGGACAAGATCGGGATCATTCGAGAGTGGATCGAGCAGGGTGCGCCGCTAGATGCCGGGTCGGCGAAGTTGAGCGACGGATCGGAAGAAGAGGCAGTAAAGCCCCAGGGCCCCACGCCTCCTCAGTTCACCGGCCCGCCTCCCATGCCTTCGAAAGTTGATGCCACGACGGCACTGTTGCTCCATCGGCCTCCAGTCGTGACAACGCTGGCAGCAAGTCCGCGGGCGCCGCTTCTTGCCGTTCCCGGACATCGACAGGTCGTTCTCTATTCAACGGAAACCGAGCAACCCCTCATCGCTCTTCCATTCGAACCCGGTGATGTTGAGGTTCTGGACTTCACCGTGGATGGAACCCGTTTACTTGCCGCAGGAGGAGTTTCTGGAAAAAGCGGCGCGGCGGTTCTCTACGACATCACTCGAGGAGAGGTTCTGGGCCACTTCGGGAAGGAGCGAGACAAAGTGCTGGCGGCAGCGATCAGTCCGGGGCAATCGCTCGTGGCTCTTGCCGGAGCCGCCAAGAAGGTTCGAGTGTATGCAACGAACACGGCCGACTTGCTCTATGAGATCGATCAACACAACGATTGGGTGCTTTCTCTTCATGTGAGTGGGGACGGAAACTACCTGGCAAGTGCAGATCGATCCGGGCGAGTCTCCATGTGGGAGGCGGATACGGGGCGCCATGTCCATGATTTCTCCGGACATGTGGGGGCGGTTCATCGAGTTCGATTCAGACCGGATGCAGGTCTTCTTGCCAGTGCAGGAGAAGATGGAACGGTGCGGCTCTGGGAGCTGGAGGATGGGAAGCAAGTCAGGAAGATCGACGCTCATCAGAGTTCTGTCCAGTCGCTTGCCTGGAGTCGTGATCACCACCTCGTGACTTGCGGTCAGGATGGGGTCGTCAAGGTCTGGGGGCAGGATGGAAAATCTCTCCTTTCTGGTTTTCCTCCGGTGCCCGAGTGGATCTACTCGGTGTGTGTTGATGCGAAGGCCGAGACCGTCTTTTTCGGAGATTGGACGGGATCGGTCGTGAAGGGCGAGCTTTCGTCCGGGCGTATCCTCTCGAGGCTTGGCCTGCCGGAACAACCTTGAGAGAGGTGGGTCTTCCGAAGGAAACCCTCGACTGAGTTGCATTCGTTTGACGAATGCTGGACACTGACTCCTCATGAAGACTTCCTTCGAGATTCCCAGGGTTCGTGTCGTGGATGGAGGACTCCACGGTGCGCGATGCAAGACCCGTCTTCCTTTTCGATTTGGAATCGCAACCCTTACCGAGGCGACTCTTTGCCATGCTCGTGTGGTGGTTGAATCAAGCGATCATCGAAGAGTTGAGGGATTCTCTTCCGACCTCCTTGTTCCGAAATGGTTTCGAAAGAATCCAGCGGCGACGATGGAGGAGGACACGGCTGAACTCCATGAAAGTGCGCGTGCTGCTCTGGAGGCGCTCCTTGGTCGTGACGAGTCGACTTCCGTCTTTGATCACTGGCACGGCCTCTACCAGACTCGCGTCACACCTCATGAGTCTGATGCCGACGAGGCGTTGGTGCGAGGGTTCGGGGTTTCTCTCGTTGAGCGGGCGATGATGGACGCGGTCTGTCGACTTCAAGGGGTGTCTTTTTTTCAGGCAGTGAAGAACAACCTGTTTGGCTTTGCGCCCGATTTACTCGACCCAGGTCTTGCGGGATTTTGTCTCGAGAATCATTTGCCTGAAACGCCGCTGAGGAGCCTTACGGTTCGACATACGATCGGCCTGCTGGATCGACTCCGGGTGACCGATGAAGGGGATCGGGCTGGCGATGGTTTTCCCGAGTGCCTCGAGGAGGATATTCGAACCTACGGTTTGCATGCCTTCAAGATCAAGGTAAGTGGAGATGGGGAAAAGGACCTCAGTCGTCTTGTCGGTGTGGCCCAGGTCCTTCGGGAGCTCGTGCCGGAATCCCCCAGGATCACTCTGGATGGGAACGAGCAGTTTGAATCTTTGGATGGACTCATCGATCTTCTCTCTCGCTTGAAAGAGTATCCGGACGGGAAGTGGCTTCTTTCGAATCTCCTCTACATCGAGCAACCGGTTTCACGGAAATACACGTTCGATGTTGATCGCCATCGGGCTCTCTCGGAGCTGAATCGATTTGCTCCTCTATTGCTTGATGAGGCTGATGTCGGCCTCTCCTCGTTTCCAAGGGCGATCGAGGTCGGATATCGTGGCGTGTCCGTGAAGAACTGCAAGGGGGTCTTTCGGGCTCTCTTGAATTTCTCCCGCTGCGCCTGTTCGGAGGGAAAAAGAGACGGTCTCTTTCAGTCTTCAGAAGATCTCACCAACCTTCCTGTTCTGGCCCTTCAACAGGATCTGGCAACGGCGGCGGCTCTTGGGCTCACTCATTCCGAACGAAATGGTCATCACTATTTCAGAGGGCTTTCTCATCTTTCTCACGATGAGGCCAGGGTGGCGCTGAAGTGTCACTCCGACCTGTACCAGGAAGATGAAGATGGAGGGGTGTCCCTGCGAATTCAGGACGGACGTCTTACCCTCGATTCCATTCATGTTGAAGGCTATGGGTATGGAGTTCCCATTTCGGTGGAGAAGAGAACTGCATGACGAATTCTGAGCCCCCCCTCTATGAAGGGTTACCCATGGCGACGCCTCCGAACCCGGAGGTGGTCGAGCGAGAGAAGGAAAAACTCTCGGCTCTTGAGAACGAGGGTTTCCTGACCCGGACCCTTGGTTATCTGAAGCTCATCGGGCCAGGATACATGCAGAGTGCCTTGACCCTCGGAGGAGGAACCGCGGCGGCGTCTCTGTTTGCCGGCGCTGCCTTTGGATACCAGCTCCTCTGGGTTGCGCCGGTTGCGATGTTGCTCGGGGTCATCATGCTTTCGGCGATTGCTCATCAGACTCTCTCGACCGGGCTGCGACCTTTTGCGGCCATGCGACGTTACGCCGGTCCTTTCTTTGCTTACGGGTGGGCGATCGGAGCTCTTCTCTCTTCGATCATCTGGCATTTCGCCCAGTATTCTCTTGCATCGGCGGTCCTGGTCGACATGGGAGATGCGGTTTCGCTGTCGTTCCCTCCCTGGGCGATGGGAATGGTTGTGCTCGCTTTTTCCATTACAGTGGCTCTCATGTATGGCGCCTCGCCGAGGTGGCTGAAGGTGTTTGAGATCAGCCTCAAAGCGATGGTCTGGATCATCATTCTGTGCTTTGGAATGGTCGTCGTGCGGACGGGGGTGTCTGATTTTGGATCGCTCGTCAGTGGTTTTTTCTCGTTCAAGATTCCGGACTCGGCTCAGGGAGTTGTGGGGTCGACGGTTGTTCTTTCCGGTCTTGCCGCGGCGGTGGGGGTGAACATGGTCTTCCTCTATCCCTACTCACTTCAGGCCCGTGGATGGGGGAAGGAGCATCGATCCCTGGCAAAGTATGACCTCTGGGTCGGTATGTTCATCCCTTATGTTCTTGCATCAAGCCTGATGGTGATTGCTACTGCGAACACTCTTCACGGTGAGTTCGATGGAAAGACATTGTCGCCGGTCGAGGCCGCTCAATCACTCTCTCTTGTGGTGGGTCCTACTTTCGGCCGCTTCATTTTCAACCTGGGTATTCTGGCCATGGCATTGAGTTCCATCACCCTTCAGATGCTCTGCTGCGGCTTTGCCTGCTCCGAGATGTTTGGTTTCAAGGTGGGCGGGCTTCGATATCGCCTGGCTCTCATGCTTCCTGCGCCGGGTTTTCTTGGAGCGGTGTTCTGGGGGGACATCAAGATCTGGCTGGCGGTACCGACAAGTATCCTGTGCGGCTTCTTGCTTCCGATTGCTTATCTTGGGTTCATCAAGCTGCAACGAAGCCGGGAATACATGGGGAGCGAACAGCCGAAGGGGATGAGGGGCGCTGCCTGGCTGTTTGGGATGGGCGCTGCCACGTTGGTCTTGATCGTGTTTCTTGGCTGGTACGCGATCACGAAGGGGCCGGCGTATTTGAAGGGGATTTTTTAGGGCCAAGTTTCCGTACTTTATTTCGGATCCACTCTCTTCACCACCTTGGCCAGATCTTCGGGAGTTCTGGGAAGCATCCCTGAAAGATTCTCCGCCCCCTTCTTCGTGATCAAGATGTCATCTTCGTGAAACACCGAAATCTCCAGGTCGTGGTTGTAGTACCAGGGCTCAACGGTGAAGATCATTCCGGGCTCTAGCTTCACTTCTTGTTGATTCGCATCTCCCACGTCAAGTCCGATGTGGTGGCCAAAATAATACCCGGTCTGCATGTACTTCTTCTCGCTTTCGGGGATTGTCGCTTCCGCAACCTTCTGCAAATCGGAGAGCATGACGCCAGGTTTTGCTGCGGCAATGATGGCGTCGACGACTTTTACGATGAGACGGTATCGCTTCGCTTGCTCGTCGCTGAATTCTCCGGAGACCGGAAAGGTTCTCCCGATGTCGCTTGCGTAATGATCGATCTCGCAACCAACATCAAAGATGACAAGGTCTCCGTCGACCATCTTCCGATTTCGTCGATCATAGTGTGCGGCGAGAACCCGCCAGGGCCAGAGTGAATTCGGTCCCGACTTGATGATCGAGTCAAACGCCACTCGCGGAGAACCTCCCCGCTTGAACGCCGCCTCGAGAACGGCTTCCAGGTCCCGCTCCGTAACTCCCGGGCGGATCGTGCTCGCCGCCTGAAGCATGGAACTTGCCGTAAGAGCGCAGGCTCTACGGATGATCGCGATCTCCTCCGGGCCTTTCACCATCCGCAGTCTCCCCACATCATCGTGGGCGTTCAAGAGCTTTGCGCCGGGCAGGATGGACCGCAGATGAAAAAGCATTCCCTGCTGAGGAGTCCAGTTAGCAATGAATCCCGTCTTGACCTCGGGAAGGTCTCCGGAGCGGCCTGAATCGATTCGGAGAGACTTGTTGCTTCCGACCATTTCTTCAAGCCAGGACGGTAGGTCATCCATTGAATGGATGTTCTGGATCCCGCTATTCTTCTTCAGGAGCGGATCGTGAAGGAGTGGTCGTCCCGGAAAGTCGTTGCGCCGGGAAGGGTTTTCAAACCGAGCGTCCCGAACAGGAACGAACAGATGAGTCATGCCACTCCCGGCTTCGACGGCGAGAACAGAGTTCGGAAGCTCAAGTCCCGTGAAGTAGAGAAAATTATCCAGCTGTCGAAATGTAGATCCATCGGAAAACCCATCCTTGGCAGGAGCCAGGAAGACTCCCCCACCCGACGCGAAGAGAGATTTTGCGAGCCTCTGTCTTCGACCTTGATGGACCGCGGGATCAAACTGCATCTTCGACCAGGAAAAGAACGGTTGCTCTGGCGTGGGCTTTCTTGATTCTGCTGAGCCGTGCAGCGGGTAGGCCATGCTGATGACGGCCCAAACGAGCAAAACCCATCGAATGGTCTGGTCAGGCATCTTGAATCACACCGCTAGCCCATGAATAATCCGGGCTAGTCCTTTCTTCCTCTTTTTTTAGCGACCCAGTCTTCCCAGACTCCGAAGGTACGCATTTGCTCCTCAAGGTCTGTTCCTTGAATCAACTTCTCGAGGTTCACCCGGCTCTGACGTTTCCAACGGATGATTCTTTCGTCTGCAAATGCGTAGGTAACGGCCGCGGCGATGGCAGCATTGAGCCGGAGCTGAACCAGATCAACTTTGTCGTAGGTGTCGGATCGAGCATGATAGTTGGGGCCGTAGTTGGCCGGCTCTTGATTGGCGACCAGGTTGACGATTCCCTCCATCATGAAGTCGTAGTTATCGGTGCCAACGATCGGGGCATCGATGTTTGTGAACGGCCCGAGGCCCTGAACGGGAAGAACAGCCTTCTCAAGAAACCCGGCCAGCCCCGCCGGTCCGTTCAGGAAGAACCCGTTGATTCGACCACTTCCGATGTCATAAGAAGAAGCCATCACGTGGCGGTCAAGCTCGTCGGCGTGAAGCTTCACGTAACCCCACGAACCGTAAAACCCCTGTTCTTCACCATTGAACAGAGCAAACCGGATCGTTCTTCGAGGTTGGATGCCATGCTTCTTCATCTGCCGAGCGATGTCGATGACCATGGCAACATTGCACCCGTTATCAAGAGCGCCGGTGCCAAGTCCCCAGGAATCCAGATGTGCCCCGATGACCACGATTTCTTCCGGCCTATCTCTTCCTTTGATCTCTCCGATGACGTTGTAGCTCGAATACGGGCCACCCGACTCGATGTCGAGAACAACATGGAGGTTGAGATCACGATCCGTTCTCAGCAGGCGAAGAGCTCGGCTTGCCGCGTCTCGCTCCATGATCATCAGAGGATGCTTGTTCTTGATCCCGAGGGAGGCATTGTGTCGGTAGAGAACATTATTTGGACGCGACCCCATGTAGACCACGCCCATGGCGCCCTGAGCAAAAGCCCGTTTTTCGATGAGTGCTCCCTCTGTGTATTCTCGAAAGAGACCGTCGAAATCCGTCAGCTCCGGGGTCTCGATCAACACGAAGGCGTTCTTGCAGCGTGCGCCAAGGTTGTTGAAGTCGAGGGCACTTCCAGAGCCTCCATCGATCAACATTCCCTCCAGGCCATCAAGGGTGGTTCCCGACGAAAAAGGCATGGCGGCAATCCGAGCTGAAAAAGTCGCATCGCCTTGAACCTCTGCCCTTGCCGATTTCTCGACCCATCGTCCGGGCATTTCAAACTCTTCGCGGGTGACTTCAACTCCTGCCTCAAGAAATCGTTTCAATCCCCAGTTCACGCTTCGCAGGTTTGCCTGAGAACCGGTAGGGCGTCCGCCAATCACGTCGGTCAAGAACTGGAGGTCGGTGAGAAGTGGTGTTTCCCCGAGCAATGCGGCAACGAGCTTCTGCGCATCGTCGTCGGGGTTCGGTTTCTCCTGTGCCCTGGCTCTCGCGCCGCAGGATAACAGGATCACAAGAGAGAGAATGAGAAGAGGATGAACACGTGCTTTCATGGGGAGGCTCCATCGTGCTCTTTCTGGAGAGCAAGGGGCTACTCGTTTCCCAGCCAGCTCCCGTAGAGCTCCGGGCGACGATCGCGTAGGAAGAGCTTTCTTGCATGGCTTTCATTCACCGCCGACAACTCCACGTCGGCAAATAGAATGGTCTCTTCGAGCTCTTTGGCGCTCGCGGAGACGATGCCCTGGGGGTCACATACGAAGGACTCTCCTCCGAAGGTCAAGCATTCTTCTTTGCCGACTCGGTTACAGAGAGCTACATAATATCCGTTCTGAAAGGCCGCCACTCGCATTTCCGCCTGGTAGAGCCCTTCCGGCCACTCTCCCACCGCACCGGCCTGCGGGACGATGACGAGCTCTGCGCCGTTGACGGCAAGGGCTCGCATGTACTCCGGGTAGTGACGGTCGTAGCAGATGGAGACGCCTATTTTGCCCGCGGCCGTTTGGTACACCGGGGCTCCGGTGTCACCGGGGGTGTAATAGCCCTGCTCGTGAAAGCAGGGGTAGTCGGTAATATGCACCATGCGAGTTTTCCCCAGCAAGGTGCCGTCTGCGTCAATGACGGGTGAAGTGTCGTAGGCATGCTCCCCGTCCCGTTCATACAGGTTGAGGACGATCACGACTCCATGCTCTCGTGCCTTCTCGCAAAACGCTTCGGTCGTAGGTCCCGGAACCGGTTCCGCAAGGTCAAGTGCATCGGAGCCCGCCGGCTTTTGAGGATAGAACGGCTCAAAGGCAAGTTCGGCAAAGCACACCAGCTTGGCGCCGGCTTTTGCGGCAGATGCCACAGCTTCAAGGCCTCGCCGGACGTTCGCGTTCTTATCGGGAGTCGCTGGCTGTTGAACGAGAGCGATCTTCACGAAAACTCACGACCTCTCATCTCTGGTCGATGGGGATAAACTTCTTGTTGATCTCGCCGGTGTAGATCTGGCGCGGGCGTCCAATGCGGAACTGAGGATCTTCGTGCATTTCCATCCAGTGGGCGACCCATCCCGGCAAACGACCCATGGCAAAGAGCACGGTGAACATGTTCTTGGGAATGCCGATGGCCTGATAGATGATTCCCGAATAGAAGTCCACATTGGGGTAGAGGTTGCGCTGGACGAAGTAGTCGTCGTTGAGAACGATTTCTTCCAGGTTGGTTGCAATCTCCAGAAGCTTGGAATGAATGCCGAGTCGCTCCAGCACCTGATGACACGATTTCTTGATGATGCGAGCTCGCGGATCGTAGTTCTTGTACACCCGGTGGCCAAAGCCCATGAGGCGAGTGGTGTCGTCTCCCTTTTTTGATTTCTCGACGAATGCGGCCGCACTCCCTTCCCCATCCCGGATGCTCTCCAGCATCTCGATGACCTTCTGATTGGCGCCTCCATGAAGCGAGCCCCAAAGAGCACTGATTCCCGCCGAGATCGAGGCAAACAGGTTGGAAAGGGAGCTTCCAACAAGACGCACCGTACTGGTGGAGCAATTCTGCTCGTGATCGGCGTGGAGAATGAGCAAAAGGTCGAGAGCCTTGGCAACGACCGGATCCGGCTCGTACTCGGCGCAGGGATTGGCAAACATCATTTGCAGGAAGTTGCTGCAGTAATTGAGCCGGTTCTTGGGATAGACGAAGGGCTGACCGATGGAATATTTGTAAGAGTTGGCGGCGATGGTGGGGAACTTGGCCAGAAGCCGAACGATCGACCCTTCGGCATCTCTTCGACCCGATGGATCTTGCCGGTCGGGATAAAACGTTGCCAGCGCGCCGATCACGGCCGCACTCACCGCCATGGGATGAGCTTTCTTGGGGAAGCCGTCGTAAAACCGACGAATATTCTCGTGCACCATGGTGTGGCAGGTGACTTCGTCCACGTAGCTATCCAGCTCGGGTTTGTTTGGAAGTCGTCCGTATATCAGGAGATAGGCAGTTTCCAGGAAGGATGCCTTTTCAGCGAGTTCCTCGATCGGGATGCCCCGATATTTGAGGATTCCCTTTTCCCCATCAATAAACGTGATGGCACTCTTGCAGGAGCCGGTGTTTGCGAAACCAGGATCGAGGGTGATCAGGCCAGTTTGTGCCCGGAGACCGCTGATATCGATGGCCTTCTCCCCTTCGGTTCCCTCCTCGACGCCGAGCTCTATTTCCTGCCCACCAAACTTCAAAGTCGCCTTGGCCGCCATTCGGTACTCCTGCCGGTTTTCGAACTGGATCTTCTTTTTCCGTCCCCCAGAGTATGCCGAAAAACTATCGAGGATCCAGCCTGGATTTCCACGGTCCTTCGGGATGAAATGGCCGCTCGGGAGGGCGATACTCCGGGATTTGGCTATATCGCCGGGAACGAATGCGGAGTTTTAGCCCTCTAAGCCCAAGCTTTAACGGGCTCAAGGAGACCATCGAGAGTTGACTGAGAACAAGAGAAGATCAACGGAGCCCACCCTTTCCGGATGGGGACGACTTTCCGTTCCCGGGCGAGAAGTGCGCTCCGAGGACCTCGCAGCTCTCTCTTTGAACGCCTTCCTCTTTCGGGGGCTGGGGAGGGCCTACGGCGACTCAGCCTTGCCCGCCCCGGGTCAAACCGACGTGGCGACCACAACATTGGGAGATCGTCTACTCGATTTTGATCCGGTGTCCGGCGTCATCCGGGCCGAGGCGGGGCTGAGCCTCCTTGACCTCAATCGACTTTTCATGCCCCGAGGTTGGTTCACTCCGGTGTCGCCGGGAACCCAATTCGTGACCCTGGGAGGGATGGTCGCGGCAGATATCCATGGAAAGAACCACCATCGTCACGGGTGCTTTGGTCGTCACGTTCGGCGCTTGCGGCTGCGTGTTCCGGATGGCCGGGTTCTCTGGTGTTCCCCCGCCGAAGAGCCCGAGCTTTTCTGGGCGGTGATCGGAGGGATGGGACTTCTTGGCCACATTCTCGAGGTCGAGTTTTCAATGCTACCCATCCCGACCCCCTGGATCTGGTGTGAAAGCGAGCGAATTCGAGATCTCGACGAGTTTGTTGTCGCGCTCAAGGAGGCTGGACCTCACTGGCCCTATACCGTTGGTTGGATCGACTGCATCTCTACGGGCTCGAAGATGGGGCGAGGTATTCTCCAGCGTGGGCGATTTGCCGAGACGTGGGAGGCTCCTCCTTCGGATCCGGAAGAAAAACGGCGGGTCTCGATCCCGTTTGAATTACCGAGCTGGGCCCTTGGTCCGCTCTCGGTGCGGGCGTTTAACATGGCCTATTACTGGAAGCATGTGCGAAAGAAGCAGGCGGGCCTTCTGCACCCGGATTCGTTCTTCTATCCTCTTGATGCGGTCAACGACTGGAATCTGGTTTACGGTCGGCGAGGGTTTACCCAGTATCAATGTGTCCTTCCGGATTCTGCGGGGCCGGGGGCTGCTCGGCGGTTCTTGACCCTGTTGACTTCCAAGGGAGGGGCTTCGTTTCTCTGCGTGATCAAGGACTGTGGCGCCCAGGGTTCCGGCCTGTTGTCCTTTCCCCGGACTGGTATTTCGATCGCTCTGGATATCGCGGTTCGTGACAACACCCGTCAACTTGTGGATGATCTCAATGAGCTGGTCATTGCCGAAGGTGGTCGGATCTACCTCGCAAAGGATGCATTCACGCGGGCGGATCACTTTCGACGGATGGAACCTCGTCTTTCTGAGTTTCTTTCGATTCGAGAAAAGTGGGACCCGGAACGCCGGATTCGTAGCGCCCAATCGGTGCGTATTTTTGGAGACTAAAAAGTGAAGGTTGTTTTTCTTGGGGCAACGCGGGGGATGGGACGTGCTCTCTCCAGGCGCATGGCGGAGCGGGGCGATGAGCTTTTTCTTCTCGGTCGAAAGGAGTCAGACCTTTCCACGAGTGCAAAAGATCTTGAGATCCGAAGCGGAGGGGATGCTTCGGTTGGGTTTCATCTTTGCGACCTCGAAGATCCTTCCACGTTCGAAGCGGCTCTGGACAAGGCCGAGGAGACGCTTTCGGGTCTCGATGCTGTCGTCGTTACCGGGGGGTTGTTTGGGAAGCAAGAAGACCTGGAACAGGATCTTCCGTTGACCCGGCGGATTCTCAACGTGAACTTCACGAACACCATTCTCTTTTGTGAGCATTCAAAGCAGCGTTTGCTTCGACGGGGTGGGGGCACTCTCTGTGTTTTCAGCTCGGTTGCGGGGGATCGTGGCCGAAAGCCAGTGGCTCTCTACGGAGCATCGAAAGCCGGTCTTTCCCATTATCTTGAATCTCTCGATCACAAGCATCGAGCGGACGGCCTCGTCACGATCTGCGTGAAGCCAGGCTTCGTGAAGACGGGAATGACCGAGGGCGTCGATCCGCCGCCGTTTGCGGGCGAGCCCGATCCGGTGGCGATGCGTGTCTTGAGTGCTATTGACCGTGGTGCTCCGATGGTCTACGCTCCTGCCGTATGGGGTCATGTCATGCGAATCATTCGTTTTCTTCCCCGCTTTGTCATGCGCCGGGTTGGCTTTTAGGACTACTCGATGTTCCGGATCGTCTTGCAACCTTTTCGAGATGTACTCGTCGGACTCGACTCCCAGGTCGGCAAGGGTGCCAAGGGAATCGTCCTGGTTTTCCTTGGTCTTGCCATCGGTTGGTGGCTCTACGTTCCGGTGCATGAGCTTCTGCATGCCTTCGGGTGCATGGCTACCGGAGGCGAGGTGACCGAGCTGCAGATCCAGACGATGTATGGAGGATCGATTCTTGCCGCGATTTTTCCGTGGGTCACCGCCGGGGGCGAGTACGCAGGTCGTCTCACCGGATTTGATACAGGAGGCTGTGACGGCGTTTACCTCGCCACTGATTTTGCGCCTTTCCTGCTGACTCTGTTTCCCGGTATCTACGGTCTTCGAGCCGCCGCTCGGAGGAAAAATGGCTTTCTTTTCGGCTTCTTCGTCCCTCTTGCGTTTGCCCCTTTGATCTCGATTCCTGGTGACGCCTACGAGATTGGCTCCATCCTCGTCACCCGAATTCCACCCTGGTCGGAAGCAGACCTCGTGACCTACCTCCGCGGGGACGATGTTGTGGTGAAATGGGAAGAGATTCGAGGAGATACGGATTGGAAGCCCTGGGCGGGCTGGATTCTCGCCACGTTGGTCGGCGTCCTCTGGGCGTTTCTCACATATCACACAGGGGCTTTCATTTCGAAGCTTCTGGGTTGTCCGGCTGTTTCACCGGACAAAGCCCAGGAGCGTTCCTCCTCTTGACTCCGGGGCCGGTTCCGCTAATTATGGCGCCATGAAGGCCTCAATTCTCAACCGAAAGCTGCATCGTTGGGGAGCGATTCTCGCTGCTCTTCCCGTCCTGATCGTGGTGTGTACGGGTATTCTCCTCCAGCTCAAGAAAGAGTGGGAGTGGATTCAACCCGGAACCGTGGCTGGAGAGGGAACCGAGCTCGAGCTGTCGTTTGATCGGATTCTTGCCATCTGCGCCACCGCGAAAGAGGCCGGCATTGAATCCTGGGCTCAGGTCGATCGTCTGGATGTTCGACCCGGAAAGGGCATGGTCAAGGTTCGGGGGAAGAACCGCTGGGAGATCCAGGTCGACCTCCAGACGGGGACGGTGCTGCAAGTCGCCTATCGACGATCGGATCTCATTGAAGAAATTCATGACGGTTCGTTCTTTCACGACGTAGTGAAGCTGTGGGTCTTTTTGCCCTCGGCTGTGGTTTTATTCGGTCTTTGGGTCACCGGAGTCTATCTCTGGTTCTTACCCCACCTTGCTCGGAGAAAGAGAAGGGAGAAAAGGCATGCGCCTGTGTGACATGTGGAGAAGTTTGAGGGCGGTGGGGTTGGGACTCTTGTTGATCGTGGTCACCTCTGGATGGATCGAGGCGGAAGAAAAAGAGACGCTCACCACGCTTCTTCCGGATGGTGGTTCTGCCGATCTTTCGCTCTTCCAGAAGCTTGAATGGCGCGAGGCTGGACCCTACCGCGGGGGACGAAGTGCGGCGGTAGCGGGCATTCCGGATGAGCCTCTTGTCTACTACTTCGGGGCCGCTGGTGGCGGAGTGTGGAAAACCACGGACGCCGGTGTCTCGTGGAAGAACGTCTCCGACGGAACTTTTGGTTGCTCCATCGGGGCGGTGACCGTCTCCGAGTGGGACAATAATGTTCTCTATGTGGGCGGGGGAGAAAAGACGCTCCGAGGCAACGTATCCCACGGGGACGGGGTCTGGAAGTCAACGGATGCCGGACGTACCTGGAAGTTCTCCGGTCTTTCTGATTCTCGCCACATCTGTCGAATTCGCATTCATCCGAAGAATCCGGATCTTGCCTACGCGGCGGCTCTTGGGCATCTCTACGGACCGAACGAAGAGCGTGGAGTCTTCCGAACCAAAGATGGGGGGAAGACCTGGGAAAAGGTTCTCTTCGTCAGCAATGAAGCTGGTGCGGTCGATCTGATTCTGGATCCGACCAATCCTCGTATTCTTTATGCAACGTTCTGGAACGTGTTGCGGACACCCTATAGCCTTGAGAGCGGGGGGGATGGATCGGGGATCTGGAAGAGTACCGATGCGGGTGATACCTGGAAAGAGCTGACCGGTAATGAAGGTCTTCCTCAGGCACCGATCGGGATCTGTGGAATTACTGTTTCCCCATCCAATCCGGATAATCTTTACGCGATCGTGGAGGCTGATAAGGGTGGAGTGTTTCGCTCCAGGGACGCGGGAAAGAAGTGGAAGCGGGTCAATGAAGATCGATCGCTTCGGCAGCGAGCTTGGTACTATTCTCGAATCTATGCCGATCCCGTCGACGAAGATTC
>JAJDCM010000399.1 GCA_029260825.1 Planctomycetota bacterium | reverse complement strand
CACTACTCTTTCCCGGCTTGAGGCCGCTCTTGTTCAGCACCTTGAAGGATTTGATGCTCGGCAAGAACTCTCGAGCAAGCTTTTGATAATGCTGCTCCGGGGCGGTGAACATGACGGCGAACTCGCCCCCTGGCACTTCGTAAGAGCAAGCCAACCAGAGCTGGGGAACAGTGGCGAGCTTCTCGAACTTCATCTCATAGAGAACTGCCGGCTTTCCTCCGATTTTCTGTTTCTTCTCTTTTGTAAAGAAGAAACCGGTCACCCGATCCTGGGCAAAGTCTTTGAAGTTGCGGTACATCGTTCCCGTGAATGTGACCTTGACGGTTTTTCCGTCGACGGATCCTTCCTGCTTGGTAGGAACCGTGTTTTCGTCGGGAAAGAAGAACGTCATCATGCGCAGATCGAAGTCGAAGTAGCTGTCCTTGACGGCAATACCTCGCTCTCGCTTGAAGCTGTCCACGACGAAGTTGGATCCGAAGCTGAACCCGAACAAGTTCGAGTTCGCGGCAGATTGATAGTCTTTTGGGACCCTGATCTGGTAGCCCACTTCTTGGTTCTTGTGAATGCTTTGGGCCTGGGCTGGATCGGTTGGCAGGAGAAGGACACAGAGAAGGAAAGCAAGTAGTGATTTCGCGCCGGTCATCGGTTTATCTCCCCCGAGACGACAAAGGTGGATGGTTCTGCGCACGTTGGTTTCAAGAATAGCAGGAATTCGGTTGGGTTTCAAAGTGGTTTTCGCCTCTTGTTTGGGGTTGAAGTGGGTTGATCATCCGCTTTGTTTACTCCCAGGATCGTTTGATCCTCCAGGTACCCGTGGATTTCGTGGTAGAGGCTTTTCCCTGTGGACGTTTACACCAGACGTTTCATGCCGAGAAACCGTTTCTTTTCTTCAAATTTCTCGTCGAGTTCAGGCTATTCACGGGAGATCGACCCGAGCATCGAACAGGAGTTGAGGGTCGTTTCTTGGAAGGGTGAGAAGAAGAGTGGAAAAGCTTCTCTCGACCATTCCACGAAACTTCTCCTTTCCTTGAACCCGGATCGTTACTTTTTTGGTGAGGTCGACCAACGGTTCGCCGAGAAGAACAGACAAGCCGGGTAGCTTGCGAGTTCCCCGAAGAACCTGAATGTCGATGCTGTTGTCGTCATTTGCCTTGACCGAGAGAATTGGCTTTCGCCCTGGTTTCTCCCAGTGAATCCAGAAGAAATGTTTCTTCCAGGGAAGAACCGGTTGCCAGATGAAGTGACGGGGCCTGGCTATTCGGTCGTGGGAGGCGACCCATTTTTGGGTGGGGAGGTAACCCTCAGCGGGTGGGGCGTGCCCCCGGTCGTTTACCTCGACATAACGAAAGTTGTACAGGTCCGGGTAGTCCTTCTTCCATTTCACGAGCTTTTTGTTGGCGTAGAGATTGGCTTCGGGAGTGACCTTCGGATCATCCAGACTCTGGAAGAAGAGCAAAGGTAACGTGGCGAGGTTTGGAATGACACCGGGAACAAGCTGGGAAATCTCCTTGGAGCCTGCCCGTCGGTAGATGGGGGACGGACCACCGGCGTAGGCAGCGGCCCCGGCAAAGACGTCCGCGTGATGAGCCCCAAGAGTCCAGGACCCGTACCCTCCCATGCTGTGCCCACTGACATAGATGCGGTTGGGATCAACCTTGGTGCTCCGCTTTGCGGCTTCGATGAGCTCCAGGATGAACTCCTCGGTTCCCGATGTGGTCCATCCCAGTTCTGTTTTTTCGAGAACCTCGGGGAAGATCCACAACCAACCTCCGCCTCCCATCAAGGCCGCCATACTTTCGGCTTCTCCCGACCCCACACCGCCTCCGTGAAGCCCGAGAAACAGAGATCTCGACTTTCCAAGACTCCCTTTGATGATGTACTTCCCTCTTTCTTTCTCTCGATCATAGAAAAAATGAGTGCCGGCCTTGAGGTTGAGCTTGGGGCCAACTTTCCGGGCCTCCTTGAGGAGAGAGGAGCGGAGTCGCTTCAGGTTGCTCCCCGCCTTGAGAGGGGCCATGCTGGCATCTGCCGTGTCCCGCATGGATCGGCGCTTTTCTTCACCTGCGTTCATGTATTCGTGAACGAGTTTTCGCAAGGCAGAACCGCTCTTGGGACGCTGGGTTCTTTTCGGGCCTTGTTCCCGGGCAGAAAGGAAAGAGGGTTGAAGCAGGGAGAGAGAAATGACTCCTAGGAGCAAACAAATCCCTGGCCACGAAATTCTTGAGGTTGGATGTCTCACCGGTGACGGCCATCTTACGCCGGTTTTCCGGGTTAGCAAGGTACGAGATGGGAGATGGGAGAGAGAGGTCGCTTCAGACTAGCTCTCTGCCGGATCGTCTAGACCCCAGTGGCGGATCTTTTTCACCGCTCGGACGATATCCTCCGCGGCGATCTCGATCTCGTCTCGGGTGGTCATTCGACTGACCGCGAGGCGAACCGTTTGAAAGATCTGATGCGGATTGAGCCCCAGGGCAAGCAGGACGGGAGACGGTTTTTGTTCATGGGTTTCGCAGGCGGCTCCGGCCGAAAAGATGAGATGGGGAACGGTTTTCATGAGTCCTTCTTGATGCACTCGGTTGAGGGTCATACTCGTCAGGTGAGGGAGACGTTTTCCTGGTGCGCGATCTCCTTGAAAGACCACGTCCCCCAGATTGCTGCTGATCACCTTCTCGAGGAGATCTCGGCTTTCGGCGAGCTTGGCTGCTTCTTTTGGGAGGTCTTCATGGGCCAGGGCCGCCGCTTTTCCAAAGCCGACAATTCCCGGAACGTTGAGGGTTCCGGGGCGGAACCCGAACTCCTGCCCGCCTCCCTGTGAAAGTGGAGCAATTCTCGCGTTCTCGCGTCTTTGAATCAGAGCGCCAACGCCTTTTGGCCCGTGAATTTTGTGAGCGGATATTGACATCAGATCGATTCCTGTCCCGGTGAAGTCGATCGGAACCTTGCCGTATGCTTGGGACCCATCGCAGTGAAAGAATGCGCCCTTTGCTCGGGCGATCTTCCCGATCTCCTGAATTGGATGGAGAGTGCCGATCTCATGGTTGGCGATCATCGCCGAAACGAGAAATGTTTTGTCGGTCACGACTTCTTGCAATCGGTGCAGATCGATGTGGCCCGATCCATCCACGGGAAGGATCTCGACGTCAAATCGCTGGTGAGCAAGATCTTTGCAGGTCTCAAGGACGGACGGATGCTCGGTCGCCACGGTGACCACATGCCGCCGGTTTGTCGGGGCAAGTTGAGCTGATCCTCGAAGCGCAAGGTTGTTTGCTTCGGTGGCTCCACTTGTGAAGAGCACGCCAGCCGGATCAGCATGAAGGGTGTTTGCGATTTCTCCCCGGGCGAGGTCAACTGCTTCCTTCGCCGAAAGGCCGAAGGGATGATTCGTACTTGCCGGGTTTCCGTAGTGTTCGGTAAAAAACGGAAGCATGGCATCAAGGACTCGCTCGTCCACAGCGGTGGTTGCGCAATTGTCGAGGTAGATGTGTTGGCTCATTGAACACTCTCGGTTCCTTCCTTCGTTGAAGCAAGTTGTGTTCAGGTACCGTATCAAACTGATTCGGGAAACGGCCCGATTGAAGGAGGATCGTTTGCCCACTCTTGACCAAACCCCGCAAGAGCTTGACACTGATGGGTTCCAATGGCCGCTCCGAATCGGGGGCAACTGAAGGAAACCACCTGGAGGCTGGATACCATGAACGGAAGACTTCTCAGGGGAATTGCGGTCTGTCTCCTCATCTTGCTTCCGGTGATCCTCTACCAGATCTACCGGATCGCTACTTCGCCCCCGGGTAGGATCACATTTGCGACTGGTTCCGAGGGTGGTCGTTACTTCGAGCTCGGTCAGAGCCTTTCACGGGAGATTGAAGCCCGGCTCGGGATTGAAGTGGAGATCGTCAGCACCGCCGGATCCCTTTCAAATCTTGATCTCGTTGATCGGGGGATGGCCACCTTTGGGCTCTATCAGCAGGGAACCCGAGATCTCTGGATGGACCTCCCCGAAGATCAGCGTCCACCCCTACCGGACTCGAAGCGAGTGCGGTTCGTGGCAAACCTGTACTCGGAGGATTTGCTGCTTGTCGTCAGGAGAGATTCGGGGATCGAATCGGTTTTTGATCTTCGTGGGAAGAGGGTCAGTCTTGGGAGCAAGACTTCGGGGGATTCAGCGGTCGCCAGGATCGTTTTGAGGCACTACGGTCTGGGTCAAGAAGACTTCGAGCCACTTGAATATTCCTACGGGGAACTCTTCGAGGAATTCCAGAGAGATCAACTGGATGCGGCCTTCATTGCTATTGGAGAGACCGCACCCGTCATCTCCCGCCTTCTTTCCATGGAAAAGGTAGATCTGAAAACGATCGGGCATGCGGATGCGTTGCAGCGGAAGTATCCATTCTTTTCCGTGAACAAGCTCCCGCGAGGACTATTTTCCGTTTCACCTCATGTGATTCCGGATGAGGTCCAGGAGACGGTTGCGGTGGGAGCTCTTCTGATAACATCGGAGGATGCTTCAACGTCACTGGTGACGAGTGTTACTCGCATTATCCTGGACAAAGGATTTCAAAAGCAGTGTCGGCTGGCAGAGCTCTTTAACGGCGAAAAAAACTTTGCCCGCAAGAACCCGGATTTTCCGGTTCATCAGGGTGCGATCCACGAGTATGAGCCGGGGCTTCGCCCTATTTTGAATCCCGATTTTGTCGAAGCAACCGAAGGCATGCGGTCGTTTATCGTCTCGATCCTGATCGCGGTATTTCTGCTCTTTCGATGGATCAAGAGATATCGGATCACGAGCCGGGAACACCGTCTCGATCGCTACATCCGTTCGCTTCTCGCCATCGAAAGGAAACAGATTTCCCTTGATCGAAATCTCTCTCCATCCGAGGTCGCGGAACTCGAACGACTCCTCGACGATGTGACAGAACTCCGGCAAGAAGCCCTGTCGGAATTTACAGCTCACGAGCTTCGGGAGGATCGGGGGACCGAATGCTTCGTCATCATGTGTCATGCTCTTAGCGACAAGATCGGCGGCAAGCTTCTCCGTCACCATGTCGATCGTCTCAGGATTCAGAAGGCCCGGCCATCCTGAACCATGCGGGCAAGCGGTTAGCTGCTGCAACCTCCTCCGCAACCCCCGCCACAGCTACTCCCAGTGTCTCCAAAATCAAAGGAGCTCACGGTGTCGGAGAAATCGGCGCCCTGAAGAGTTGTCTCCTGGGTCGTGATCTGGTCCGAAAAGTCGTGTCTTCCCGAAGCGTAGGAAACGTCGCCTGTGGGGGCTACGAAATCTTCCCCCACGGCAAGGGCGGTGGTTTCTCCCGCGTTGAAGCCTTCCGCTCCCACCGATAGAACGTCGCGACCGGATTCATCAACCAGATCGAAGTCGTTGACCCAGACGTCTTCTTCATGGCAAAGATCGGACCAGAGCCAGCAGTAGAGAAGGAAGCTGTCGGCGCCAGCATAGCCGTAAGCACCCCTCCGATTCAAACCGTCGGCCTCATTCTCGCTCCATTTTTTGTTCGGGCGGAGCATTTTGAATGTCGCTTCTCGGTTGACCCGATCCACCGGAATTCGCTTGCGAATAGACTGTTCTACTTGCTCCAGGAGGAGGTCGAAGGCGTTTTTCTTTTTCTTGATGTACTCATCGTAGATATCTTGCTCTTTGAAGTGAGGCCGAAGAGCTTCTCGCATTTCTTCTTCACTTGAATGGACCGGTGCGCTCTTGTCCTGGAAGAATCCGGTGACCTCGATCCGGATCGGATCCTCACCGACTCGATGGACTCGGTTTGCCTGGATTTCGAAGATCGTCCGGAGCCCATCTGCTTCGTGTTCAAGAACGAGCGAGAGGGTCTCAAAGGGACCGTTTGACTCCTGTCTGTGATGTTCCTCCAGCGACTCGAGAGCAAGTTTCATGTCGTCCTTGACTCCTTCTGTATCTTCATAAAGAGTCTCATCGTTCAGGGAGAGCTGAACGATGTCGGTGATTCCCAGGTCTCGAAAGGACTGATTGAGCAGCTGCAAGATGGAGAGAGCCGTGAAGGTCTCCCGCTCTTCTCTTTGATTGGAGAGGCCGAGAGTCAGAATTTTGCAGAGCTTTCCAAAGGCCTTGGTGGGCTGTTTGACTTCGATGTTCGTGGCCTGAGACGGGTCGATGGAGAGTAATCCGTGAAGATACATAGGACCTCCTTGATTGATCGAATGGTTCCAGACGATGCTGGTATCCGCGATTGCCACTAGTCAGAGCCGCTCGGAGAACCGCTTCCCTCGCACGGTCCGCAGTCTGCAGCTTCGACCGAGTGATTCTTGCCCCAAAAATTCGCAGGGGGTGGGCCAAAATGAGTTCGATAAAGGGCCAGAGTTTGATGGAATTGATCCTGGTTTTTCTCCGGATCTCCTCCCGGAGTGTGATGGATCATCCGGCCGAACTGCTTCTGACAGAAGTCCTCATAAGCTCTGGTACAGAGGATGAATTCGTGCCAGGCGAGATCGACCCGGTGAGAAGGAGACAGGATCTTCTCCGTTTCGGCGATGAGTTGAAGGAATCGCAAGACCTCGACAAGAAGCTCAATCACCCCTTCTTCAGAGACATCGCAAGAATCCTGGATCTTCTTCCTGAGCACTGGATTCTGAACAAGGACCCGTTCTGCGCCACGTTCGGCAGATTCAGATTGTCGGCTGAGTTCGGTCATCAGGGGTAGGAACGTTCAGGGGCCGTTTCGGTTCAATCCGCAGTATTTCTCGAAGAGCCAGTAAACTCCGGCGGCGGCAGCATACCCGCCGATCACGTCGATCGTGTAGTGAATATGTCCCAGGAACAGACTTGCCACCACGACAGCATGTCCCAGCAATGTGTAGAGGCGAAGCTTCCGGTACGGCCACACATAGAGGAGAAGGAGAAACGTGGTGGCGGTATGACCCGAGAAAAAGAGATCTTTTGTGAGCCAGATATTGGCTGAATTTTCCGCTAACACGGAAATCGGGTTCAGGATCTGCCTTGTGACCTCGAACCGGAGTCCCCAGGTCCAGTCGTGGGAAAGGTTGACGTCTTCGCCTCGGACAGGTCCAAGACCGGTGGCGAGAATGGAAACTCCTCGGAGGACCGAGAGGACTGCCCCTGCGAGCATGAGGCGGATAAAGCGTTGCTGATCGAGACGAAGAAGAATCAGACTGGGAGGAATCCATGCAAGGATCCATAGCCAGTAGTTGATTCGTTCGATGCTCTGACTCCAGGGGAGAGCTGAAAGAACCGGGTCAGCAATTCGGGTTCCTGGCTGGCTCTCGTTGATGACCGCAAGCAGGGTCATCACGGCAAATCCGAGCCATCGAATGCCGATGGAGAGGATGACGGATCGAACGGAATCGATGCGAGGATTTCCTGACATTTGCTCCTTGCCAAAAAGGGGCGAGTCTGCTGGTGTATTGGAGAAGGCCCCGAGAAGAAACCTACCAAACCCCGAGAGAAAAGAGAATCGAAGGTGATTGCAACAAACTTTGCCACCGGGCTCGTCTCTTTCGCATTCTTCTGGAGACATTCTCGGGTAAGAGAGGCCCCCGGGCCACGAGCACTCCGTGCAGTGGGAATGGATTCACAAACGAGACTGACGGACTGTCAAGCGAGGAGAGAGCCGCTATGAACTTTTATCGGATCCATCCGGGTCGATTGGTATTGCTGGGAGTCTTTTGCTGGATTCTGTCGGGTTCGCCGGCGGGAGCAAAAGATGATCCTGCCCAGTACATCAAGGAGCACTACAACAAGTTCGAGTACAAGGTCCCGATGCGGGATGGGAAGCGACTCTTCACGGCCGTCTACGTGCCTCTCGACTCATCCCGAACCTACCCGATGCTGATGTTGCGCACTCCCTACAGCTGTTCTCCCTACGGTGCGGATCAGTACAGGGGCAGCCTCGGCCCGAGCTCAAAGTTTCCCGCCGAGGGTTATATCTTCGTGTATCAAGATGTTCGGGGGACGTACATGTCCGAAGGGGAGTTCATCAACATGACTCCCCATGTCTCCGCCAAGGTCTCGGAGCAAGATGTCGATGAAAGTTCCGATACCTATGACACGATCGAGTGGTTGCTTGCCAAGGTGGAGAATCACAACGGACGCGTGGGAATGTGGGGGATTTCCTATCCGGGCTTCTACGCCGCTGCAGGAATGATCGAAGCCCATCCAGCTCTCCTCGCGGTGAGCCCCCAGGCACCGATCGCTGACTGGTATTTTGATGACTTTCACCATCATGGGGCATTCTTCCTTCCCCACGCCTTTAACTTCCTTTCGAGTTTTGGAATTCCTCGCAAGGGACCGGGCACCGATCGGAATCCCCGGTTCCGACACGGGACATCGGATGGATACCAGTTCTTTCTTGATCTGGGTCCGCTTGCGAATGCGGACAAGATCCACCTTGAAGGAAGTGTTCCCTTCTGGAACCGGGTGGTGGAACATCCCGATTACGATGAGTTCTGGCAGGCCAGGAACATCCTTCCCCACCTGAAAAAGGTCGCGCCGGCGGTCATGACCGTTGGTGGCTGGTATGACGCAGAGGATCTCTATGGTCCTTTGAAGATCTACCGGAGCGTGGAGGCGATGAATCCCAGGGCCTTCAATATCCTGGTCATGGGCCCCTGGCGTCACGGTGGATGGTCAAGGGGGGACGGTGACTCCCTGGGGGACGCGGATTTTGGGGGCCGCACTTCCCTTCATTATCGAGACAACATGGAGATTCCCTTCTTCAATCACTTTCTGAAAGACAAAGGAGAACTGTTACTTGCCGAAGCCAACGTCTTTGAGACCGGCGCGAATCGGTGGCGATCGTTCGATGATTGGCCGCCGTCTTCGGCAGCGACGAAACGACTCTATTGCCGGGCGGGCAGTGCATTGAGCTGGATCCCTCCGTCAGAGGAAGACGCTCCTTTTGATGAGTTCCTGAGCGATCCGGATCACCCGGTTCCAGACCATGGCGGGATCAGTATCGGGATGAAGCGGGAGTACATGACCGGAGATCAAAGGTTTGCCTCGAGGCGCCCCGATGTGTTGACGTTCAGGACCGAGCCGCTCACCGAGGACCTGACGATTGCCGGCCCGATTCAATCTCACTTGATGGTTTCTACCTCGCAATCGGCGGCTGATTGGGTGGTGAAGTTGATTGACGTTCTTCCCGGTGACGCCTCCAACCCATCTCCAAATCCTACGGGAGTGCAGATGGGAAATTATCAGATGATGGTGAGAAGCGAGGTGATCCGAGGGCGCTATCGGGAAAGCTACGAAGTGCCAAGGCCCTTTACTCCCCATGAACCGACCCTGGTTCCACTCGAGCTTCAAGATGTTCTTCACACGTTCAAGCGCGGGCACAGAATCATGATTCAGATTCAAAGTACCTGGTTCCCGCTGGTGGATCGCAATCCTCAAAAATATGTGGAGAACATCTTCAAGGCAACGGAAGAGGACTTCGTAAAAGCGATGCATCGGGTTTATCATTCACCGGATCTTGAAACGTATTTCACGGTTGGTGTGCTGGGTGAAAAGGACTGATTCGATTCGCCTCCTGATGAATGGAGGGAGTCGTTCCGGATATCAAGGACGGAGAAGGCAATGATTCGACGGTTCCCGGGAATGAAATGGTGCTTCTGTGTCTTTCTGCTTGCGGCTTCTTGCGGAGTGCACGGTCAAGCACAGGGCCATGAAGGGCATCGATGGTGGAATGCCTCTCTTCGGCAAAAGCAAGTCAAACTGGAGGCCGATCTTCTCCGGGCCTCTTCCAGCGAGAAGATCCGGGAGGATCACGATCTTTTCTGCGACGAGCCACACGTGGCGGGAACTCCGGGCGACCATCGGATCATCAAGGAGCTGGCATCCTCTTTTGAGGAAATGGGTCTGGAGCCAGAGCTTCAAGAGCTCCATCTCTATCTACCTCTTCCGGTGGAGGCTCACCTTTCGATTGTCCGGGGCCCGGGGGAATCCGGCCCACATCCGGGAGATCCTCCGGTCGAACTGGTCCTTCAGGAGGCAGCGGTCAAGGGGGATCCCTACAGTCGTCATCCAGATCTGACTTTCGGGTGGAACGCTTACAGCGGAAACGGGGACGTCACCGCCGAGGTCGTCTATGCCAACAGAGGAACCAAAGAAGACTTCTCCCGGCTTGCCAGTCTTGGAATCTCGGTCAAAGGTCGCATCGTGATTGCTCGCTACGGGGGCAACTACCGGGGATACAAGGCAAAGTTCGCCGAGGAGGCAGGAGCCGCTGGTCTGATCATTTACACCGACCCCAAGGGCAGCGGCTACCGAGCTGGCCTCACCTATCCGGAAGGGGGATATGCGAACGACACCTATATTCAGCGTGGCTCCATCAAGACTCTCCCGTACCAGGGCGATCCACTCACTCCCTTTGAACCCTCCACCGAAAATGCAAAGCGCCTTGACCCCGACTCCACCGGGCTGCCGACGATTCCAGTTCAGCCCATCGGTTATCGAGCGGCCGGCGAGATCATATCGAGGATGCGAGGAAAGCTCGCACCCAGGGACTGGCATGGCGCTCTTCCCTTCACCTACCATTTGACCGGAGGCCCGGAGCTTCGTGTTCGACTCAAAGTCGTTCAAGAGCGGAAAATTCGCAGGACAGCCAATGTTCTCGCCACCATGCGTGGTTCGAAATACCCGGACCAGAAGGTCATCATCGGTTGCCATTTTGACGCATGGACTTTCGGGGCAGGAGACCCGAATGCAGGAACGATTGTTCTCTATGAAGCGGCTAGACTCTTGATGGCCGCGAGGAAACAGGGTCATGTTTTCGAGCGTTCGATCGTTTTTGCCAACTGGGCAGCGGAGGAGCAGGGCATCATCGGGTCGACCGAATATTGCGAGGCAAATCGAGATGATCTCGTAGCGAATGCTCTCTGTTACCTCAACCTCGACATGGCAGCCATGGGTACGAACTTTGGCTCGAGCTCGTCACCGCTTCTCAAGTCGGTGATTGCCGATACGACGGGGGTTGTCCCCCAGGCGGGCAAGCTTGGTGTCATGGTTCAAGAACCTTGGCTTCGGGGTCAATCCACACCAAGATTCGGGAACCTGGGAGGAGGATCCGACCACGTTGGTTTCTACTGCCATCTGGGAATCCCGTCGGCATCGATGGGGGCTGGAGGAAGTGCGGGGGTTTCCTATCATTCAAACTACGAGAACCTGGCGTGGTATCGGAAAATCGTGGGCGATGATTATGAGCCGGCAGTCATGGTGAGCCGTCTGGTGGCGGTCGCGGGCTCGCGGCTTTCGAACGCAACTCTCCTTCCCTTTGACCCGACTCAGGTTCCGCGCGACCTTTCCACTCATCTTTCGGCCCTTCAGAATCGGGCTGATGGGGTCGGACTCGCCTGGCCCGAGAAAGAGGCCGGGGTCTTCAGCGACGCCATCGTGGCTTTGCAGGAGGCGAGCCAGAAATTTCTGGAGTCGGGGTTGCAGGCACTGCAGCTTGATCAGCTTGATGCTGAATCCACCGCACTGATGAACGACGCTTTGATGAAACTCCCCCGAGCTTTCTGTCTGGACGAAGGGCTTCCAGAGCGACCCTGGTATCGTTCCTTCTTTGCTTCCAGCGATCCAGACTCCGGCTATTCAGCCTGGATGCTTCCTGCCCTCCGCTACCAGGTAGAGAAGGGGAACCGAGCGGGACTGGCCCGAGAGCTTCTGCGTCATGGAGCCATGGTTTCCCGCCTGTCGGAAAGCCTCACTCGCGTTCAGGCAGCAACGGCCCAGAAGATGTCAAAAAACTGAGCGTTCTCAAAGAAAGTTCAGAAAGATGGAATCGTATCCGGCCCCCTGGCGACTCAGGAGATGCATCCCGTGGAGCGGGGTCCTGAGACGGAAAACGATTCGATACCTGGTGAGACACCATGATCGACCCGGACACTCTTGTTGCCCATTCCCAGTTCGTGCGGAAGCTCGCTCGGTCGCTTGTTTCGGACGAGGACCAGGTCGAGGATATTACCCAGGAAACACTGCTTGCTGCCTTGAACAACCCACGGGATCTCATGCGGAAGGTGGTCGAAGCCGTCTTCAGCCTGAGAGAGCCGTATCGCACGACTGTGATCCAGAGGTTTTACGAAGGTCATTCGACCCAGGATATCGCCCATCAGGAAGAGCTCCCCGTCGCGACCGTCCGAACTCGTCTGAGCCGGGCTCTCCAGATGCTTCGGGGCGAGCTTGATCGGTCCCACCACGGGAAGAGGGATGTCTGGCTTGGGGGCCTCATTCCCATCCTCGGACTTCCTCCGGGAGTCGACCTTGAATCTTTGTCCCCAGGTCCTCCGGGAACCTCAAGGGGCCTCTTTTTTCTTTCGTTCCTGGGGGTCGCCACTCTTCTCTTGACCGGGGTCTGGTGGTTTGGTTTTCGAAACTCGGAGACCGGTCCATCTTCATTGGATGGGAATGTTGTCTCGAAGGATGATAGCGGGATCGGAAACTCGGATTCAACGACCAGGCCAGGATCTGGAGGTTCGCCAGAGCTTCCGGACGGCCCAACAGATTCACCCCAAGAACGCGCGGTGAACGAGTCACCCTCCCGGTTCGGTTCGCTCCGAGTTCTGGTGAAATGGCCAGGAGGCGCTCGGGCAGCCGGCATCAAGGCGCGCCTCGTTTCATTTGATCTCGTGAAGGAGCAACTCGTGACTCCTTGTGGGCAGGCGATGAACCTTACGACGGGGCAGGACGGTATCTTCTTCGTTCCCCGGGTTTCGCCGGGGGAGAAGACCCTGATCCTGGATCGTATGCGAGGTGGGTCAAATGTGAGGATCGTCCCGGGAAAAGAGAGCCGGCTGGAGGTCGAGCTTCCTGACGGAATCGACATCAAGGTTCGAGTTGTGGATGAAGTGGGGAGGGGGGTCGAGGGGGCGGACATCCTTCTTGCTACCTCCTCTCGATTTTCCGACTCCGGAGTCATCCTGGGTCAATCCGGGCCTCGAGGAGAGTTTTTCTTTCGTTGTTTTTCCAAATCTCGTTTCATTGGCGCCAGAAAAGACGGCCACGCACCGTCGAGAATGATCTATCTCGTCGGATTGAATGCGGTCGGTACCCGGGACATTGCGCTCACTCTTCCTACCGGGGGGGGAGTCCTTCGGGGTCGAGTGATTGGCCCGGATCCTTCCCGGATCAAGACCGAACTCATTCTGGAAGACCCAAGAAAGGTCAAGGCCGGCTCCACTGAAGACGGGGGTTACGAGATGATCACTCCTCCGTACCGCTTTCAAACGGACGAGAACGGTACGTTTCTTCTCACGAATTTATTCCTGGGAGCGGGAGAGCTCCACGTACGTGCCCCGGGATTTGCGCCAAGAATTGTGAAGATTACTCTTGAGCGGGACCCACTTGATGATCTTGAAATTCATCTTGACCTACCGGTAAGTCTGTACGGCAGGGTCACGGGAGAAGATGGAGGATTCGTCGGGGGGGCCAAGGTTCTCGTGCGCGATGGTGCGGTGGGAGCGTTTCTTTTGCCGACGATCGTGGAGTCCGGGAGTGATGGGTCTTATCGCGTCACGGGCATCGCCCCCGGTGAATTCCGGGTCGAGGTCACCACCGGAGACAACGCAGGACGTACCTTTGCCGAGCTTCGGGCTGGTTCGGGAGTGGAGTATGAGTGGAATCCGGTTCTCGACCGGGGGGCAACGATTCAGGGTACGCTTCGGAGCGAGAAGGGAGAACCGCTTCGGGGGTGGAGAGTCGTTGCGTGGGGACCCTATGCGAGTGTGGATCCCACCGTCAAGGAGCGGATTGCAGACCTTGATGCGACCCCCAACATGACCCAGGAACGGCTGGCGGAACAGGTTCGAGCCCTGCAAGAAGTTGAGTGTTTGACGGATCGGGAGGGAAAGTTCCTCCTTTCGAACCGACTGGATGTTCTCCATCGGGTGGATGTCTTTGGGCCGGAACAGACCGGAAAATACCCGTGTGTACGAACGACTGGAGTTCGCCCGGATCAAGGTGAGCTCCTGATCGAGGTCTCAGAAAAATTGATGCCAACCGCAGGTGTTCGGGGTCAGCTCCTGCTTGCCGATGGAACTCCGGTACCCGAGGCCAGAGTCGAGCTGATTCCCCGGTCTGTCGATGTGCCCAGTGATCGGGTCTATCTTCTGGATTCGGGCCGATTCGCCCTCGGTCCGGTTGCTCCAGGCTCCTACCTTCTGGCCATTCAAGTTCTGGCTGACTCAGGAAGCCAAACCAAAGAAGCGGTGCTGAGGGAGATCGAGCTTGTGGCCGGTGAAGAGATCGATCTTGGGAGCATCTTGCTTCAGCCGACGGGATCGGTCCGGGTGAAGGTGACCCGGGAAGAAGAATTTCCAGGGGATCCGGACGTGGTGCTCATGGATGCTTGGATGGAGAAATACCTTCCGATCCAGCTTTCGGGAGCCGACTATGTGGCAACGGGTCTGCTCCCGGGCAGGTATTTTTTCTGCGTCCTTGGGTTTCCTCACGCCAGGGTGGGCTCGATGGCTGTTCCCTTTGAAGTGCTCCCGGACGAAGAGACCCTTCTTTCCGTTCCCTTTCAAAGAGGGGAGCGATGGGTGTGGCGCTTCGAACCCGAAAAACCCCCGGCGTCCTGGGAATTCATCCAGTTTGTCCTCCGCGATGAGAACCGGGCCCCGTTGCTCAAACTGAAGACGAACCTCAAGCTGCAGAAGATCATGGACGGGTTGTCCCTTCTCCCAGGACGCTATGAGATGGACCTGACCATGGATAGTGGCCTCGTTTTTTCAAAAACCTTCGAGATTTCACCCGGTCACGATCCGGCATCGATCCTCGTGGTGCCGGTTCGCTGAGGGTCAGGGTGGCAAAAAGACCCTGTCGTGGGGATTCACGCCACAAGAATGCACAAGGATCAGGCAGCACTGGTGGAAGTTCCCCCGAGAACGTAGAATCAGCTCCTTGCGACCCTTGGAGTCGCCTCGTTGTGAATGAGGAAAAGGAGCTCATGTCTGCATCGCCCCTTCTAATTACGGGAGCCGCCGGCTTCATTGGCGCTCGACTTGTGGAGTCGTTCGAACACGACTCCACTCCCATCGTCTCCGTGGATCATCCGAGCTACTTCACCGAGCGGGAGGAGCATCGAGGTATCGACTTTGGAACCGTCGTGGACAGGGAGGAGCTCTTTTCTTGGCTTGAGAACCCGGCCAATCGCCCCGGGGCGATCGTCCATCTGGGCGCTTGCACCGATACGACGGTCCTGGACGAAGTATTCTTTCAGCGGGTTAATGTGGAGTATTCAAAAGACCTCTGGGACTATGCGACCCGGGAGCAAATACCTCTTGTGTACGCGAGCAGCGCCTCGACCTATGGTGCAGGTGAATCCGGCTACGACGATGACGAATCCAAGATCGATCAGCTCCAACCCTTGAATCCATACGGCGATTCAAAGCAGAGATTCGATCGCTACGTCCTGAAACAAGAAGAGAACGGTCATCATCCGAGCAGCTGGTCTGGATTCAAGTTCTTCAATGTCTACGGGTTCGGGGAAAGACATAAGGGGAAAATGTCGAGCGTTGTGCTTCAAGCATGCGATCAAATCAAGGAAAGTGGAGGCGTCCGCCTTTTTCGCAGCCACCATCCGGATTTCCTTGACGGAGAGCAGAAAAGGGACTTCATTGCCGTTACGGATGTCGTCCGCGCCCTGCGTTTTGCCCTGGAGAAGCCGATTTCGCGCGGGATCTACAATCTGGGAACGGGAAAGGCCCGAACGTTTCTTGATCTGGTCCGGGCAGTTTTCAAGACTCTGTCCCGGCCCGAGGACATCGAATTTATTGATACGCCGATTTCTCTTCGAGAGCACTATCAATACTTCACCGAAGCTCGAATGGACCGTCTGGTCGCCGAAGGATTTACCGGAGGATTCTCGTCCCTGGAGGACGGAGTGAAAGCCTATCTCGAACGTCTTCTTTCGGTTGAAACGTCCTGAAGCTTTTACCGAGCCGTGACAAACCTCTCTCAAGGAACCCTTGTACAATGAATGAACCCGGGTTCCTCGTAGGTGGAGAAGCTGTTTTGCTAGCAAACAAACGATCTGGTCTTTTGATCCTGGGGATTTTCCTTTTTGGATCGGTTTCCTCGGCTTTCGCCAGCGATCTTGCACAAGAGGTCATCAAGGTCTTCGAGGCGAAATGTGCCGAGTGTCACGGTGACCATCTTCCCAAACCCAAGGGACGTTTCGGATACGTTTTGGATCTGAAGCAACTTTCCGAGAATCCTCTCCTGGTCACGCCCAAGGACCCGGATCAATCCGAACTTTATCTTCTTCTTGTGGACGAAGACCCGGAGTTTCGAATGCCGCCACCGGCCGCCAAAGGCGGCCAGATGACCGGTGACGAGATTCAGCTTGTTCGCCGTTGGATCGAGAAGGGCGCCGAGCCGGTATCGACGACCGCCGTGACGACCGATTCCGATCCTCCGGTCGGGGACACGCTCTCCGGGGATGATGGAGCGACTTCAGGACCCATCACCGTACCGCCTCCAAGCGATCCTCCGCCAGCCATCCTGGTTTACCTCGGGAAGTTCCATCCGCTTGTCGTTCACTTTCCAGTTGCCCTCATTCTGGCCGCCGCCATCGCGGAGCTGTTGTGGCTGTTCTCCCGGCGGGAGCTGCTGGATCAAGGCCTTCGGTTTTGTGTCCTGTTCGCCGCGGTCATGACCCCGATTGCCGGGGTGTTGGGGTGGTTTGCCGGGGAATTCGAAGGGTATAGCGGTCTTCCCCTTACCCTTCACAAATGGATCGGGGTGGGGAATATCGCTCTTGCCCTCCTGAGCGCGTACTTGGGCGAGGCATTCCGGCGGGAGGGGAGTTCACTGACGCGGGCGAAGTTTCGCTATTGTCTCTGGCTCAACGCAGTTTCCGTGTGTGTGGGGGGCCATTTTGGTGGTGTCCTCGTATACGGTCCAGACCATCTTATTCCTTAGCCCTGGCGGCAATGGAGCCAGTCATCGGCTACGGCTTGACAGAAAGGATTTCAAATCGTGAACACTCAATTCACTTCAGAAAGGTCGGTTCTCAGGAATCGGGTCATTCTCCTTCTTCTTCTCCCGGTGATGGGACTTGTCGGCGCCGTCTGGGTGGGATCGAACGGAACCCTCCAGGCTCAAGATGCACCCGAACGGGTCTTGCTTGATGACATGGAAGACTTGCAGAAGGATTTTCGGAGGCTCCGGCAGGCGAAGAAGCCGGCTCGGAGGGAGGCGACCCTGGCTGCAGTGGTCACCATGCAAGAGAGCACGCTTGCCGCCAAGCTCAAGGCCCCTCACACCGACGGGCTTTCCGACAAGGAAAAGGCGGAGTTCCTCCTCGGGTATCGCCTTGAGATGATCAAACTTGCCCAAGCGCTTCTTGATGTAGAGAAGTTTGTTCTCCAGGAGAAGTACGCGGAGGCGGAAAAGGCCTACAAAGTGGTGGAGGGGATCAGGCGCGACGGTCACAATCGTTATCAGCGGATGGAATAGGTTTCCATTCCCTCACATCATTCCACCCCATTATTCGCCCACATTATTCGCCCAGGAGCGGCCCCTCCTGGGCCGTTCTGGGCAAGATCCAGTTACACCCGTATTGATCTTCCAGCTGTTGTTCGATCTTGCGTGCGGCGGATGGGTTGTTCTGGGTCTGGAAGGATTCCTGCTCCCGAAGAAGTTGGTTTCGTCTGGTAAAGATCCGATAGCATGATTTCTGGATTCGCTTCTCTTGCGACTCCGAGGGCGACCGGCATAGCGCCAGAGCGAAATGGTCAAGAGCCGCACCCGGATAACCGTTTTCTTCGAGTTCTCCTGCTTCGGCCAGTAGCTGGGACGCTGTGGGAAGAAGCTCCAGGAGATGATGAGAGCGGATGCAGCAGCTGAGAGTCGGGTCTGCGACGTATCGAGTCACGACACCCACCGCTGATCCCCTCGAGGTTACAGCAGGGCTACCGCTGTTGCCCGCCAGGATGGAGTTGGTGAGGAAGATGGTCTCTTCAACTTTCCGGATGGTGCCGGTACTGGGCGAAGGCATGGCGATGTCCGATTCGAGTATTTTGAGACCTGCTGGATAACCCATGACCATGATGGCATCGAGCTTCTCGAGGCCGTGATCCTCCAGGGTGTAGATTCGAAACGGAAGGACCGGGCGTTTCACCTCGGCTTTGAGGATGGCGAGGTCATCGTTATTGCGCTGATGAAACTCCCCTTCGAACCGACGTCCGTCCGGAAGGGATTCCCTTCGCATCTCGGTCAAATCCTTGGCGAGTGAATAGAGCTGAAGACGACCCAGGCCCGTGGAGTGAGTCGAGTAGGCGGTCCGGAGGTTGAGCTTTCCACTTGGCGCCCGAAGATCGGTTTCTCCTGGCCATGCTGCGATTCGAAGCGAGTCTGTATCCACGCGATACCCTTCGCATTGAATCATATGGACCACTTCCGGCTTGAACTTCCAGGGCTGGACAAGATGCTTTGATGTGGCGATGTGCCCGGTGGAACTGACGAAAAATCCGCTTCCGGCACCACTCTTTCCGACTCTCTCCTCGCCTTTGACCAGGTCATACCAGACAACGATGAGGAGGATGGATGGAGAGTATTTCTTTTCGATGTGCTTGAAGCTCGATATGTCATCGGTTGCCTGAAGCACAAACTCGGGATCGACCGCAAGAAGGGTTCTTGGATCAAGCAGGGGGGCGAACGGATTCCAGATGGATAGGAACCCGGCGGCGAGGAGGGAGAAAACCGCCAGGCTGCCGATGATCGAAAGACCTCGCCGTGTGGATTTCTTCTGGGCGAGAGTGCTTTCCACCTCAACCAGAAGATCTGCATAGGTGAGGGGCTCGATACCGAGGCTTATCGAGACTCTCTCGAGCCGCCGACGTTCCCGGGGACAGAAACTGCCGTCAGCGAAAGCAACCCGGATCATCATTTTCATGACCGACAATCGCTCTTCTCGGCTCCCCTCGATCTGGGTGGAGCTGAGAGGAGCGCGCAGGGACTCATCCAACACCTGATCGAGAGCATTCTCGGGGAGTCGCAAAGCGACCCGGTAGCGTTCGATGAGAGCGATTTCATCGACGGAGACCTTGCCATCTACCTGGGCAAGAGCGACCAGGTTGGCGAGAGCGACCATGTGGATGTCCATGACGACAGTCTAGTGTCCAGATTCACAAATTTCTTGATTCATTCTGAGTTGGGCCGTTTCTGGTCAGGTTAAACGAGCTCTACTGCAGAACCGGGTTCTCATCCGCGCCGGTTTCCGAGCCATGATCGATATAGGCCTGGAGGGTGTCTCGGGCCCCCTCGATGGCCGATAAAAGAAGGGCAAAGAGCTCATTTCCCTGTTCCAGGGGGTGGACCCGGGCTGCCTCCTCCAGGCGAGCGGCAATCCTCTCGGTGTTGACGGCAGCCATCGAGGCAGCAAGGCCCTTCAGGGAATGAGCAACCCGTCCGACCTCCTCGGTGTCGTTTCTGGCGAGACGATCCCGGAGCTCCTCGACGAGCCGGGGGGTTTCCTCGATGAAGACAAGGCTCGCCTCCCGAATGATGTTCTCGTCCCCTTCGGTGTAGCGTCGGATCGCGTCAAAATCGATGTTGATTCCTGGTGATGGAGGAGGAGCAGGATCCTCGAGCCGAGGTTTCACCGAAACGCTCCGTTCGCTCCGCCGTTTGAGCACCTGCCTCATGGCGCTGAACAGGTCTTGAGAGCGAATGGGCTTGGTGACGTACTCATCCATCCCGGCCTCGAGGCACCGTTCTCGATCTCCTTTCATGGCGTGCGCAGTCAAGCCAATAATGGGAAGTCGTGAGTCGGACTGGCCCTCACCTTCTCGGATGAGCTTGGTTGCCCCGAACCCGTCGAGCACGGGCATTTGAACATCCATCAAGACCAGGTCGAATTCTCTCTGCTGCTTTTCCGATAGCCTGTCCAGGGCCTCTTGTCCGTCACCAGCCAGGGTTACGTCATGACCCTGCTTCTCGAGAAGCCGCAGGATCAGCTTCTGGTTGATCGGAGTATCTTCAACCACAAGAATGTTGAGACCTTGTAGTTCAGGATCCCTTTTTGGGTTCACTGGTTCTTGTGGGAGATGAGCATCGGGTTGGTCCTCGAGGACGTTGAGAATTCCATCGAGTAGATCCGACTGGCGAACCGGTTTTGTGAGGTAGCCGGAGATACCGAGTTCTTCCAGGCTCATCTCCTGGGGTTTTTGATCCAGCGACGTCAACATCAAGATTTTTGGCTGACGGATGTTCGGGTTGTCTTTGATCTTCTTGGCTACCGTATAGCCGTCCATTTCGGGCATTTGACAGTCAAGAATCAGCAGGGGAAACGGATCTTCTTTGCTCGTGGCCTCGACGAGGCTCGTCAATCCGTCCGCCCCGGAAGGAAATGCCTGGGGTTTCATGTGCCAGTTGGCGAGCATGGTGGTGAGGATACGTCGGTTCGTCTTGTTGTCGTCAATGATGAGAACGGGCAAGTCTTCAACGACAGCCGGATTCGTGGGTTTCAGTGCCGGTCCTGCATTCGGGGAGAGCTCGAGAGCAACGGTAAACGAGAAGGTACTCCCCTTGTTCGGTTCGCTCTCAAGCCATATTTTTCCGCCCATGATTTCGACCAGCTGGGAAGAGATGGTGAGTCCCAGCCCTGTCCCTCCGAACCTTCGAGTCATGGAGCCATCGGCTTGCTCGAAGTTGTCAAAGACGGAACCCTGACGATTCTTGGGAATCCCGATGCCCGTATCGACTACCTGGAACTGGACCATGGTTGTTTTTTGGTCAGCATTCGGTTCTGTTTGATCGGCCAGAGATACATAGACGCCGACCTCACCTTGACTGGTGAATTTGATGGCATTGCCCATCAAATTGAGAAGAATCTGACGCAATCGGTCCGAGTCTCCGATGAGATTGTCGGGAACCTCGGCGGCGATTTCGGTAAGGAGTTCAAGGCCTTTCTCGTGTGCCTTGATGGCGAGACTCTTGACGGCGGTGTTCACAAAATCTCTGAGGTGAAACTCGGTCTCGAAGAGATCCACCCGGCCAGCCTCGATCTTTGAGAAATCAAGGATGTCATTGATGATGGTCAGCAGGGCCTCGGCGGAATCCTGAACCGTCTCCACGTAGTCTCTCTGCTCGGATGTTAGCGAGGTATCGAGGGCGAGTTCGGACATCCCGAGGATCGCATTCATGGGCGTTCGGATCTCGTGGCTCATGTTGGCGAGGAACTGAGACTTGGCTCGAGCTGCTTCCTCCGCCTGCTCTTTTGAGGCAAGAAGCTGATCGTTGGTCAGTTGAAGTTCCGAGGTGCGCGCTTCCACTTTTTGCTCGAGAGTATCTCGGTGACGTTTCAGCTCAGCATCTTTCGACTCGATCTGACTGAGCATCTTGTTGAAACTTGTGACCAGGAGGCCCAATTCATCTTCCCCGAAAGGAGTGGCTCGAATCGAGTAGTCGCCTCGTGATGAAATGTCGCGAGCCGTATCAACCAGGTGTTCCACAGGCCGAGTCACCGCGCCTTTCAACCACGCACACAGGAGAAAGGCCACGAGTAGTGCAAAGAGAAGGCAGACGGCCGAAAGTTTCAGATTGCGTTTGAGCCTCTGATGAACCGGCGATAGATTCGACTCGATGACGATGGTGCCGATCGCCTTTTTGTCAAAGATGATCGGGCTCATGACCCACATGACATTCTCCCGAAGCTTCAGCATCTCGGCACCAGGAACGCTTTGCGGGAGGGGCGAGTCAGCGTGGGGGCTCCGATATTCAGCAACCCGGTTGCCCCTCTGATCATAGAGGCCTGACTGGAGAATGGACGGGTGGGCTTGCAGTGTTTTCAGTACCTCGGCACCCAATTCCGGATCTTCAAAGGAAAGAGAGGTAGTGCAGTTGGCTCCGATGGTCCGGGCCAAAATGCTGAGATCCACCTTCATCTCGTCGCGGACAAGCGTTTGATCCACCAGGCAGATGATGCCGCAGGTCACGAGAAGTGCCGCAATCGTCGTCAAGAGAACGATGACGTAGATCTTGTTCTTGATCGAGACGTTTCGTAACAGATTCATTCACATATCCAGGATGGTTCGAGTCGAAGCCTGACACCCTGCATCTCTTCTCGGAACGGGGAGGGGAAAACGTTAGAACGTTAGGGAGGGCTTCCGACCGGATTCTTACGGTGCCGTTGGGTCATGCTCAGCTCCGGGGCATCTTCGGCCAGGATCGGTGAAAACCCTGAGTCTGTTTGGCGCCTGCCTCCCCCTGAGTTTCCTGGATCTGAGGGTGCCAAAGACACAGAAATCTGGAAAGCAAAAGGCCACCTTGTGTTTATCTTGGTGTTTGGGAGCGTTCCGCGGTCGGGGAGCTCGGTCATCGTCAGGAATGAAGGAGGTCGTTCTCATGCAAGAAAGCCAGCCAGCCACCG
>JAJDCM010000398.1 GCA_029260825.1 Planctomycetota bacterium | reverse complement strand
AAGAAGGTTGGTGAGTTCCCGGCTGTCGATCTGGCTCAGGATGGGCCTTCCCGCCGAACCGCCAGGTTCTCCGTCGTCGCTGGATTTGAATTCCTCTCCTCGGGTCCCGATCCGGTAGGCATAGCAATGGTGATTGGCCTTGGGGAACTCTTTCCTGAGTTCTTTTTGGAGTGGACTGGTTGAATCGGCGGACGTGGTGGGAAGGATGGTGGCAATGAAGCGAGATCCTTTTACCTTTTCGATCTCGCTCCGGGATCGGTCGGCGACGGTTCGAATGATAGTGGGGTGAGTCAAAAGTTCTGCACATAAGTTGTCGGGCCATTGGCGCCGATGTCTGCGTTGCTCCTTCGCAACATGTTTGCTCCTAACATGAGCCCCAGCATACCGAACGAGCCGGCGAGATCGGATCTACTTCTGGAGCTTGAGGGTGATCCTTCTTCCGCCGCGGCGAATGACCATGTCCACCATCTGGTCGGAAGCAAGAGCGTTATCGACGGCTCCATCCGAAAGAAGATCGGTGATTCTGGCCTCGCCGACCTGAAGGAGAACGTCGCCTACCCGAAGACCGGATCTTGCGGCGGGGCTTCCTTTTCTTACCTGGATGACCTTGGGGAGGCCGTACCAGGGTCGTGCTCGAATGCCGAGTCGATCCTGGGTTCCGGCGTGAGAGAAGTCGTCATTGCGCTCGAACTGGACCCGGCGATTGATCTGATCGAAAGTGATCCGGAACTCGCTCAGCACTCCGTACCCGAGGATTCCCTGGGGATAGAAATCAACGAAATCAGCGCTGGGTCTTGGAAGCTCATGTCCCGCGAGTCGGAGCGGGTGTTCGAGCACGGTGGATAGGATGTCGTATCGGTTGTTGGTCGTGCGTCCTTTGGAAGCAATGACCGGTTCAAAGACAGGTGACAGCCGATCGATGAAGGTCATGGGGAAGACACAGTCGGCCTGAGATCCTGTATCGATGCAAGCGCTCAGTGTTTCGTTTTCCACCTCAAGATTCACGTAGGCGAGTCCATCCGGGCTCTTGAAGGAAAGAACGTGAGGGCCCGTTGGGCCAAGCTCGTCTCGACTGAGTTCGATGTGGTTTCCGGGATAATCGATGGTCAGCATGAGATCACGAAAGAGTTCGAGCCCGAGGATGCCACAAGGGGCCTCCGCGTGGACCGCCTCGGCATGATCAGCGTTGCTGCTGAACTCACCCACGACAAGGGTCACATCTCGAAATGTAACTCCGGCGAGAATGAGCTCTTCTACCTTGACCCGGTTGGCCTTGCTGGTGTTGATCCCGCTGCCGTCATCGACGGAAACTTCATCCACGGGGATGAGGGAGAGACGCTTGGCGACCTTGGGATCGATGGATCCGTGCCCGCTGGCTCCCGTGTCGAGAACAAAAGGGAAGGGGCCAAAGCCGTTCACGCGAAGATTGACGATCACATGGCGGCTGACGTGGTCGATCGGGATCGTGACGAGGGCTTGAGCTAACTCGGCGTGCCCGTCCAGGTTCTTGATGATTTCGTGGGATTTTGAGGCCACCGGGAGGAATAGCGCTAAGACAAGCGCAAGATGTAAGCTCTTTCCTACGCTGCGCATACAGGCTTCTCCAGGGGCAACGGGAGTCAGGTGAAGGCTCCCTTACCTCTATTACGGCTGGAGAGAGCCGTGGGCAGGAGTTTTTTTTGGGGTGAAGGCCGCACCCGTTTCCAGGCTTGCCGTTTACAGGAGTAAACACGCAAAAAACGGATCCAGACATTCTCGGATCCTGGCGACGATAAGATCGGAGGCTCAAACATGTTGATCTCATGCTCGGATTGTCACCGTCAATATGATGTGGAGAGGATGTCCGCCGGAGAGAAGATTCTCTGCCTGTGCGGAACCTCTCTCGTGGTCGAGAAGGTTCCTACCCATGAAGCAAAGGTCATCCACTGCTCGGGATGCGGTGGGGTGCTCAAGGAAGATGCTTCGGAATGTGGATATTGCGGTGGAGCCATTACGATCGAGGAGAGAAACCTCGGGGATGGTTGTCCGGAATGCTTCGCCCGGCTTCGCTTGGGGGCAAAATTCTGCATGCAGTGTGGAATCGAGATCAAGCCGGTAGGGCTTTACCGCACACCTCTATCCTTTCCCTGCCCCCGATGTCAGGGAACCCTCGCTACTCGAGCGATTCCCGGAGGGGAAATGACCGAATGCGTCGGATGCGGCGGCCTCTGGTTGACCGAGGGATCTTTTGACGAAGTGGTGGAGAAAAAGGACCTGGCTCCGGTTGGAAAGACTCTGGCCGAGGCCCGAGCGACGTTCCCTTTGCAAAAGAACACCATCGCGTATCTCAACTGTCCGACCTGCGGAAAGCACATGCATCGAAAGAATTTCGGCGGATGTTCGGGGGTGATCATTGACTGGTGCAAAGGACATGGGTTCTGGTTCGACACCCATGAGCTGGAGAAAATCGTCGAGTTTGCTCGCTCAGGAGGGCTTGATCGGTCCCGGAGAATCGAGGTGGAGCGCCAGCGCTCGGAACTTCGTCATCTGGAAGGGCAAAAAGAATTCGCACGAACGTCCAGCACCGGCAGGATTGACGGGTACACGGATGTTGCTTCGGGTTGCATTTTGTCAGGAGTGCTTGATTTTTTGGGGAGCACGTTGAAGAGTTGGCTTCGTTAGACTCCTGATGGCGCAACCTTCCGGTGGTGTGCGTCACGACACGACGGAGGTGAGTCCGGGCTACCGACTCTTCTTGCGGAGATTGGCTCTTGAATCCTGTCATGCGCTTCTTGTTGATGTTCCTTGTGGTCGTTGTCGCTTCATCCGGTTCCCTTGCTCACGAGGAGAAGCCGAAGAAAGACGCGGATCGGTTTGAAACGAACCGAGAATCCAAGGTCAAGCTCCCGCTTCCCCTCGAAGAGGATGCCTTCGTCTTTGCCGTTTTCGGAGATCGAACCGGAGGTCCTGCGGCGGGGATCAAGATTCTCGACCAGGCGGTTTCTGAAGTGAACCTGATCGAGCCTGATCTGGTGATGACGGTGGGAGATCTTATTCAGGGATACAACCAAACTCCAACCTGGCTGAAGCAGATGCGCGAGTACAAGGGTGTGATGGGAAAGCTCGTCATGCCCTGGTTTCCCGTGGCCGGGAATCATGATGTTTACTGGCGAGGAGGCCAAGCTCCCCCCGGTGAACATGATGGCAACTATGAAAAGCACTTCGGTCCGCTCTGGTATGCGTTCGAGCACAAGAACTGCTGGTTTGTGGTCCTGTATTCGGATGAAGGGAACCCGACCACGGGCACAAAGACCTTTCGGAGCCCTTTGGCCCAGACCATGAGTCCTGCCCAGTTTTCCTGGCTGGAGTCGACGCTTGTCAAGGCCAAGAAAGCTCAGCACGTGTTTGTCTTTCTTCATCATCCTCGCTGGATCGGAGGCAGGTACGGCAACGACTGGGATCGAGTCCATGGGCTTCTTGCCAGGGCCGGGAACGTCTCGGCTGTTTTTGCCGGGCATATCCATCATATGCGCTACGACGGGAAGAAAGACGGAATCGAGTACTTCACTCTTGCGACGGTTGGCGGAGGGAATTCTGAGGTTGTTCCCGAAGCGGGCTATCTTCACCATTTTGATCTGGTGACCGTGCGCAAGGATCGGGTGGCAGTGGCGACTCTTCCGGTCGGCGTGGTGATGGATCCCAGAAAGATCTCGGCCGAGGTTGCCGAAGATGCGGCGACCCTGGCCCGGACTCGCCTGAAGTTTTCGGAGGTTCCGGTTCTTTCGGCGAACCTTTCCGTTGATGGGACCTGCAAGTTTGATTTTGAGAACACCGCACGGAGACCGGTCGAGCTGACCGTGACGTTCAACGCTCCTAGCGATCTGTGGAGCGTTGAGCCCGATCACTTGCATCAGGTGATCAAGCCGGGAGAGAAAAAGCCCTTTTCCTTCCGGGTTTCTCGCGAAGGGTTCTTCGTTTCCGACAAGGAGCGAATCTGGGACAAGGGATTTCGACTCCCGTCCGTGGACATCGGAATGGATTACCTTGCCGACGGTGCAAGGATTGGAATCCCGACGAGGGTCGAGAATCTTCGTCTCGATGTCTCGGCCTTGCCGGAGATTCCCGAACCGGGATCCGAGCGGGTTCTTGTTCTGGACGGGAAACGGGATGCCCTTCGTGTTGATTCGGATCGCCTGAAGATTCCGGATGGTCCGCTCACGGTGGAAGCCTGGTTCAAGGCGGACGAGTTCCGGGATCGACAGGGACTTGTCAACAAGACCGAGAAGTCCGAGTTCGGGTTCTTTGTCAATCGTGGCATCCTCACTTTCATGGTGCATTTTGGTCGGCGGTTCATCGAGGTCAACTCGGGTGACCGGGTCATGACCCCGGGACGTTGGCACCATGCGGCGGGGGTGTTTGACGGGAAGGAAATTCGACTTTATCTGGACGGCGAGGTTGTCGATCGTTCAAAGGCGGAAGGAAAGCGCACGAAGAACGATCTTCCTCTCTATGTTGGAGCCGATGTGAAGGGAGACGGTGGCATGGAGTCCCTTTTTGTGGGGTCCATCGATGAGGTTCGGATTTCTCGCATTCCCCGCTATCGGTCGACTCGTTTCACACCGGAAAGGCGGCTGAAGTCCGATGCGAAAACGAGTTTGCTCCTTCATATGGATGCGATCCAGGGGAACTGGATCCAGGATGCGTCGAAGGAGGGGGCTCATCCCGATGTCCTGGGCTCGGCAAGGGTCGTTCGTGACTCAACCAGGGGAAGCTGGCAAAAGTAAGGAAGAATCTGAAACCTTGGATCGGCGACATCCATCAATCTCCTGGGCCAATCTCCTGGGCCCAACCCTTCCCACGGAACCGGGAGGACCCAACGGATGGGCCCTCTTTTCGTAATAGATTCCAGGAGAGTCAGGAAAGTGTGGATGATAAGCCCCCGTTACCCCCAATTATGAAATTGATCGAGGAGATGTCATTGAGTCAGGTTAGCCAGAGCTGGGCCAGAACTACCCTGTTGCTGCTGAGCGTAGCTCTGATGGGTGTTGGTGCGGTTCAGGCTCAAGATCCACAGGACCCACCTGAGTGGGGAGAGAGTCCCAATCTGTGGCGGCTGGCCCAGCGCTGGACCCACGCCTACCAGGCCAAAGACTGGGAAAAAGCAATTGAGGTCGGCCTCGAGATTGCTCGACTTGATCCGAAAGAAGATGTGGTTCGGTACAATCTTGCCTGCGTTTATGCCCTCAACGGGCAGAAGAGAAACGCGCTTTCCTGGCTTCGCAACAGCGCCGAGCTTGGCTTCTGTAATCTGACCCTTTTCGAGAAAGACCCGGATCTCAAGAGCCTTCGTGCAGAACCGGCGTATCGAGAATGCTTGAAGCTCGTCCGGAAGAACGCGGCCCGGGACCGGGAGAAGTTCTTTGAGAAGGTCGAGGTCACCGAGCCGGTCATCAAGATTCCGGAGGGGATTCCTGACGGTAAAGCACTCCCCGTGATCGTGGCCCTCCATCCTTATGGAGGGACGCCGGAAGCGATCAGCAAGCGTTTCCAGGGAGTCGCCGCGAAGAGGGGCGCCATCTTGCTCGCGCCCCGCGCCATTCATCAGGTTGAAAGTGGCTACGACTGGGGAGCGCCTGAAGACACTCTCATGGTCATCACCCATTCCCTTGAAAAGCTCGCAAAGCTTCACAAGATCGATCCGAAGAAAGTCGTTTTGGCCGGGTTTTCCCAGGGAGGGAATATGGCTCTCTATCTGGGATCGAAACGCCCCGATCTATTCTGCGGCGTGATTGCAGTGGCCGGGTGCTACAAGGAAAAGATTCTACTCCCCGATATGGATTGTAAGCGTCTTCCTCCCATCTACCTCATGGTCGGGGCCGACGACCCGTTGCTTCACTGCAACAAGAAGGCCCAATCGGATCTGATCAAAGCGGGCTTTTCGGTGAACCTCAAGGTTTACCGCGGCCTGGGTCACGCCTTTCCTGAGAATTACGACCTCGAGCTGAAGAAGGCCCTCAACGTGGTGATGCCAAAGCCTGCCAATAAGGGTTACTGATGGTGTGATGGAGAATCGATGGGGTTCCAGTTTCGATGCATGATCAAGGCACAGATGAGGACCTCTTGCGCCCGTGTCTCACCGAGGAGGATGATGCGGTCGAGTTCGACCGGCCCTGGAATCCGACCAACCTGCTTCTTCTCACCTTTTTCGGCGGGCTTCCGGCGGGGGGAGTGCTCTTTGCTCTGAATGAGCGCAGGCTCGGACGACCCGAGCATTTCACCAGAACCCTGGTCGTGATGATCGGTGCGAGTCTGGTGGTCTACGGTGTTTTGGCCTACCTCAGGGTTGCGGGAATCTTCACGGCGGGCGAGGGGGATGTAAAAAGCGTCTCCCGACTCGTCGTTCGGGGGATCTCGGTGGGCGTGGCCATGATATTCTCCTGGCAGCAGTCGAAGCGCTTTCGCCTTGCCGAGATGCACGACGTCGAAATGGGCAAGCATCTGGCGCCGGTCCTTCTTGCTCTGGTTCTTGGGGTCGTCGCGGTCATGATCATCATGTACGGATTCACGCTCCTGTTCATTGCCCTTGGCCTCCAGGTCGAGGGCTAGCCCTTATCTGACGGAGTGACCATGGAAGAGTCTGGTCCGTTCGATTTCAATCGCGCGGTGGAGAAGACGCTCCACTACCTCAACTTGGATCGGTTCGATCTCGCGGAAAAAGAAGCGCGAGGGGCGATCACCCAGGCTCCCGGTGTCTCCGGACTGCATGTCCTTCTCGCGGAAGTTCTTGTCCAGGCAGAAAGGCACGATGAGGCTGAGGATGTGGCTCAGACTGCCTTGAGTCTTGACCCCTTGTCCGACGAAGCTCTGTGCGTTCTTGGGAGAATTGAAATTCAGCGAGGGAAGCATCGGCGAGCGGAAGAGTATTTTCTCGAGGCGCTGAAGATCGACCCGGAAAACAGCGCATCGCTTTCTCAATACGGTTATCTCCTTCTCAAGACATCGAAGCTTGACAAGGCGGAGAAGGTCTTTCGACGTTGTCTTGAAATTGATCCAGACAACGAGGCATATCATTCTTTTCTTTCGACAACCCTCTCCTCGAAGCGAAAGCTGGACGATTCGACGCGAGCTGCAAAAGAAGGCGTGCGGTTGAATCCGGATGGGAGTTACCCTCAGCTGGCGGCAGGGCAAGCAGCTCTTGCCTCCGGGAGACCGTTTGTCGCAAGACGCCATTTTCGGGAGTCATTGCGGATCGATGCGTCAAGCTCGTCAGCCAGAGAAATGTTTGAGGCCGCTGATCAGTATTGCCGCTGGTGCTGTCTGCCGTATTACTATTACTCTCTTGCTACCGATAGAATTCCCGGGGCTCAATTCACAATCTGGGGGTGTTTCGTCGTGTTTTATTTCGTTGGAAAAAGCATGTTTCCAGGCCCGGTGATCCTGACCATTGGCGCCCTCTACTTTCTCTTCTGTCTCTACACCTGGGTTGCGATGCCGATCACCAAGGCGTGGGTTCGTTTGAGGCCTGCCCGATGAACGATCCCAACCCGAATCGAGCCATCATTGACGCCCTCCGCGACACTCTCGAGAGAGATCCTCGGAACTCTACTTTGTGGGTCCATCTTGCGGATTTGCTCGCCGGGTCCGGGCTGAGGGGGGAAGCGGTCCAGGCGTACAAAACAGCTCTGGAACTTGATGTCGATCCGGTCGAAGTCGCAGGGAAGCTCATCCCTCTGCTCCGAGCGGAGGGACAGCTCGCAGAGGCTTTGATCCGCGCCGAGAAAATCCTGGAGAAGGTGGAGGATGTGCCGATCCGGGTCGAGCTAGCCAGGGTTCTTCTGGCTCGAGGCGATGCGACCGCTGGGAACGACCACTACCAGAAGGCGGTGGAGCTGGATCCATCGGTGCGGGATCCGGAGCTGGAAGAGCGTCTTGCAGGAGGGCGAGCCGGCGAGGATTCGTCCAGCGAAATCGACGGTGGTATCAAGACAGCTGTCCCATCATCCGAGGAAGCACAGGATCGAGAGCCGGTGGCGGCAGAGGTGAACCCGGAGCCCACCGATCCAGAAGATTGGGCGAGTCAGTTTGATTGGGGTGACCTGCATGTGACCCTCGATGATGTGGCAGGGCTCGACGATGTGAAGAAGCAGGTCCATTTGCGGATCATTGCTCCTTACAAGAACCGGGCCGTGTTCGAGGCTTTCGGCCGAAAGGGTGGAGGAGGCATCCTCCTTTACGGTCCACCTGGTTGCGGCAAGACCTACATCGCAAGAGCGACGGCCGGGGAGTGCGGTGCCCGGTTCGTGTCGGTCGCGATCCACGACATCGTCGACAAGTACTGGGGCGAGAGCGAAAAGATGATTCACGCCCTTTTCGAGGAGGCGCGTCGCAAGACACCGACCGTGCTCTTCTTCGACGAATTCGACGCCCTTGGATCCGCCCGAGGTCGGACCGAGTCCCAGTTCTGGAAGACCATGGTCGATCAGCTTCTTCAAGAGATGGACGGAATCAGCGGATCCAATGATGAGATCCTGATCTTCGGGGCTACAAATGTTCCCTGGAATGTCGATTCGGCCTTCCGACGACCGGGACGATTCGATCGAGTTCTGTTCGTCCCGCCGCCGGATCAAAAGGCCCGGACCCAGATCCTGACTCAGCATCTCAAGCCGATTCCTGGAGGCGAGAGCCTCTCCGCAGCGAAGCTGGCAAAGAAGACCGAGCTCTACACGGGCGCCGATTTGAAGGCGTTGTGTGAGCGGGCCGCCGAGCGTGCGCTGACTCTGTCTCTTGACACGGGAGAGATCCACCCGCTGACCCTCGAGGATGTCCTCGCAACGATCGAGGAAACCGAGAGCACGGCAAGGGAGTGGCTCTCGACCGCTCGAAACTACGCGCGGTACGCAAACCAAGGCGGTCAGTACGACGCGCTGGCCAACTACTTGAAGAAGGCCAAGAAGTTCTGATGAGATCCCTGAGGCCTTTTGTTTTCTCCCGAGCTCCGTTGTGCCCACGGGCATCAAAAAAGGGTTGTTTCCAGGAGCTCAACCGACCCCGGACTCTTCGGATCTCTTTCTCGATGCCAGTCTCTGTGGGTCGGGACGAGTAGCTCGTTCGACGGCCAGGCTCCGATCACCTCTTCTCCTAATGCTTTCGTCAGCTTTGCTGAGTTCAGCGAAACGTTTCCGGCCCGAGGGGGCAGGGGGCCGGCTTCGATACGCGGGCATCCGTCCAGATCTTGAGGGCGATAACCTCCGACCCGGTTGATGACCTGGCCGATTTCATAGAGGCTCAGTTTTCGGCTGGCACCCGCGTGATAAAGGCCGGTGAGCTCGTTGTCAAGCAGCTTTTCGAACAGGCGATTGATGCCGGCTGTGTAGGTGGGGGTGCGGATTTCATCATAGTAGAGAGTCGCTTTTCGATGCTTTCGAAAGCGGGCTTGAATCCAATCGATGGCTCCTGCATGCCCATTGAAGCTCTCCCCCATGGGAAGAGAAATGCGCAAGACGCATGCTTCGGGTGTCGTCTCCAGTAGATGGCGTTCACCTCTTAGCATCGTTTTTCCGTAGACGGTGATGGGGTCCGGATCATCTTCTTCCGTGTATTCGCCATCTCCTTTTCCAGAAAAGACAAGATCGACAGAGAGGCAAATCAAACGACACGGACCCTGTCCGCTCAGCCGGGCAATGTTCTTGGATCCGGTCACGTTGATCTTCTCTGCCAGCTCGGGATAGATCTCGCACACCTTCAGGGCGCAGTTCCCGGCGCAATGCAGGATGGAACGAAAGCCGTAGCGATCGAAGAGGCGGGAGAGCTCGTCTGTATCTTCCACATTGCAGGCGACGGACGATTCCATGTTCAGGGGCCAGTTCCTCTCGGCCCTGATGCCAATGACTTGCCCGGGATAAAGGGAATGAAAATGTCGAAAGGCGTTATACCCGGGCACTCCGGCGATTCCGGTGATCAACATGGGTAAGTTTCGTGGGGTCATCGAGGCGAGTGGTCCGTCTCAGAAGTTCTGCTGATAAGTTGTCTAGTAGCGACCGATCCGCCGCTCTTTCATGGGAAGCACTTCAAGGCAGGTTGTCCACCAACCGGTCTGGATGGTCTCGACAAACTCTTCGGGGAGCTTCTCGCTCCGCATCTCCTCGGCGAGTCTTTCGTGGTCGTACTGAAGAGGGATGAACTCTGCTTCCACTTCGGTACCGGAAGCGTTTTCGGAGAGCATGGCGTACCACACATGGGTCGTTCCGTCGTTTTCCGGTCGTCCGAGAACACCGATGTTGATGAACTTCTTCCCGTTGCCAAGATCCCGGCTCCAGTGAATCCCGGAATGGGTGCCGACAATGACGTCTGCATCGAAGTCTTCGCAAAATTTGGAGAGCAGATGGGTGGGGGTGGCGGAAGAAAACAGGAATTCGTTCATCCGCCGGGGAGATCCGTGACAGAGGAGGACCCGTTTTCCACCCATCGAAAACCGGTAGAGCTCGGGAAGCTCTCCCAGCCATTTCCTGTTTGGCGGGGAGGTCTTTTGAAACGTGTACTGATAACTGATTCGGGCGTAGTGATTATCTCGCGGGTCGGTGTAGCCGCATTGGCAATCAGAAAGTCCGTTTCCGATGCTGTTGTCGTAGTTTCCCTGCATGACCTTGACGCCGTGGTCCCGGAGGAGATCGATGGTTCGGTCCGGTTGAGGGCCGAAGGCACCAAGGTCGCCAAGGCAATACACCGAGTCGGCGGATCGGTCCCGAGCGTCCTCGAGGGCTCGGCTGAGGGCAACATGATTGCTGTAGATGCCCCCGAAAAGGGCGATGGATCGACTCATTCGAAGGTCACCGTTGAAGAAACGTTGGAGCAGATGGATCCGTATGCGTAGCAGGTCATGCACGCTTGATAGGCAAGAGGAAAGTCTTTTGTGGACTCGGCAAGGGTCGCTCCCATGTTGCTCCCGGCCTGGTCGACCAGAATCGGACACACGTGGACTCCCTTGTCGGTAACGATCCGGCTGTTCGTGCAGAGAAGCTGGCTCTTGTCGTAGCCTTCCATCATCTCGTCCGTCAACCAGTCAAGGTCCGTGTATCCTGCGGTTCTCATCGCCTCTTGACCGATCTTTAGCGAGGGGAGCAGCTTCAGTCGAGGCCGGTCGTAGCCCCGGGACTTGAGCATGGTGGTAAATTTTCCGATCACCTCTTCTTCTTCTTCAAGTCGCCAGGAGCGCATGGCGGTGATGATGGGTAAGAACCCGTTGCCGACCAGGAATTCAACTCCCTGCATGGCTCGTTCAAACGTTCCCTCTCCCCGGATGGGGTCGTTTGTTTCCGGCGAGAACCCATCGAGGCTCACCCGCAGTTCGAGGGAGTAGAGGCTTTCGCGTTCCGCCTTGGCTATTCGATTGACGATCTTCTCGGGCAGCAACGTTGCATTGGTAAGCACGCTCGCTGGCCCGTAGCGAAGAGTCTCTTCGAGCATTGCGGGTAGTTCATTGTTCATGAAGGGCTCGCCCCCCGTGAAGTAATACTCCTTGACGCCAAGAGGGCGTGATTCAGCCAGAACCCTCTTCACCGTCTCGAAGTCGAGAAATCCCAGGGTGTGATTCTTCGGACTGCAACTGATGAAGCAGTGATTGCAGGTGAGGTTGCACAAGGTCCCGGCAACCTGAAACCACAGGTTGTCGAGGCAGTCGAGGGCGACCGAAGGAAAGCTTGGAGCTGTGGTCATGAAGCTTCCGCCATCGTTTTTTCCTTGATGTGGTTGAAGACTTCTTCGATCTGCTGGACGCCCACTCGAATCAGGAAGTTAGGAGCTGTGCCATAGCTCTTCATCCCGAGGATGTAGAAGTTTGGCTCCGGGTTCAAAAGAGTCTCGACCCCATGAACTCGCTGGGTGAGACAGTCTCCGCCGCCTTCGCCCAGAAGGGCCGCCGCCAGCTTGATGGGGCCGAACGTGGCGTAGCACTGGTGAATCTGAAGCTGTCGAAAGAGGCCGTCGTCCGGTCGAAACCCGGTGAACGAGAGGACGATATCGCAAGAAACATTTTCTTTTCCACCCGGGCCCGAAAGCTCGACCTCGAGGGCATTTCCGTTGTTGCGGAGCCGGTCGACGGAGACGGAGGTTCGGGTCGAGAACCGTTCATCTTTTTCGAGGACAAGATCGTTTGCTGCCTTTTCGATCCGGAAGCGCTCAACCAGTGGATCGTTCGGATCCGGATCGAACGGGGCGATGTTCGTGGACCGATAGGCCCAGGTGACTCGAGTTTCCGGGTCGGTTTTCACGATCTCCCAAAGAGCGAGGGCCACGGTTGCTGCGGAATGGCCGAGCCCAAGGAGGAGAACGGATTTTCCGGCGACGAGACCCCGATCCGGGCCAAGGACGTCCGGGATGCCCGACACAACCTTTCCCGTGCTCCGCGCCGCGGCCTCCCCCGGGGCGGCAATTCCGCCGGTCCCAAGGGCATTCGGGTGGCCAAAGGTTCCTGTGGCGTCGATCACGAGGTCGGCGTGGACGATGAACTCCTCTCCTTGTTTCTCCAGAAGGAGCCGGAAGGGGGAGGATGCTCGCTTCTCGGACCCGACGTGATCATGTTTCAGCTGACCCTCCCGTGAAACACCGAGCACCCGGCATCCTTCCTTGATTCGATCCCGGAGAGGGGGATGGCTCGCCAGAGGGACGAGAAGCTTCGAAACGAGGTCATTTCCGGTGGGGTAGGCTTCCGGATCGGGAAGGGGCAAACCATTTTGAGCCAGGATCTTCCGTGCACGGTCGGAAGCGTTCATCGACCAGGGAGAGAACATGCGCACGTGCCCCCAGGAGCGGACGTTCTCCCCGATCCGGTCCTGTTCGTAAACGGTGACGTCATGACCGTCCTCGAGGGCTCGAAGTGCAGCCATCAGCCCAACCGGGCCGGCTCCTAGGATTGCGACGGATGGCGTCGGCATGATCGAATGATGCTCCTGGTGAAAAGGCCGATTCTAGCATCCAGAGGGATTTGATCGTTTTTTTTGCCCCTCTGACCCATCTCGTCGGCCTTGCTCACCGTATGACAGTATGTTGAGTGGCGGAGTGGCGGCCACCGCTGCCCGGAACTAGCGAAAATCAAAGTGCAGGTTATAATCCCGGCACAATTCTCCATGACCAGTCCGGTTTCCTTCTTAATGTAGGGGTAATGATGAGTCAGCGAATCTCCTTCTTCTTGCTCTCCCTCGTGGCTTGGGGTGGCTTGTCCGCAGAAGCCTTGGGCTCGGATTGGAGCCATTGGCGAGGTCCGTTCGGTACCGGTTATGTTCCAGAAAAGGCGGTTGTCACCCAGTTTTCTCAGGATGGTGAGAATCTCATCTGGAAGAGAGAATATGCCGGACGAACAACACCCATCGTGATGAACGGTCTCGTTTACGGAAATGCTCCGGTGGGCGAGGGCGAAAGAATGCACGAATGGGTGTATTGCCTCGATGCCAGGACCGGAGCGACGGTGTGGGAGCATCACTTCAATGTCTTTCATTCCACGATTGTTGAGTCCCGGGTGGGCTGGACATCGATGGTGGGGGATAAAGAAACCGGAAACGTCTACTGCCATGGAACCGGGGGCGAGCTTTTCTGCTTCCGTGGAACGGATGGCAAGGTCCTCTGGAGTGTCTCGACCACCGAAGAGCTGGGGCGGATTGCCGGGTACGGCGGGCGAATTCACTCTCCGTTCATCGAGGAAGATCGAGTCTTCTTGTGCATCAACAGTTCAAGCTGGGGAAAACACGCAAGGCCGACCCATCGCTATTTTGCCTTCGATAAGAAGACCGGTGAGATCATCACCTCGTTCGAGCCGGGAGGCGCACCCCTCGATACCACTTATTCCATGCCGGTTGTCACCGTGATCAACGGTCGTCGCATGATGATCACCGCCAATTCGGACGGAGTCGTCTACGGGCTTCTTGCTCGAACTGGCGAGAAGGTCTGGAGCTTCCGGCTTTCCAAGCGGGGTCTGAACTCCTCTCTCGTTGTCGATGGCAACCTCGTTTACGTGACTCACTCCGAAGAAAACATCGATTCCACCATCATGGGCCGGGTTGTCTGTATTGATGGCAGCAAGACCGGAGACATCACCGAGACCGGTGAGGTCTGGCGCATCGAGGAGTTGAAAGCGGGCTACGCTTCCCCGGCGATTGCCAACGGCCGGCTCTATGTTGTTGATAACGGTGCCATGATGTACTGCCTTGATGGTGGCACGGGAAAAGAACACTGGCAGTTCAAGCTGGGACGGGTGGGCAAAGGGTCGCCGGTCGTCACCGATGATGGCGTCATTTATGTGGCGGAAGTCAACGGCCGCTTCCTGATCTTGCGGGACAACGGAGACAGCTGCGAAGCTCTCGACATCGAAGTCTTCAGCGAGGATGACGGTTCGATCGTTGAGATGTACGGATCACCGGCGGTTGCCGATGGCCGGGTCTATTTCATCGGACGCCAGGGAACCTACTGCCTCGGCTCCAAGGACGCCACGGTGGAAAAAGTCAAAGGGCCTTCCTATCCGACCGAGAAGCTCGTTGCATTCAGCGGTGGCAAGCTCACCGTCGTTCCGAGTGAAGTGACGTTGTCCCCTGGACAGTCGGTCAAGCTCGTTGCCAGACTTTACGATGAGCAGGGTGGGTCCTATGACACTCCCGACGTCGAGTGGAAGGTCATGGGGGTTCGAGGAGGTCTGAGCGAGGGCGGAACCTTCACCGGTGCGAAGGAAAATCGCTTTTCGGCGGGAACCGTCGTCGCCACCATTGGAAACAAGAATGCGTCGGCCCGGGTGAGGATCAGTCCTACCCTTCCGTTTTCTGACGATTTTGAGTCCTACAAAGAGGGTTCGGTTCCTCCTGGCTGGGTCGGGGTCGTCAAGAAAACCCAGATCGTCGAGAAGGATGGCAGCAAGACCCTGCAGAAGCTGGCAGAGAAACCATCCGTTCCTTTCATGAGGATCAAGTCGTTTGCCGGTGCTCCGATCCCCGGAGGCTATACGGTTCAGGCAGATATGTTGGGAACCCCCAAGGGCAAGCGCTTCATTCCTGAGATGGGTCTCATCAACAGTCGATACCGGATGTATCTCCATGGAAATGCGAGGAAGCAGCTCTTGCGCCTTGTTTCCTGGTCGCCGATCCCGAGGATCCAAAAAGACATCCCGTTCGAGTGGAAGACGAACGTGTGGTATCGTCAAAAGATGACGGTTGAGATTCAAGGCGACCAGGCGGTTGTTCGAGGTAAGGTCTGGCCGCGAGATGAGAAAGAACCGAGCGAGTGGACGATCCAGTTCGTCGACCCGTTCCCGAATTACAGTGGTAGCCCCGGGATTTATGGCTATTCGCCAGGGACGACGTCCAAGAGCAAGGGGCCCGAGATTTTCTACGACAACTTTCAGGTGATGCCTAATGAAACGTCAAAGGATTGAGCAAGTCTCTCGAAACCCGTTCCTGCTGAGCAGCATCATCGTTGCTGGCACTTTCTTGGTGCTTGCCTTTGGTGCGACTCTCGTGATGATTGAGTCCACCTCAAGCGACGTTCTGGCGGAGGAGCCTTCCGAGGCTGACGCGAAAGAGCCGCAAAAAGAGAAGGTGAAGCCGCAGGCCGAGATGGCGAAGAAAGGAAAGAAGAAGGTCGGTGACTGGCTCCTCTGGGGTGGACACACCAACCGGAACATGACGTCTGATGAGACGAACATGCCCGCCGAGTGGGACATCCACACGGGAACCAACGTCAAGTGGGTGGCCAATATGGGCTCCCAGACCTACGGGAATCCGGTGATCTCCAACGGGAAAATCCTGGTGGGTTCCAACAACACCGGAAACCATCGCCCGGGCATCGAAGGTGACAAAGGCGTCATTTTCTGCTTCGAGCAGGAAACCGGAGAAATGCTCTGGCAGGCAACCCACGACAAACTCCCCACCGGGCGAGTTAATGATTGGCCGGAACAGGGTATCTGCTCCGGGCCTCAGGTCATCGGAAATAGGGCTTACTATGTAAGCAATCGAGCCGAGGTTGTTTGCATTGATCTTGACGGTTTTCTCGACGGCGAGAACGATGGTCCCTTCAAAGACGAAAAATACAAAGAAAAGATCGACGGGGACTTCATCTGGGTCTACGACATGATCGAAGAGCTCGGTGTGTTTCCCCACAACCTCGCCACATGTTCTCCGGTCGTCGCGGAAGGGAAAGTCTTTATCGCGACCTCGAATGGTGTGGACGAAGGGCACCTGAACCTTCCCTCGCCGTTAGCGCCCAGTTTTATTGCTCTTGACATGGAGACCGGTGAACTCGTCTGGGAGCGGGACGATCCCGGCGAGGCGATTCTTCACGGACAGTGGGCTTCTCCCGCCTACGATCTGGTTGCCGGGAAGGGGCAAGCTGTCTTCGGTGGAGGAGATGGCTGGTGCTATTCCTACAACCCGGATGATGGCGAGCTTCTCTGGAAGTTTGATTTGAACCCCAAGGACTCCAAGTGGATTCTTGGCGGAAAAGGAACTCGCAACGCGATCATCTCCACTCCCGTCATTTATGACGATAAGGTGTTCCTTGCGGTTGGACAGGACCCGGAGCACGGCGAAGGCCCTGGCCATCTCTTCTGCATCGATGCAACCAAGCGCGGCGACATCACCAAGACGGGCAACGTCTGGCATTATGGAGACGAGGACTACAATCGAACCATTTCTACTGTCGCCATCAAAGATGGTCTTCTCTACGCATCTGATCTGAGCGGCTTCCTTCATTGCCTCGATGTCAAGACCGGCAAGAGAGTCTGGACCCACGACCTCTTTTCCGCGATCTGGGGTTCCCCCTACGTCGTGGACGGCAAGGTTTACATGGGCAATGAAGACGGTTACATGATCGTTCTGGAGCACGGTCGTACGAAGAAGATGCTCTTTGAAAATGATTGTGGAAACTCGGTGTACACCACCCCTGTCGCCAGTTCCGGTGTGATGTATCTTGCCAATCGTCGAGATCTGTACGCCTTGCAGATCGGCGCAAAGAACCCGCCGAAGAAAAAGGGCGCCAAGAGCTCCGGGGATTGATCACTCGTGCTTGAAGATTTCCCGGAAAGCCGCGAACCCTCGATTCTCGAGGGTTCGCGAGTATCCATGGTCTATGGTGCCGGCACCCTCTCCCGTCTTGGCGAATATGTCCGCATGGAAGGGGGGCGTCGCGTTCTTGTTGTTACCGACACCGGAATTCAAAAGAGCGGCCATGTCGACCGCGCGGTTGCAAGCCTGAAGGCGGCTGGACTTTCGGTTGCTGTGTTTGACGGCACCGAGGAAAATCCGACGACCCTACACGTCGATGCCGGAGTTGAGGTCGGGAGAGAAGCTCGCAGCGATTTCATCGTCGGACTCGGCGGTGGAAGCTCTCTCGATTGTGCCAAGGGAGTGAACTTCATCCTCACCAACGGCGGGGAGATGTCGGACTACTGGGGAACTGATCTTGCCAGGAAACCGATGCTTCCCATGATCGGTGTCCCAACGACCGCGGGCACCGGAAGTGAGGCTCAATCCTACGCCCTGATCAGCGACCCGGTGACCCACCAGAAGATGGCCTGTGGGGATAAGAAAGCCGCCTGTCGTCTGGCGGTTCTCGATCCCGAGCTGACCCGAACCCAGCCTCGCGCCGTCGCTGCACTGACCGGGCTCGACGCGGTGACCCATGCGGTGGAAACAAGCGCCACCAGGACCAGGACCGACTGTTCTCGTCACTACTCCAGGCTTGCCTGGGACCACCTTGAGTCATTCTATGAGCGCGCAGTGGCGGATCGTCAGGATGAGGAGGCCCGCTCAGCGATGCTCCTTGGCGCTCACTATTCGGGCATCGCCATCGAGAACTCCATGCTCGGTGCAGCTCACGCCTGTGCGAATCCATTGACCGCGATGATCGGACTCGTCCATGGCAAAGCCGTGGGGGTGATGCTTCCTCATGTGATTCGTTTCAACTGCGCCACGGGAAGCAACCCGTATTCCGATCTGGATGAAGATCCCAAAGCTCTGATCGCCCGGATCGAAAGACTTCTGCGCATTGCCGGGATCCCGGAGAATCTCGCTTCTGTGGGAGTCGACGAAGCCATGGTGCCGGAGCTTTCTCGAATGGCGGCAACGCAGTGGACAGGAAAGCACAACCCAAGGCCAGTCAAGAAGGCCGATTTCGAGCGGCTCTACGCAGCGGCCCTCTGAGGACGGGGGCAGGCCATAAGACGGTCCGCTCACTCTCCCTCCAGCTCTGAGCATGATTTGGGGGCGCCCCCTCACACCCTGTCGCCGTCAGAGTCGGTCTGGGCTTCGGGTGTGGGCTGGCGCTGACTTTGATGGGTATGAGGGGGCGCCCCAAATCATGCTGGAGCCGGAGGCTGTAGGGAGCAGGCGTTAAGAGTTGTCCAAGGACTCAATTCCGCGGATCATTCCCATTTTTCTAGTGATCAAGTCTCGAGATGCCTCGTTTGTTGATTGGTTAGTTACCCACACGAAAGTCGGAAGACCCATTAATACTTGCGTGTGTTCGGAGCGCCCAGAGCTGGTTTTTCGCTCTCCTAAGCGCCTATCTGCCAATGATTTCTTGAGTTGCTTCAAACGTCGACCCCGTTATACTCGTACAATTTCAAGATTCCCCAGGGGCAGTCCTGGAATCAAGAAAATGGCGTCAGAGAGCGAGCAAAGACCCCTATGAGCCCTGAATCCGAGAATACGGAAATTGGTAGCTACTTTGTGGCGAACTACCCGCCGTTTTCCGTCTGGTCGCCTGACGATGTGCCGGCCGTCGGAGAGGCGTTCATGCAGCCCGCCTTGCCCGGGACTCCCCTCGGGCTCTATCTTCACATTCCATTTTGTCGAAAACGATGTAAGTTCTGCTATTTCAAGGTTTATACCGAGAAAAACTCATCCGATGTGGATGAATACCTCTCGGCGATCACCAAAGAAATCTCCCTTTACGCGGGAAGACCGGGCATTGGCGATCGTCAGTTCGAATTCGTCTACTTCGGCGGCGGAACCCCCTCTTATCTTTCGCGGGGCCAGCTTCTCGCCTTGATCGATCGGATCGGTGAGCATTGGACCTGGGAGGCGGCCAAAGAGGTCACTTTCGAATGTGAGCCCGGGACCCTCAAGAAGTCAAAACTCGAGGGAATCCGGGAAATCGGGGCGACCCGACTGAGCCTTGGCATCGAGCATTTCGATGACGATATTCTGGCTCTCAACGGAAGGGCTCATCGGTCACCCGAAATCCAGGTCGCTTACGATTGCGCGCGGGAGGTCGGCTTTGACCAGATCAATGTGGACCTGATCGCCGGGATGGCCGGTGATACCGATTCCAAGTGGAAGGCCACCGTCGAGAAGACCCTTGCGCTTTCCCCGGAGAGCGTCACCGTGTATCAGATGGAGCTCCCCTTCAACGCGGTCTTTTCACGAGAATCGCTGGACGACGGAGCGGAGCCCGCACCGGTGGCGAGCTGGGAGACGAAGAGGAAGTGGCTCGATTACTGTTTCTCGGAGTTTGAAAAGGAAGGCTACGTTCTTTCCAGTGGCTATACCCTGGTTCGTCCTCCAAAAAACGGGAATCCTACCCGGTTTGTTTACCGGGATTCCCTCTGGCACGGAGCTGACCTGATCGGCACCGGTGTTGCCTCGTTTTCCCACTTTGGCGGGGTGCATTATCAAAACGCGGATCGGTGGGAAGATTACGTCACCACGGTGAATCAAGGAGAGCTTCCGGTGAGGCGGGCCTTGAAGACGACCCCTCGCCAGAGACTCATTCGAGAGATGATCCTCCAGCTCAAGATGGGTTCCCTCGATGCCGGTTATTTTCGGGACAAATTCGAGACGGAGATCATTCAGGAATTTCACGACGGCTTTGGGTCACTGGTGGAGGAGGGGTTTGCCCATACCGACGGTGACAAAGTTCAGCTCACGAGGCAGGGCCTACTTCGGGTCGACGCGCTCTTGCCGCGCTTCTTTGATCCGGAACACCGTAACCTTCGTTACACTTGATCGGTAGGAATGAAGAGTTCATACGATTGCATCGTCATTGGAGGGGGGCCGGGAGGCTCCACCGTTGCCACCATACTTGCCGATCAGGGGCTCTCTGTGGCCGTCCTGGAGCGGGCCAAGTTTCCTCGTCACCATGTTGGTGAATCTCTGATTCCCGAGACCTATGCGACGTTGAAGAGAATCGGGATGCTCGAAAAACTCAAGGCCTCCCCCTTTCCGAAGAAGGAGAGCGTCGAGTTCGTGACCGAGAACGGCAAATCGACCGGCCCTTATTACTTCACCGATCGGGATCCCCACGAACGGTCGCGTACCTGGCAGGTTCGCCGGGACGTTTTTGACCAGATGATGCTGGAAAACGCCAAGGAGCACGGAGCCGAGGTCTACCATGGCATCAATGTGCTGAGCGTCTTGTTTGAAGAGGGGCGCGCGACCGGAGTTCGAGCCGCGGACAACGGCAACCGGATGGATATCTCCGCCAAGGTCGTTGTGGATGCGACCGGGTTGTCGGCGATCCTCGCCAGGCAGTTAAAGATCCGTCGGCCCGATCCCAACCTCCGAAAAGGGGTGATGTACTCCTACTATCGAGGTGCGACCCGAGGAGAGGGGCGCGACGAGGGATCGACCATCGTCTATCGTACCGAAATGGGAAATGGGTGGTTCTGGTTCATTCCGCTTCCCGACAACGTGGTGAGTATCGGGCTTGTCGCTGATCTTCACGAGCTGTTCACCGGTCACGGCGATGATCCGACCGATACTTTCCATGCAGAAATTGAGCGATGCGAAGCGTTGAAGAGCCGTCTTAACGGTGCTTCGATGCTGACCAATGTATTCGTGACCATGGACTTTTCCTACAGCGCTGACAAGGTCGCAGGAGACGGATGGGTTCTGGTGGGGGATGCTTACGGGTTTCTTGATCCGGTCTATTCCTCCGGCGTCATGCTCGCCCTGAAGAGCGGAGAGCTTGCCGGAGATTGTATTGCCGAGGGAATCAAGGCCGGGGACGTCTCGGAGGCCAGTCTTTCCAGATTCGGGCCGGAATTCTGCGCTGGAATGCAGAGGATGCGTCAGCTTGTTTATACCTTCTACGATCCTCAGTTCAGCTTCGGAGGATTCCTGAAGAAATATTCCGATCAAAAGGATAACCTGGTGCGCATCCTGATCGGTGACGTGTTCACGGAAGAGGTAGACTCTCTCTTTGATGCCCTCGCCGAGTGGTCCGAGAATTCCAAAGAGAGTTAGCCCCTGTGACTCATTCCGGTTCGGATCCAGGAGGCAAAGTAGTCAAGTCCACCCACCAGTTCCCTTTGGGTCAGGAGAGTCTTCCCCATGAAGAAGGCCGTGTTTATTTGCCTGGGTTTGCTCGTCCTTCTCCGCCAAGATTTTTGGTGGTGGGGAGATATTGAGCCACTCGTCTTCGGTTTTCTCCCGGTGGGAATCGCCTATCAAGTTGGACTTTCTTTTGCCGCGGCAATCCTGTGGGCACTGGCGGTCAAGTTTGCCTGGCCGGCCGATGTTTCGGTCACGCAAGATCCCGACTCAAACTCCTGAGATCAACTCCCCATGACCTCCGTCATTATTATCTCTCTCTATTTGACCCTGCTTCTGGCTCTTGGGTACTTCTCCAGTCGAGCCTTTCGGGGAACCGCAAACGATTTTTTTCTCGCGTCCCGCGGGATCGGTCCGTTTCTGCTCGTCATGTCACTCTTTGGTACGACGATGACGGCATTCGCGTTGGTGGGAAGCACGGGCGAGGCGTTCAAGGTCGGAATCGGTGTCTACGGGAAGCTGGCATCTTCTTCAGGGATCGTTCATTCGGCTTGCTTCTTCTTCGTGGGCGTCAAACTGTGGTCCCTCGGAAAACGTCACGGCTACATGACCCAGATCCAGTATTTCCGGGATCGATTCGAGTCGGACAAGATCGGCTTGATCTTGTTCCCCGTCCTGGTTTGCCTGGTGATTCCCTATCTCCTGATCGGTGTTCTTTCGTCGGGGACGGTGATCACGAACCTCACATCCGGAGCGTTTCCTGAACTCTTTGCTTCGACTCAGGGTGGAGTTCCCGCCTGGCTGGGATCCGGAGTCATCTGTCTGGTCGTTCTTATTTACGTGTTTTTCGGAGGTGTCCGGGGTACGGCCTGGGCCAACGCATTTCAGACCTTGGTCTTCATCCTTCTCGGGTTCGTCGCTTTTGCCCTGATTTCCATCAAGATGGGGGGGCCGGTGAATGCAACCCGCATGGTGCAGGAAAGTAATCCCACTCGATTGAAGCGAGAGTCGACAGAACAGGATGCGCGCCTGTTCCAGGCCCGAGTCCAGGAGTGGGAAGAGGCACAGACAGCATCAACTATTTCGGCCGAGCGTCGAAAGCCGGAGGCCCCTTCCGAAATCCCGCCGCTGGTCTTTTTCTCCTATCTTTTCATTCCCCTCAGTGTGGGAATGTTTCCTCACGTTTTCCAGCACTGGCTGACGGCAAAGTCCGCGTCTTCCTTCAAGCCTGTGGTGATCGCCCATCCCCTGTTGATCCTTGCGGTCTGGCTGCCTTGTATTCTTCTTGGGACCTGGGCCACATCGGCCATGGTGGATGGCAGGCCGGTGATCCCCGATGGTTTTTCTGATGCCAATTCAATCCTGGCGGTCCTGGTGAAGGAGCTCACCAACCCGATCCTGGGAGGGCTTCTCTCCGCGGGAATTCTTGCGGCCATCATGTCATCCCTTGATTCCCAGTTTCTTTGCGTCGGCAGCATGTTTACCAACGATATCGTCGTTCACTACGCGGGAAAAGATCGCTTCACGGATCGGACCCTCGTGTTCATGGCCCGGGGTTTTGTGATCACCATTGTTGCTGTTACTTATGGTCTCTCTCTTTTTGAGCCGGGAGAGGTCTTTGCCATGGGTGTGTGGTGTTTCAGTGGATTCTCGGGTCTGTTCCCTCTGGTGATTGCTGCTCTCTACTGGAAGAAAACGACTCGAGTTGCGGCCTATGCATGTGTTTTTGTCACCGGATTGGTCTGGGCGTGGTTCTTCTATGACTCGGGGTTTGGAAAAGAGCGGGGCTATCTCATTTTTGGAATGCTCCCCGCTGCGACTCTGGTAGCGATCTCGAGTCTGACTCTGGTCTGTGTATCGCTGGTTACCAGGCCTGTCTCTGAAAAGACGTTGAAGAAGTTTTTCGCCTAGCAGACGCTTTTGCAAGAGGCCAGGAAACGGGAGAAGGAGGTCGGACTTGCCCAAAGAATTCACCATGACCCGCCGGGTTCAGTTTGCAGAAACGGATCTCGCCGGGATCATGCATTTTGCAAACTACTTTCGCGTGATGGAGGAAGTCGAGCACGCTTACTTCCGATCCCTCGGGCTTTCTGTTGCCATGAAACTCGAGGGAGTGGAGATCGGTTGGCCCCGGGTTTCGACCCAGTGTCAGTACTTTTCTCCGATCAAGTTCGAGGAGGAGCTACAGTGTCATCTTCGGGTGACGGAGATGGGAAACGCGTCTCTTACCCACGAGGTGGAATTCACCGGGCCTGATCAACGGAAAGTCGCCGCCGGGAAAACAACGATGGTGTGCGTGAAAAGAGACCAGACCGGATTCACATCCTTGAGGATCCCGGACCTGATTCGTCAAAAAATCGAGGGGTAGGGGTTTTTGCCCCGCACACCTTGAGCCTCTGATCATCTGGAAAAGAAGGAGTCGAAATGAAGTTCATGCCCATCTTGTTTGCCCTCGGTGCCGCCTGCGCCTGGGGCGCTTATGTTCCGACCATTCACCATGGCCAGGCTGGATTCGGAGAAAAGAATAGCGCCATTCGTGCTTTTTTGTGCGTGGGGGTGGCCTACTTCCTGGTGGCCGTCATTGTCCCGAGCCTTCTCTTTGCCAACAAGGTCGAGCCCTTCCGATTCACCACGAAGGGGGTTTCGTTGTCGACTCTCGCCGGTGTATTTGGAGCTCTGGGAGCCCTTTGCGTGATTTTTGCTTTGAAGAGCGGCGGGAGCCCTCTCTACGTTGCTCCCATCGTCTTTGGTCTTGCTCCGCTCATCAATGTATTTGTGACGATGGCCTGGACTCCTCCCAGTAAGATGCCTGGACCCCTGTTTTATGCGGGCGTGATCATGGTCGCTGGAGGAGTGGCTCTCGTTTTGCGCTTCAAGCCCGTATAACCTAGTTGATGGGCGTCTACCCCGGGGTGCGAATTCCTGAGACAGACCACCCGCGGAAACGAAGTAAACGAGACTGGATCCCGGGTCTCATACCCGGTGCTGGCTCGTAACCCCAAAACCCTTGATGGAGCGCGAATAGAGAATGGTCATCCAAAAGCCAAACCAACTCAATCTGGTAGGGGCGTTGGGTCTCGTCCTCGTCCTCGTGGGCAGCTGGCGGGCGACATCCGAGAATAATTCTCCGGATGTCAAAGCCCAGGCCCAGGGGGAAAGCCCTCGGGAGAACTGGTCCATGTTTCGCGGAGGCCCGGATCACACCGGGGTCTACGAGGGAACAGTTCCAAAGAAGCTTGAGGTTGTCTGGGAGTTCGAAGCGGGGGAGGCGGTCGATGTCTCTCCTTCGATCTCCGACGGCCGGGTCTACGCCGCAGCGTTTGAGGGGGACTTCTTTTGCGTCGACCTCGACACCGGCACCAAGATCTGGAGTCGTTCGTGGCCCCAGGAGGATGACTATCAAGTCCCGGTGACCAGCTCTCCTTGTGTCATGCGTGGAAAGGTCTACTTCGGTGACGAGGACGGCTTGTTTCGCGCCCTGGATGCGAAGACCGGCGCGGATGTCTTCACCTTCGAAAGTGGAGGAGAGATCATCTCCTCTCCGATCGTGGTCGGGGACAGAGTTCTTTTCGGGTCCTACGATGGCTATTTGTACTGTCTGCACCCGGATACGGGAAAGCTCCTCTGGAAATTCGAGACCGATGGCAAGGTCCACGGGACACCGGGAGCTGTTGCGGATCGAGTCATGGTTGCCGGTTGTGATGAGCACCTCCGAGTGGTTCATCTTGACACCGGTAAGGAAATCGACGCGATACCATTGGGCTCACCGTCCGGGTCGTCGGCGGCGATTCTCGGGAATCGGGTTTTCGCCGGAACCTATGGCAACGAGGTTGTGGGAGCCGACTGGAAGGAAGGAACAATTCTCTGGCGGTATGAACACCCGCAGCGTCAATTCCCCTTCGTGAGTTCGGCTGCGATCACAAAAGATCGTGTGGTCATTGGCGGGCGCGACAAGATGCTTCATTGTCTCGATAGTAGTACGGGAAAGAGTGTCTGGACGTTTCGGACTCGAGCGCGAGTGGAATCCTCGCCGGTCCTCGTTGGCGATCGGGTCTTCTTCGGGTCCTATGACGGCAAGTTCTATGAGCTCAGCCTCGAGACGGGAAAAGAGACCTGGAGCTTTGACACCGGAAGCTCGATTCATTCCTCTCCCGCCATCGCCGAGGGAAAGATCGTTTTCGGTTCGGGTGATGGGTTCTTGTACTGCCTGGGAGCGAAGAAGGAGTAAGCGCCTGATCCACTCCCGCCGGGAGGAAGTCGAGGCCGGGTTTTCATGAGGATTGCCTATATCACGGCTGGCGCCGGTGGCATGTATTGCGGAAGCTGCATGCATGACAATACGTTGGCAGCAGCGTTGTTAAAATCAGGGCGTGATGTTGTTCTGGTCCCGGTTTTTACCCCGATTCGCACCGATGAGCCTGATGTCAGTATCGATAAGGTGTATTACGGCGGGATCAACGTCTATCTCCAGCAAAAGACGAAGTTTTTCCGTCGCCTGCCTCGCTTTCTCGATCGCGTTCTCGATAGCCCGGGTCTGTTGCGTTTCCTGATCAGGACTCCAAAGAGTGCGGATGAAGAAGTCGGTCGAATTACCGTATCCGTTCTTGAAGGGGAGCACGGGGCCCAGACCAAAGAACTCGACAAGTTGCTCGCCGGACTCTCCTCCATCAAGCCGGACCTCGTCAACCTACCCAATGCCATGTTTCTCGGAGTGGCCAAACCGATCCGAGAGGAGCTTGGGTTGCCGGTCGTGTGCAATCTCTCCGGGGAAGATCTTTTCCTCGAGACTCTCATGGAGCCCTATCGGACTCGGTCTCTCGAGCTGATCCGGAACGCGGCAAAGCACGTGAACGGATTCGTGGTTGGAAACAAGTACTACGGAGACTACGCAGTCAAGCATTTTGGGATTCCGGAGGATCGACTGAGAGTCATTCCGTTCGGGATCCGAATGGAAGATTCATCTGGAAGTCATCTGATTTCGCCGGGCTCCGAGGGGGACTTTACCATCGGCTATCTCGCGCGAATCTGTAGGGAAAAAGGGCTTCACGTACTCTGTGACGCCTTCGCCAGGTTGCGAGCCGAGGGGCGATCCTGTCGCCTGCGCATTGCGGGGTACCTCGGTGCCAACGATCGAGGCTATCTCGACCAGTTGACGAAGAAGATGCGCGGGCTCGAGCTGGATCAACATTTTGACGTTCTTACCAACGTGAGTCGGGAAGACAAGCTGGGATTCCTGGGGTCGCTCTCGGTTCTTTCGGTGCCCACGGTCTATCAGGAGTCGAAAGGTTTGTACCTCCTTGAAGCCTGGGCGACGGGACTTCCTGTGATTCAACCGGACCACGGTTGCTTTCCCGAGATGATTGAAGCTTCCGGAGGTGGTTTGTTGTTCAGGCCAGACGATGCCTCCGATCTTGCAAATTCCCTGGCAAGGCTGATGGATGATCGAGAACTGCGTGTGAGTCTGGGCGGTCGAGGGCGTCAGGCGGTGCTGGATTCCCTGACCGACCGAAGCATGGCTGAGCGCACCTGGTCTCTTTACGAAGAGGTGGTCGGCGGCGAGAATCGTTTGCGAACAAACAGATCATTGGCGAAGGAGTAGCGACTCATGTCATCTCTCAAGGTGGAATCGATTCAAAAGGAATATCCCACCAGAAGTTCTGCCCTGGTCGTCCTGACCGATGTGTCGTTCTCGCTTCGAAAGGGAGAATCGGCGACCATCATGGGGCCGTCCGGATCCGGCAAGAGCACGCTGCTCAACATCCTTGGGGCTCTGGAGCCTCCCACGTCGGGCCGAGTGACCCTGGCTGATCAGGATCCCTATTCTCTTTCCGAGAAAGATCTGGCTCATTTCCGAAATCAAAAGATCGGGTTCGTCTTTCAGGAACACCACCTTCTTCCTCAGTGTTCGGTGCTTGAAAATGTTCTTCTGCCCACACTTCCTCAGGGCGGAAGCCACGGCTCGCAAGAGAGGGCCCGAAGCTTGCTCGATCGGGTTGGGCTTTCCAATCGTCTCACCCATCGCCCCTCGGAGCTTTCAGGGGGGGAGCGTCAGCGGGTGGCCATTGCCCGGTCGTTGATCAATCGGCCGGCTCTCCTTCTTACCGATGAGCCGACCGGCAACCTTGATCGAACGACCGCTACGACCGTGGCCGACCTCTTCACCAGGTTGCAAGAGGAGGAAGAATTTATCCTCATCGTGGTAACCCATAGCCCTCTTCTGGCGGATTGCTTTTCTCGTCGATTCGAGCTTCAAGACGGAAGCCTTCATGAGGTGAAGGGACAAGACGTCCGATGAAAGCCCTCACGTTTTGCTTCAGAAGCCTGGTTCACCACCGGCGCACCAATCTTGCCGTGCTGCTCGGGGTCATGGCTGGCACTTCGGTTCTGACGGGGGCGCTTCTCGTGGGAGATTCCATGAGAGGAAGCCTTCGTGAGCTGTCCCTTGGCCGTCTTTCCAAGGTCGACCACGTTCTGGTTTCCGGAACGTTTTTTCACCAGGACCGAGTGACCTCCGTGACGACCCGGGATGGTTTTGACGGCTCGTTTGATGCGCTCCGGCCGATGATTCTTGTCTCTGGTTCGGTGGGGCATGCTGAGTCCGACCGACGATCGAATCGTGTTCAGATTTACGGCGTGAAGAACAGTTTCTTCGACCTTGATGACGTTCTGGATGACGAGCAGCGCGGGGAGCTTGCCTTTCTGGATTCGGAGGATCGGAGTGCGATTCTCAGTGAGCCCCTTGCGCAGGATCTAGGGGTCAAGGTTGGAGAAAGGATCATCGTTCGCCTGGAGAAGGCAACCGCGGTTCACAAGGAAATGGTCCTTGGCCGAGAGGATGATTCCGCTCTGGCTCTCCGTCTGACCGTGAAGGCAATCTTTCCCTCGAAGGGGCTCTCCGGCTTCAGTCAGAACCCGGCCCAGGTTGCTCCCAGGAATCTTTTCTTGCCCCTTGCCCGTCTCCAGAGATCGCTCGAGAAGAAAGATCGCATCAACGGATTTCTCGCCTCCGGAAAGGACGTTTCGGAAACTCGCGGTGCCGAGGGTGCTGCTCGTCTGGGGGATTGGCTTGCCGAATCGTTGGTTCTTCAGGACGTAGATCTCAAACTCAACGTCGATGAAGAGCGCAAGACGGTTTCTCTTTCGAGTGAGCGGCTGCTGCTTGACTCGAAGATGGAAGAGCTTGGCCTTTCCGCCGTAAAAAAAGCCGGACCGCAGCCGTTTCCCGTCTACACCTACCTGGCGAACCAGATCAAGAAAGTCCAGGAAGAGGGGAAGGACGAGACCCGGTCCATTCCCTATTCAACGGTTTGTGGGATCGATCTCGATATCGCTCCACCCGAACCCCTGACTCTTCTGGATGGCACATCAGCGGGGCCGATTCGTCCGGATGGAATTCTGCTGAGCGAATGGGCGGCGGATGACCTGGAGGCCAAGGTCGGAGATCGCCTGGAAGTCACCTATTTCGTGGATGGAGTTTCTGGGGAGCTGGAAACTCGCTCCGCCGAATTCCTGGTTCAGGGTGTTGTCAGGATGGAGGGTCTTGCTGATGATCCTGGGCTCGCTCCCGAAGTCGGAGGGATGACGGATGTTGGCGATATCTCCGACTGGGATCCGCCGTTTCCCGTCGACTTCTCTTTGATTCGATCCAATGACGAAGTCTATTGGGATGATTACCGGGCGACCCCCAAGGCGTTCTTGAACCTGGGGAGGAGTCAGAGTCTTTTTGCCGGGGATCAGAATCGGTTCGGCCATTTGACTTCGATTCAGACCGGCCAGGTTCGGGGAAAGACGATTCAGGAAACCGCGGAGCTTGTTCGTGCCGAAGTTCGAAGAGCGCTGACACCGGACCGCACGGGCCTTGCCCCGGATCCGGTCAGAGAGCGTTCTCTTCAAGCGAGTCAGGGGGCGATGGATTTTGGAGGGCTCTTCATCGGGTTCAGTTTCTTCATCATCTTCGCCGCCGGGCTTCTGGTTTCTCTCCTGTTCCGGCTCAACGTTGAACGAAGAGCGCGAGAAGTGGGAGCGCTCCGGGCACTCGGGTTTGCACAGAGCAAGATTGCCAGGATTCTCCTTGCGGAAGGAGCTCTTGTGGCGGGTCTTGGCGGAGTCGTTGGTCTTTTTCTTGCCATCGGGTATGCCAACTTCATCTTGAGTTACCTGAAGTCGAACTGGTCCGAGCGTCTTTCCGTCGGATTCCTGGAGCTGCATATCACGCCCATGAGCATGGCTCTTGGATATCTGGCCGGGTTCGTCGTAGCGCTGGTATCGATTGCCCTTGCTCTTCGAGGGCTGGGGAAAGCGTCCCCGCGAGGACTACTCGCAGGCGTTGTTTCTTCCGGGGGGCTCGATGATCGACGAAAGCGTGGGCGGCTCGCTCCCGCATTAGCCGGAGTGTCTCTTGTATCCGCCCTGCTTCTTTTCGTTGCGGGAGTTGTTGAAGCGATCCCTGCTCAGGGAGCCTTCTTTGGCGTTGGTATGCTCCTGCTCGTAGGTGGGCTCGCCGGTCTTCTCGTGTGGGTTCGAAGAGATGGAAGGGGGCGGTTTGGTGGAGTTGGCTTCAGGGCCATGTGTCGTCTAGGAGTTCGCAACGCCACTTTGCGTCCAAGGCGAACATTATCGACCGCCGGCCTCGTGGCGAGTGCGACATTTCTCTTGATCGGAGTGGGCGCTTTTCGCCAGGAGGGTGGCGGTGATCCCACGGACCGAAACTCGGGTACGGGGGGCTTCAGTCTTCTTGCCGAGTCATCGCTCCCGATCTTCTATGATCTTGATACCGAAGTGGGAAGAGAAGAGCTTGCACTTTCCGATGAGTTGAACGGTGCACTTTCCGGTGGGTCGGTGATTCCCTTCCGGCTGAGCGAGGGGGACGAATCGAGCTGTCTGAATCTCTATCAACCGACTCGACCGAGAATTCTTGGGGCCCCCCGGGCTCTCGTCGACCGGGGCGGGTTTGGGTTTGCCAAATCGACTGCCGATACCAAGGAAGATCAAGGCAATCCCTGGCGTCTCTTGTCGTCTCGACTTCCGGACGGAGCCATTCCGGTGATCGGCGACATGAACGCGGTTCAATACCAGCTCAAGAGTGGCCTGGGAAAGGACCTTCTGATCACGGACGAGAAGGGTAACCCGGTCACACTTCGGTTTGTCGCTCTCATGAGTCGAAGCGTTCTGCAAAACGAGGTGGTGATCGGAGAAGATCACTTCATCGAGCTCTTCCCCAGTACTAGTGGCTATCGATTTTTCCTCTTCGAGTCCGCACAGGAGAAATTGGAACAGCTCGGGGGGATGCTTGAAAAGGAACTCGCCACGTCGGGCCTCGATGTCGCTTCTACTCGGGAGCGACTGGCCGAGTATCACGCCATCGAGAACACCTATCTCTCAACTTTTCAGCTGCTGGGTGGGCTTGGGTTGTTGCTGGGCACCTTGGGTCTTGCCACCGTGGTTCTCCGAGGTGTCCTGGAACGGACGGGGGAGCTTGCCTTGCTTCGGGCGGTGGGCTATAAGAGGTCGGATCTTGCAACCATGGTGCTTGCCGAAAACGGATCTCTTCTCCTCTTCGGGCTTCTGATCGGCGGGATATCCGCGCTTTTTGCCATTGCTCCCCAGGCATTTGCCGGCACCGGAGGGGTGTCTTTTGGAACCATCGCTTTTTCCATTGCTCTCATTTTCATCACCGGAATGGCAGCGGGAAGCATCGCCGTTGTGGCTTCGATCAGGGCGCCCCTGATTCAGTCGCTTCGTTCCGAGTAGACCAAACAGTTCGCTTGATGACCTGGTAAGGCCCCTCCAAGGGCCTCAGATCCTCCTTTTTCGAAAGCCTCGATCTCCCGGGTGGAATCCCTACCCCATTGCGGATACCCTTTCTGGTCTTCCCGTGATCCAGGTTGAAGAAAGGCAGGAAAATGCAGATGAGATCTCTCTCCCTTCGAAGTCGCTTTCTGACCGTTTTCGTATTCGTGTTGCTCGTACCCGTCTGTGTGGTTCGGGCTCATGAGCCCGTTTTGAATTCTCCTCCTCCCGGTTTTCAGGCCCTTTTTAACGGCAAAGATCTTTCGGGCTGGTGGGGATGCGGCACCGAGAATCCGGCAAAGTGGATGGCGCTTTCCGAGCAGGATCTTGCGGCAAAGAAGACGAAGAGCCTGGAGGACATCCGAGCCCACTGGAGTGTCAAGGATGGTGAACTCATCAATGATGGTCACGGGCTCTATCTGACGACCGAGAAGAACTACGGCGACTTCGAACTTCTTCTCGAATATCGGACCGTGGCCAAGGCCGATAGTGGAGTTTATCTTCGAGGCATTCCTCAGGTTCAGATCTGGGATACCACGAAGGAGGGAGGGAAGTGGAACATCGGCGCCGACAAGGGGTCCGGTGGGCTCTGGAACAACAGTCCTGAGACCGAGGGGAAAGACCCCCTGGTTTTTGCCGACCATGCCTTCGGGGATTGGAATCACTTTCGCATTCTCATGGTTGGAGAACGAGTCACCATCTTCTTCAACGGCCAGCTTGTCGTCAATCACGCTCGCCTGGAAAACTACTTTGATCGCAAGAACCCGGTGCCGAGAAAAGGGCCGGTTCAGCTTCAAACTCACGGGGGTGAGATTCGCTGGCGCAATGTGCATCTTCGAGAGATCGGCGGAGAAGAAGCCAACACCTGGCTTGCTCTTCACTCGGCCGATGGTTTTGTCACCGCCTTGAACGGGCGGGATTTCTCGGGCTGGAAGGGGCCGATCGATAACTACGAGATCAAGAACGGCATCTTGAAATGTCGAACCGGCAAGGGAGGCACGATCTTCACGGAGGAAGAATACACCGACTTCATGGTGAGGCTTGAGGTGCGTTTTCCGCCCGGAGGAAACAATGGCCTGGCCATTCGCTATCCTGGTGACGGAGATACCGCGTATGTGGGGATGTGCGAGCTTCAGATCCTGGAGAACACTCATCCCAAGTACGCAAACCTCGATTCCCGCCAGTATCACGGTTCTGTCTACGGTCAGGTGGCCGCGGCGCGCGGGTATCAAAGACCGGTCGGCGAGTGGAACTTTCAGGAGATCACGGTCCAGGGTTCGCGGATCCGGGTCGAGCTCAATGGATTTCGGATCGTTGATGCAGATATCTCCGAAGTGACCGAGTTCATGTATGAGGCAGAGAAGTTCAGCGGAAGAACCCGCACTCAAGGCCACTTCGGTTTCGCCGGCCACAATGATCCTGTCGAGTTTCGACAGGTGCGCATCAAAGCGCTGGATTCGGCCAGGCAATAAGTAAGGGGAGGCAATGATGGCGACGCGACGCGAGTTCATGAAAGGCGCGGGCCTGACAGCTCTTGGCCTCGGGCTCTCTCCTCAACTGGTTTTTGGGGGTTCTCTTGCCGAGGCGCCTCTCTTTCGCATCTCTTTGGCCCAGTGGTCGTTTCATCGGCGACTTCAGGGAAAACAAGAGCCCAGGCTTGATCACCTTGATTTCGCCGCAAGTGCGAAGAAGCTGGGGATCGATGCGGTGGAGTACGTGAACATCTTTTTCAAGGATAAGGCAAGGGATGAGGCCTACCTGAAAGAGATGAAGCGTCGCTGTGAAGAAGAGGGAGTCAAAAGCCTTCTCATCATGGTCGATGGAGAAGGGGCTCTTGGGGATCCGGACAAGAACAAGCGGACTGCGGCGATCAAGAACCATCACCGATGGGTTGAAGCCGCGAAGTATCTTGGTTGTCATTCCATCCGGGTGAACGCCCGGAGCTCGGGCTCCCGGGATGAGCAATTGAAACTTGCCGCAGACGGCCTTTCTCGCCTCACCGAATTTGGCGACGAGAACGAGATCAACGTGATTGTTGAGAACCACGGTGGTCTTTCATCGGACGGGCAATGGTTATCAGGTGTCATGAAGAAGGTGAACCATCCGCGCTGCGGAACCCTCCCCGATTTTGGCAACTTTCGTGTTCAAGGCGACACGTGGTACGACCGGTACAAAGGGGTTACCGAATTGATGCCCTTCGCGAGAGCGGTGAGCGCAAAATCGCACGAGTTCGATGAAGACGGAAACGAGACCCGAACCGATTACTTGAAGATGATGAAGATCGTCCTGTCCGCGGGCTATCACGGTTACGTCGGCATCGAGTACGAGGGCTCAAAGATGTCGGAAGAGGAAGGGGTGCTGGCCACCAAGAAGCTTCTGCTGCGAGTCCGAGATCAGCTTGCGAGTAAGAAATAACCGAAGCTCGACGCCTCAGGGTGGGAGTCTGTTCCTGCTCTCTTCAGCCCGGAACAGACACGAGGCGAAACAACGGGTGGAGCGCTTCGTCGATTCGCGTTGGCCCTGATCGGAGTTAGACTTATCTCCTTTCTTTTCGTAGGATAGCCGCCCCTTTGACGGGAAGAGACAGAAGATCAGTCTGCAACGAGAAGAAAGGTTGCCCCCATGCGTAAGTCGCCCCCAACTCGGCGCGATTTCATGAAGGCCACTGCTGCGTCCACCGCGGGAGTGCTTCTTGGAACCCTCAAGCAGGACGAGGCCAAGGCGCAGGAACCAGAAAAGAAGCCCGAGCCACCGAAGGATTTCCCGGAAGACAGTAAAGACCTCGTCCGTCTAGCCATCATCGGGACCGGCGGCATGGGAACCGGGCACGCAAACTCCTTTGCCTCCTTCTTTCGAGACAAGATTGATCACGTCAAGGTGACGGCTCTTTGCGATGTGGCGCAGCCCCGACTCGCCGATGCGATCAAGAGCGTCTCCAAGATTCAAGGGTCCGAGCCCAAGGGCTATGACGACCATCGAAAGCTCTTGGAATCGAAGGATGTCGACGGAGTTGTGATTGCATCTCCGGAGCATTGGCACGCTCCGATGGCAATCGATGCTCTTGACGCGGGAAAAGACGTCTACGTGGAAAAGCCCATGACGCTTCGTCTGGAAGAGGCGTTGCGACTCTATAAGGCCGCCTGGTCTCGCAAAGAGCGGATCATGGTCGGCACCCAGTACGTGACCTACCAGAAGTACCATGATGCAAGAAAGCTCATTCAGGAAGGCGCCATCGGTCACCCAACTTTCAGTCAGACGAGCTACTGTCGGAATTCGGAAGCGGGAGAGTGGCTCTACTATGACATCGATAAGAGAGTCATTCCTGGTGAGACCCTCGATTGGAAGCGATGGTGTGGTCCACTGGGGCCGGCCGCGTGGGATCCGGAGGTCTATTTTCGCTGGCGGCGATATCGGCGCTATTCGACCGGGATCATCGGTGACCTGCTCGTGCACAAGATGACGCCTCTGATCATGGCGATCGACGCGGGGTGGCCGGTCGCGGTATCGGCTACGGGTGGCCACTACGTTGATAAGGCCATGGATAATCATGACCAGGTCAATCTCAACGTTCAGTTTGAAAGAGACCACACCATGGTCGTTGCCGGATCAACCTGTAATGAGTTTGGTTTTGAAGAGGTCATTCGAGGTCACCGTGGAAACCTCTTTACCGCCGGTGGGCGGATGGTGCTGCGTCCCGAACGAATCTACGCCGAAGAGGTCGATGTTCTGGATAAGCAATACGAGGGATCCGATCCTCACGTGAGCATTCGCCGGAATTTCCTGAGTTCGATTCGCACTCGCAAGCAACCCATCTCCACCATCGAGCTCGCCACGAAGGTCATGGTGATCGTTGATCTGGCGACCCGATCTTTGTGGGAGGGGAAGACCTATCGCTTTGATCCCAATACTCTCACGGCTCGGCCGGCTTGAGGAGATCGGTTCTCTTGAAAAACCCGTGCGCCGACTCCGGGGTTGATTGCTTTCGCCTCGCCCGCGCGGCCATGGGAACTCGTTTTGAAATCGTTCTTCCCACGGGAGGAGCCGAGGAATCCTGGCTGCGGTCTTGCGCCGAACTGGCCCTGGATGAGATCGAGGAGTGGGACCGTCAGTTGAGCCTCTTCCGGAAGGATAGCTTTCTCTCCCTCATCAATCGGGAGGCGGCTGTTCGACCGGTGCCGGTCACTCCGGAAATTTTCGAACTTCTTCGTGCATGTGTCGAAATTTGGGAAAGGAGCCACGGGCTTTTTGACGTGACGGTTGACTCCTGCAGCACGGAGCCAGGAGAGTTAAGCGATCCTCCGATCTTGCTGAGCGAAAAAGATCTTACGGTCACGTTTCCCTTGAACTCGACGCGGGTCGATCTGGGGGGAATCGGGAAGGGCTTTGCCCTGGACCGTTCGGCCGAGATCCTTCGAGAGGAAGGGGTCACACAGGCGTTCCTTCACGGTGGAACGAGCACGATGGTGGCTCTTGGATCATCTCCTACGGGATCATCCTGGAAGATTGCCGTTCGTGACCCGAGGAGGGATGAGAGCGAAAGTCTTGGAACGTTCTCTCTTCGGGATGGTGCGCTTTCTGTCTCTGCCCCTCATGGCGGGAAGGTGTTTCGTGAGGGTTCGTATCAGAGCCACCTTCTTCATCCCGAGAGAAGGCACGGTGGGGTAGAAAGTGGACTTGCTGCTGTCCTATCGCCTTTGGCCATGGTTGCAGACGCGTGGTCCACCGCACTTGTTTTGGCTGGCAAGGAAAGGGCAAGAGAGCTTTTTCTGAGAGCGAATGGGCTGAGCATGGCCCTGGTACTGGGCGAAACAGGAGAGCCGCTGGTTTTGGGTGAGAGGCACCTGCAAAACGGTTGAGGATTGTTCGAGGTCAACAGGAACGAGGTCAAAGGAATGGAATCCATGGATCGGCGGAGCTTCATTGCCACCAGCACCGGAATGGTCTCCGCGATCATCGCATCAACGATGACGGATGAACTCTATGCGTTTTCTCAGGGAGAGACCGTCAATGCCGCGGTGATCGGAGTTGGTCGCCAGGGCCGGGTCATTCTGGGAGAGCTTGCGAAGTTTCCCATGGTCAAGGTGACTTCGGTCTGCGACATCTCCTCAAGAAGATTGAAGTCGGCAAGGAGGCGAGCCAAGGGGGCAAAGACCTACGAGGACTATCGCCAGCTTCTTGATCAAGAAAAAGACCTGACGGTTGTGTTTGTCTGCACTCCTACTCATCGGCACGCAGAGATTGCTGTTGATTGTTTGAGTGCGGGGAAGCATGTGTACTGCGAGGCGCCTCTTGCCGGAACGATCGAAGATGCAAAACGCATCGCCGCGGCGGAGAAGAAAAGCTCTCTTGTGTTTCACGTAGGACTTCAGTTCCGATCGAACCCGATCTATCGCCTGGCCCGTCAATTCATGCTGTCTGGAGCCATTCGTGATTGTGTGAGCTTGCGCAGCCAATACCGTGCAAAGACTTCATGGAGAACGCCTACGTCGGACCCGAGTCGGGAGAAAGAGGCGAATTGGCGTTTGTATGAGGAGTCATCGACCGGCCTTCCTGGCGAGATCGGCACCCACCAGTTCGATGTCATGAGCTGGTTCCTGAACAAGCTTCCGGTTTCCGTCAGTGGGTACGGCACGAACTTGCACCATCGAGACGGTCGTGAGATTCCCGATACAGTTCATTGTTCGATGAAATGGGATTCGGGTCTTCGCCTGGGCTATGAAGCTACGGTTGCCAGTTCCTACGGAGGTCGATTCGAGGAGTTTGTGGGAACCATGGGCGCCATCAAGCTGATTGGTGATTTTGGATGGCTCTTCAAGGAGGCGGATGCTCCAACCCAGGGCTGGGAAGTCTACGCGGTGCGGCAGTCCTTTCATAAGGAACAGGGGATCACCTTGATTGCTGATGCCACCAAACTCGCGAAGCAAGGAAAGTTGAAGGAGGGGGTGGGGCTTCCTCATCCACCGATTCACTACGGGGTGAGTGCGTTTCTCACGAGCGTCACGACAAAGAAACAGTCGGCGTGTTCGGCTGCTCTTGGGCTTCGGTCGGCGGTGCTGGGTATCAAGGCTCATCAAGCCGTGATGGAAGAAAAAGAGATCGTCTTTGAGGATGATTGGTTCAAGGTAGGGTAGCTCACCCCACTAGCCCAAGTTCGAAGGAGTCGTTTCTTATGACCCATGGATTGGCCGGGATCCGACTCCGGAATCAGAGCGTCTCGCTGCGCCTGAGCATGACCCTTCTCGTCTTGATCCTCGCCGGTGGGTATCTTGCAGGGGCGAGCCACATTGTTACTCACTATCAAGGGAAGGACGAGTCTCCGGGACTGAGCTTGACCGATATCACGGGGAGCTTCCACGGGATTCATCGGGAGGCAACCCTTCGAACCGCACTTGGACGGGCGGATCATGAGGGTTACGTGACCCCGGATGAAGCTCAAGCTCTCCTCTCGTGGTTGGAAGGGACCATGATCAGCGAGGAGTATGACAACCCCGACCTGGGAGATAACGCTCCGGCGGAAATCCTGGATCGAAGCTGCCTCAGCTGTCATAGCGAGGACGCTACCGCGGGGGGGGATGTGGGCGCTCGAATTCCTCTCGATTACTGGGACGACGTGAAAAAGCATGCTTTTTCGAGGGAACTCGACCCGGTCCCTCTTGAGATTCTCATCCTGACGACCCACACCCATGCGCCGGCGATGGCCCTGATGGCAGTCGTGGTTTCGATTCTTTTTCTTGCCACGGGTTTTCCTCGCCCGGCCAGGCATTGGGGCGTCTGTCTGACCTTCTTGTTCCTCTTTCTCGATCTCACAAGCTGGTGGATTACGCGCTGGTATGCCGGTTACTCCCCGATGATCGTCATCACGGGGGCCGGGTTCGGGGGAATGATGGGGCTCTTGATGCTGGGAGTTCTCGTAGATCTTT
>JAJDCM010000397.1 GCA_029260825.1 Planctomycetota bacterium | reverse complement strand
GTTTTCTTTTTCAAAGCCTTTTTCTTGGTCGCCTTCTTTCCCGCGCCAGCACTCAAGTTGTAGCTTTCATCAAGCCACGCTTCCCAGGTCTTCTTGGGCATGGGCTTTTCGGCTGTAAACCGGGTGGTGACCCAGGCGGTCGAGCCGACTTGGTAGCAGTCCGGATCTTTCTTGGCCAGTTTGGTTGCCTCCGGAATCGACTTCTCTAGCTTGAACATGGCCTTGTACCGGCCGCCTTGCATCCCGATGTAGAGGAAGGCTTTGTTGCCTGTCTTGAACGAGCTTTGAGTACAGGCAGTCCCCTCGTCCACATCGGGATAGCGGCTTGCTTTCAGGCGGATCGGCTGGGTCGGGTCTTTCTTGTTTGTCGTCACAAGGGAGTCCTCGAATGAATCATGCGGATCAGAACCTCCAGATGATTATACCGAGGGACCCGGTAGGTCGGTCAAGACGTTGTGTATTATCGCTACCGCGTACTTGCCACGGCATGTTCAAGGTCTTCGATGTAGGGCCCAAGAGTTCTCGGTTCGCCATCCCAGCTGGTTCGGAAGGATTGGAGCCGGCCTTTTGCGGCTCGAGAGTTTCCGCTGTCGATGAGGTTTTGGGCGTCAATGAGGTCGATCCACGGCGAATGTGCCCCCTCCCGTCGCAGGATTTGCACCGCGTGGGCGAGCTCCTCTTGAAGGGTCGGCGTCGTGGTTTCAGCTACCGCTCGAGCCATGAACAGGCTGAAAGCCAGGGCCAGTGATGACCCTCCCCGATCGTCGTAGTGATCGGCGAGGAAGCGGTAGTGCCCGGCGGCTACCAGATAGTTACCTTGCTGATAAGCCTCCGTTCCTGCCTCAAAAAGCACCGGATAAGAGCCGTTTCGATGGGATTGGCTCTTTCTGATCTCCTCGAAGAGCTGCTCGGCTTTTTCCGGGTTTCCGGCTTCCAGGGAGTCAACGATTTGAAACCCGACTTCCTTTCCCGAGTACTTCGGCGCCGAGCTGCAAGATGCAAGAGTGATGATGGAGAGAAGGGGCGTGAGCACAATGAACATCCGAGACATGTAGGTTCTCCTTCGTTTCTTGGGTGACTGCTGTGTGAGTCACTACTACGATCTTTGAGGTTTGTGGATGCGGTTGTCGGCAAATAGAATCTCATCAACCAGGATGTCGAATCCTCCCTGAGGAAGTGGCTCGTACCTGAGCACAAATCGTTTCACTCCGACTTCCGCCGGATCTTGGTGAGCGTCTCCCCCCAGATATTGTTGGAGTGCTTCTTGCCGTCTAGCGGCAATCAGAGCCCATTCCCGAACCGGTATGAGAGATGCAAAGAGATAGACATCGGAGCGGGAGACCACATTCCGCCTGAGGTTTCGGATCTCTTCGGGAAGGCGGGAGTAGTCGAAGTCAAATAGGTCGCGATACTGGCGAAACCGGGTAACAGGGGGAGTTCCGGAGATCGTGCTCAACCGGGATGGCGGACCGGGTTCCAAGACGAAGTAGCTCCGAGCTTTGTCCCGGGGGTCGAGAGCCGACCTTGGAACCAGGACGATCTTCTCGCCGAAGAATTGAGCAAGTCGAAGTTGATCCTCCGGAGCACATCGAAAGGCGGTTTCGAAACCGAGGCGAGATTCTCCGCTGAGCTCCCGTCTCGCCTGATCCTGATGGGTTGGAGAGTTCATGAGTGATTCGATCTCTTCTTTTCTGTCTTTCCCTGTCTCGATCGCCTCTTCTTCCGGGGCGGAAGTTGTTGGACCCGGGTCGGCAGTTTCATCTTCACCGTCAGGAGAGCCGTCTTCGCTGGGAGGACGTTGCATCCCATTCTCAGAAGCCGGTTCAGATTCCATCTCTGTCACAACTTGGGAGCCTTGATCAAATGGGGGAGACGGTACCTTTGACGCCGGTTCCTCTGGCTGTTGATCGATCCTCTCCTGGAGGTGTTGAGCCAGGTCTTGAATCGCCTGGCTGGCTTCTTCGGTGATCCTGGCCGCGATGGAAAGCTCCATCGGTGCGGATTCCGTCGGGGCAGGACGATAGGGATCGCCGGGTTCTTCAGGATTCCACAGGAGAATCAACAAGGTAAGGCAAAGCGAGATCACGAATAAGAGCGCGTATCGAATGAATCGTCCCATTATCGGGTTTCCTTGGTTGAACGGGTGAGATCGGAACTTTCCCGGTCGGCAAGAAGGTCCACGCGGGCGAACCCGCAAAGACGGAGATGCTGAAGGAGGGCCACGATCTTTCCAAACGGTGCGGCTCGATCTCCTTGTATTTCGATCTGTACTTCTTCCGGGAGCTGACCCGCCAGGCTTTCGGACAGTGCCAGATCGACTTCGGTCAGGGTCGTCAGCCAGTTGTTGTTTCCGGAGGTCGAGATCCTGGCGTCTTCATCGACGGTCAAGATGATGACCGTGTTTTCGGTCGCGGACGTCGGCCCGGTTTCTACCTCGGGGAGTCTCACACGTACCGACTCTGCCTTGGGCTGAGGCTGGCTTTCGGCGACGGAGAGAACCGCAAACAAGAGAAGGAACAAGGTGTCAAGAAGAGGCGTCAAACCGATCAAGGCTCCCGCTCGAGATGGACGCGTGAGTTTGCGCATCAGGTTTCGATCCTTACTGGAAGCTCGTCGAGGGTGGCATGGCCTCGGCGAAGAAGGCTCTCCGAGAATCCCTGAAAGATGATGAGAGCGATTTGCCCGAGCAGGAACACGGACAGCCCCCCGATGGTCGTGAAGAGAGCGGTCGAAAGTCCATGAGCGATTGCATCCGAAACAGCCATCTCCCCTCGAGAAACAAAGCTCTGGCAGATGCCAAGAACCGTGCCGAATAGGCCGATGCTTGTGGCGAGGTGACTGAGGGCACCGAGGCTCTCCAGATTTCGATTGGCGTTGGAATACTCCTGATCAAGTCGTCGCTCGGCATGGTGTCGTTGCGTGACGTTCTGACGAACGTCACGACGGATGTATGCGATGGGTCGACGTATCAGGGCGCCAAGCCAGAAGAGCGACCGATCCAGAATGAGAGTCGAGATGAGGAGCCAGCATCCGATGACGCCGTACATCACCGGGCCTCCTTGGTTCAGATATTCGAGAAGCATCAAGAGCTCCTATTGGTCGATGCGTGGGAGGGGAAGGGCGTCCTTCAGGATTGCCACGGGCGGGTTGAGGGGCCAGAGCTGCCAGTACAGGTCGGGGTTTCTCTGCAAGATGATCGGACGCGCCCGGAGTGGGTCCCGCCGGGCGAGGTCCATCAAGAAGCGTTGATCGAAAGGATCTCGGTTGGTCTCCTGGGAAGCCAGATCCGAGTCGGTCAGGGCCGGTGACCAGAGGGATTCCTCTTCAAGAAGCTGCCCGTTGTCAAATTGAGCCAGGAGACCGTTGCGGCGGCCGACTCGTTTTTGAATGGACGTGATGGACGAATGGGCAATGTCTCTTTGTTGAGCGAGCTTTTTCTGCTTGAGCTCGAGCTCCGAGAGCTGACTTCTCTTTGATTGAGCTCTTCGAGCCAGGGATTCGAGGCCGACGGGATTCTTCTCCCGCAGCGTCGCGTCCAGGGCAGCCTCATACTCCGCCTTGGTGGAGATGATGTCGGCCCGAAATGAATGCATTCCCTTTTCATAGGATGCGGCTTTCTTGCGATAGAAATTGATCGCTTGCGCGTCTGCTTCTCTCACTTTGGGGCCTCCTGCAACCAGGTTGCGGCGAAGGGCATGGATGTCAGCCTTGAGCTTGGCGGCGATCTCGCGGCCGGTCGGCGTTGGAGTCACATTGGCTTCTTGTTCCGATGCGTGACCCTTGTCCCCCGAGAGGAGAGCAAGGTTGAGGAGCAAGATCGCCCGGGTGAGGAGTTTTTTCTTTTTCATGTCGATGTCCCTATTGCTGGAAGTTGTTCTAGTTCGTGCTCTTTTGCACTCGCTCTCCGGCTGCGTTGATGTAGGCCTCCCGGAGAAGATCGGAGGATCGTGGGAATGCTCCCTCGCCGGTTGCCACTTCGTTGATGCCGAGTTCGAGTTTTTGCGTTGATGAATCCTGAAGCCATTCAAGAACGCTGGTAAGTCCCTGGCTTGGGCCCTCGATTCCCCCTTGCATGGCGATGAGTTGTTCGAAGGCTTGCAGGACATCGTGGGCGCGGCTCGAATGTTCGTACAGGCCAAGGAAGTTTTCGAGCTGGTAGAGGTCGGCGTTCATCTGGAGCTGTATGCGGTCCAGGGCACCGAACATCTGAGTTAACAGAAGATCGATGTTCAGTTCTCCGCCGGGGCCGATCACTTTGGTTGTGTTGCTCGACTCCTCAAGAATGCGCATTCGACTCTTGGCGAACTCGAGGGAGTTCTTCTCGTTCTGGTATCGAAACTCGAGCTTGGCAAGTTTGCGCCGGCTCTCATCCGTCATTCCCGGAAGAGGCTGAAACGTCTCCTTGCTGAATTCGTTGGTCGTTGCCAGTTCATCGACGAGAGAGCGGATGTCTTGCTCCACTCCCGCGACGGACTCGGCCTTCCTTCGAATCGTGAGTTCATTCTGAGCCGGGTTTCCGAACAGGAGGGCGACATCTTGCGGTTTGATGGAGGCGGCCATCTTGGTCGCGTAGTAGGCGATCCGATACCGTTGAGATTCGAGGAAGTCGACAAGCTCGATCTTGCGGCCAAGGACCTCGTCGACGTAGGTGCCAAGAGCGTTGAGGATGGGGACTTCGTTGTGGTTGTTCTCAGGGCTCGCATTCACCCGCAAGTCTTTGATGATGGAGGCGATGTCCTGGGCGGTCTTCTGGCCCTTCTGAACCTCTTCCCGGAAGTTGTCGAGCTCACTCTGAAACTTCTGGAACTCCTGAATCGCCTCCTCCAGGTCGATCTCTTTGAGGGTAACGGTTACGTCATCTCCGCCGGGAAAGGCTTCGGAAGAGCTTCCAGCTTGAGCATGGGCATGGGGAAAAAGAAATAGAAGAGTAAAGAAGGCAAACGATGACAGGGAGCTTCTCATGGATGTCGATCTCCGATCCGCGACGCGCGTTGGTCAGGGACTCACATTGTTGAACGTTCGGATCGTGTGGAGTGCAGGGGAGGGGAAGTTTAGCGAGTGGCGTGCCAAGAAAAGAATAGAGCGGTGGAATTGACCCGTGAATCGTCGTAAATATTTTTAGCGACGGGGTTTTTCTTGCGCAGTGCGGGCGGGGCAAAGTCAGCGGGATTGAAGGAAGGAAAAGGTTTGTCCATTATCGAGGGCAGTTGGTGTCTCCTTTTTTGGAGCTTCCGACTTTCGTGTGGGCAGAAACGCCCATGAGAAGCCCAAAGGGAGGCAGGCCATAAGACGGTCTGCTCCCTCTCCCTCCAGCTCTGAGCATGATTTGGGGGCGCCCCCTCACACCCTGTCACCGTCAGCGTCGATCCCATTCGCTTCGCCTGG
>JAJDCM010000396.1 GCA_029260825.1 Planctomycetota bacterium | reverse complement strand
GAGGATCCGAAAAATCGCGGAAAATACGTGGATCAGCCAGAATCTCCCGATTCGAAGGCGTTCGAGGCAACTAGCCGCGACGGGAACCAAGAAAATCTCCGGCCGGGCGCCTCGAAAAGCCGCCCATCGAACAGCAACTAGTTAGCCTGGTCCGTCTTGCGCCTTCTAGCGAAAATGAAGAGCGGGTTCACCAGGCAGTGCTCCGCTGGAAGGGACGCATCTTCCGCAGTCTGTTGTTCCCGGAGCGAATTGAGTGTCTCCCCGAGGAGGCACGGCTTCTCGATAGGTTGCGTGTTTCACAGAAAGAGCTTTCGGACGTTCTCTACGAGACTCCGACGGACGATCGAGGACGGTTCCTTCGCGAGAGGAGGCTCGAGCAGTTGCAGAAGCGACGAAACGAGCTCGAATTAGAGCTCTCTCGTCTGCGGGAGAAAAGAGATGTGAAGAACTCGGGAGGCGAGAAGGAAGAGTTGGCGCTTCGTGAAGTGCTTGCTCGTCACGCTAACAATGCGGTTGTCCTCGACTTCTTGGTGCACTCGGTCTATCTTCCTTCCGAAGCTGGTGAAAGCACGGTCATCAGGAAGAATCGGTGGTCCAAGGATATGCTCTCCGTGTGGGTGTTGGGCTCGGGGGACGAGGCTCAAGGGGCGGTGCGGATTGACCTCGGCGAGGCATCTAAGATCGAAGCCGCGATGCAAGCCTATCTTGAGGAACTCAGGGAAACTCGTGGCGTGGCGCGGCAAAGCCCTCGGAACAAACGCGGACCAACACCGGTCAACGACCGTTTGCGGGAGCTCGTTTGGGAGCCCGTCGAGGCTTTGGTTGGGGATTCTTCGATCGTGATCGTCTCGCCGGACTCTTTTCTTGGGATGGTACCCTTTGAGACTCTCCAGGACGATGATGGATCCTATCTCCTTGAATCTCATGCCTTCGCCTATCTGCAAGATACAGCGAGTCTTCCCAACCTCGTTGCGGCTCATTGCGGGAATGACCGTCACGGGCTATTGGTTGCCGGCGGAATCGACTACAACGGCAGTGTCCGGCCTCCAAGGGATTTGGTCGCCGACGCAGATACAAGAGGAGGCTATCGTCGACGCTGGTCTAGGTTGCGAGCCACCGCTCAAGAAGCTGATTCTATTGTCGAGATCCACGAGCAGTCAAAGAGTAAGGACTCTCCTCGCTTATTCCTCGAGAAGAAATCGGCAACCGAAGAACACATCAAGCATGAGATGCCGAACTACAGATACATCCACCTGGCCACCCACGGGTACTTCCAACCAGAAGGCTTGCCATCGATGTGGAAGAACGCCCAAGAAAGGGAGGACGATTCTGGGCTTTCGATGATGCGCGACACCGAGCGAGTGATCACGGGCCTCATGCCCGGTCTCCTCTCAGGCCTCGTCTTCGCCGGTGCCAACGCCGAACCCGAGGAGGGCCGCGACAACGGTCTTCTCACCGCCGAAGAAGTCACTTACCTCGATTTATCGAACTGTGACCTCGTCGTCCTCTCGGCTTGCGAGACCGGCCTCGGTCGTCCTGAATCAGGCGAGGGCATGATCGGACTCCGCCGCTCGTTCCGCATTGCAGGTGCGCGCACCGTCATTTCCTCCCTTTGGTCCGTCAAGGACGAGGCAACGTCCGACCTCATGACCATGTTCTACCAAAACCTCTGGCTCAAGAAGATGGGTAAGCTGGAGGCTCTCCGGACCGCCCAGCTTGAAATGCTCAAGCGTAACCGAGCCGAGTACGGCGAGGGGTTGCCGTCGACGTGGGGGGCATTCGTGCTTGACGGGGATTGGCGTTAAGCGAGCGTGCTGTCATCGAAACCACCCAGGGTCTCGGAGTACCGATAGGTCATGCGCATGGCAGGCATGCCTCCGGGATTTCGGGTCGTGACGGACATCATGTCCACAACACTGCTCGATAGCTACAGGAACCTTGAAGACTTGTGCGATGCCGGCGATCTGAACGTCACGGAAGTTCAAGCTCTGTCCTTCGGCCTCCAAGGCCGCCGCGATCGCGCCGGCCGCTAAAGCTGCCTTCGCGTCGAAGGGAACGATTTGGCGGTTCATCGACTTCTGCAGGACCCGTTGGAACGTTTCTTCGAGCGCGGTGCGGCGTCTTCCTTTCGGTAGTCGCTTCAAACCGTGTTCGATTTCGAACACAGTTACCGCTGTTGTCCAAACGGAGTTTCTAGGCTGCTGGTCCAGCCAGCCGACCACGACCGGCGGTGCGTTCGCCATCATGAGGGCCGAGAGGACGTTTGTGTCGAGGATGATCACGGGCCGAAATCCGCAGGCCTTGGCTCTTGTCCTTTGTGCTCATGGATTGGGTTATCAAGTCCATACTCGCGGAATTGCTCGACGATCTCCGTGCCCAACCCGCACCGGGAAGCCATCGAGGCACGCAGCACAGCGCTGCGAAGGATCTCACGAACCTCTTCCTCCATACTCCGACCGTGGGCATCCGCCATGGTTCGGAGCCTATCGCGGATCTCATCTTCGAGGTTTCTTACAATAAGCTGAGCCATGCTATCCTGATAGCGCATCTTGGGCAGATGTCAACCACCATCTCGAGTTTACAGTTGCCTCGCCCAAATAGCCTGATGCTCTACGTAGTCGTGTGATTCTCTTGCTGGGACGCGACTCCCTAGCCCGACTTACAAGGAGGGCCGGGAAAGCCCAATCGCTTTCCCGACCCACGCTGATCCCGGCTGTCAGGTCTCTTGCCGATTCTGGCCTCGCGACTCGGGCTAGTGATCAAAACAGCTCGAGAATCACCGCATTAGTCGCGCTGAAGGGAACCGAGTTCGGACTCCCGAAGTCCTCGATGAGGCCCTGAAGAGTGAACTTCGCGTTGGGATTGCTGATCCCGCTATTGTTCACCGTCCAAGGGGCCCTTGCGGGAGCAGGGGGCTGAATCACGCTCTGGCACACAGCAGGCGAGATCCCCGTCCCTCGCAAGCACCGAAAGGGCTGCGGTCCGCCTCCTTGAAGCGGCCCCGGGTTGACCAACACACCAAACGCGGTTCCCGCAACGTCGAAGATCGCCGGAGAGCTCGAATCTCCTAGCCACACGTAGACGAGATATCGAGCATTATCGGGTCCGGCCTCCGAGGTCTGAAGCTCAACGCTGATCGGCTGATCCGTACCCACCAGGACTCGACGATCGATGCCGGCTCCGGCCGATCCATTGATGAAGAGAACATCCTGATTCGTCTGTCCCCCTTGCTCGCAGATCCGCACGTCGTCGACGTACCAGCCGAGCTCACGAACCGAGCTATCGCAGGCGAGTCTCCACCTGAGCACGATCTCAGATCCACCAAACAAAGAGAGATCAACTTCGACCTGCTCGCACGGATTGCTGAGGCCGCTCCAGGCCATGCGACCCGCGATTGGGCTCGCGAAGCCGGTAGAGATGGTCCGGTTGTACCCGCCTTGGACGATTCTGTCGCCCAAGTCGAAGAACGGTCCTCCGTCCACCGAGATCTCGAGGACACAGCCGTCGTAGGCGAGGTTGGGATCCGAGACGGCGGCCTCCATGTCATAGAAATGTCCGAACTTGAGGGTGGTGCAATCGTCCGAGAGCTGAATCGGGAGGGTGTCGAGGTAGTCGTCCTTGACCTCCTCTAGAGCTCGCGAGAACCAAGCGTGGTCAGGGCTGCAGGCATTGACGGATTGCCGCACGGCCCAGTTTCCGTTTCCGGTGGGCGAGGAGGTGGTGAAGTTACCGGCTCCGCTCTCCATGTCGTCGGAAAACACGAGGGAAAGGCCGGCGGCGTTCACGTTTCCACCCCGGCAATCGTCGTGCTCGAAGGCACCGATATCGACGCTCTCCACCGCATCGCAATCGCCGTCCTGAATCCGCGGACGACCGCGCTGATCGGCCGCCGGAGCTTCCGGGCCCCCGAGTGTCGTGCCGGCGTCGAGGGCGATCGAATCCAGCGCGAGGGCGACGGTGGGAGTCGGGCCCCCGTAATCCCCCAGGGGCAGCAAACCCGGGTCGAGCGGTGAGGCGGGGGTTCCCACGAAGTCGCCGTTTCCGTTGGGAAGGCCGGCCGGGAAGGATGCAATGACCCTGTCGTTGTTTCCAATGAGATTGCCGCCGAAGGATGTGATCGATCCACCATCAATCGCCTCCATCTCGAAGGGATCGGAAGCGGCCGTGTTCCCGGCGACCACCGTGTTGATGAGGTTGACAGTGTTGGAGCTGAAAAAAATAACGATCCCTCCCGCCCCGGCACCGTGGTTGCCGGTCACCGTACAGTGGATGAGATCGAGAACCGAGTTCACTCCAAAGACGGCCACCCCTCCGCCGAGGCCACCCTGGGAAGTGCCGCTCTCGTTGCCATGGAACGTGCTGTTGATGACCTGTCCGACGCCGCCATGACCGTAAAGGAGTGCCCCTCCGTGATTCGTGAGGGACCGGTTGTTCAGAAAGCTGGAGTTTTGAACGAGAAACGAGCCGGAGCCTGTGGCTGCTATGGCGCCGCCGAGATCCGGTGCCACGTTGTCTCGCAAGATACAGGAATCGACGGTCAGGGACCCGTTATTGAAAATGCCACCGCCGCTACCAAAAGCCAATCCGTTGGAGAGGGTGACGCCGCTGATTCTCGCGTGAGCTCCGGGATTCACCGTGAGAATCCCAAACTCGAAAGCGCCACCATCGCGATGAATGTCGGAACAGTTGGCTCCTGGTCCCCTGATGGACACGTCCCGATTCAGAAACGGCAGCGCGTTCAGCAGCGTGATGGTCCCGGAGGGTTCGATTTCGATCAGCCCGCCGCCGGCGGCGTTGTTGTCCGTGATCGCCTGGCGCAGGGATCCGGCGCCGCTGTCTGCAAGAGTCGTTACCGGGTAGCGTTGGAGCTCGAACGCCCCGATGTCTTCCTGGGCATTGCCATCACCGCTGCCATCATTGAACCGGGACTGTCCGCGTTGATCGAGCCCGAGTCCACCACCGAAGGTCCCGCCGACATCGATGGCAGGGGAATCGCAATCCAGAGCCAGTGTCGGCGTCGGCCCCCCGTTATCCCCGAGCGGCATCAGTTTTGGATCAAGGGGACTGACGGGCGTCCCGACATAGTCATCGTTGGCGTTGGGAAGCCCGGCAGGAAAGATCGCCGCAACCTCTTCATTGGACCCGATGAGGTTGTGTCCGCCACTCACAATGGTGGCGCCGCCAACGGTGTCGAGGTCCACTGTGTTGTTGGCAACGATGGTGTTCTGAAGGTCTGCTGACGCCGTCCCGGAAAAGTTCTCACAGAGAATTCCAACACCGTTGTTGTTGGCAATGGTGCTATCGCAGATGAAGAACTGCGCATTGAGACCGTTGATTCCGAGAACATCCACCCCGGCTCCTAAGCCAGACGTGTTGCCACTCACCGTACTATTGACAAGAGACGTAAACTGGCCTCCGGAGAACTGAATGCCTCCGCCCGCGACAGTGGCGATGTTGTTGATGATCGTACAATCTCTGATCCGAAGTAGGACGGGAACGTCGGTTGTCGTGCCGATTCCACCGCCGGAAAATGCAAAATTGTCTCGAACGACACAGCGACTCAACCGAAGCTGTCCAGCCGCCCGGATGCCCCCTCCAACAAAATCCGGTCCGTTTGCGATTCCGTTTGCGATCGTAAGATCGTTGATGAAGACCAGCTGCCCAAAGGCGATGTCGAATATCCTGAACTCCGGGGCTCCGTCGCTCCTTCGGACCGTGAGGTTGTCAGCACCCGGTCCCAGCAGCTCGGCATCCTCGTCGATCGGCGGGAGCGCGGTCAGTAGGTTGATGGTCCCGGTGGCCGTGATGTCGATGGTGTCAAGGCCAGCGTTTGCGTTGGCGTCGAGGATGGCCTGACGGAGCGATCCCGCACCAGAGTCGTTGGTGGTGTTGACCGTAATGGTCAACGCGTTCGTTGCGCGGGTAAAGAGAAGTAGGGCGAGCCATGCCATCACGGCGAGAGGAAAATATCGCTTCGGAAACATCCTGTAGAACATCCTGTTCTCCTTGCAAGAAAGACCCATTCTTTGCCTTCGAATCGCATCTGGTTCACACCAGAGAGCCGGGCGGAGTCGCCGTCGGGGACGGCGTCACTCCTTTACCTGCGCGGATCTTCGAAAGCGCTCCCAAGAAATGAAGAAAAGAATGAGGGAGCTGCCGTGGAGAGGAGAACCGTGGATGGGAGATGGGCCTCGTTACAACGGAGATCCGCCCGTTGCCTCGTCCCCGAGGGAGCTGCGCAATCGGAACAGGGCTCGAACGTTGCGCTTTCGGGCCGCCGAATCGACGATTCCGAGGAGCGAGCTACGGCCGACTCGTCTCCGGAGGCGGCCCGCCCCCGCCGCTCAATAGTTGCTGTCCGTCCGAGCGCCAATCGAGCCGGTAGATCGGTTCGCGGGTTTCCCAGATGCGAGTTTCTCGTTGGATGAGGGCCTGAAGGTAATACCACTCCCAACCAACCTAGGTGACTTCAACGAAGATGGGCATCTTGACCTGGTTGTGACCCAGGATAATAGCTTGGCCCTCTACCTGGGTCGTGGGGATGCAACGTTTGATCCGGCGATTTTGTTCGTGGTCGGAATTGATGACGTGGCGAAGCTTTCGCTCGGAGATCTGAACGGCGACGAGCATCTCGATCTTGTTGCCGTGGATCATGTAGATTCCGCAACTCCCGCATGTCTATTCCTCTTCCTGGGCGACGGTGCGGGGGGATTTCAAGTCGAGAGCTTCTCGTCAGGCATGGGTCACTACGGACTCGCCGTCGGCGACGTGGATGGGGACCCGTTTCAAGACATCGTAACCATGCACTTTGGCTTTGAGTATCGGATTTGGCATGGCGACGGAAACGGCGGCTTTGTGGTGGATGTTGTCCAGGATTCGGAAGGACACACCAATGGATCTCTCTCTGTAGCAGACCTCAACCAGGATGATCTCATGGATCTGGTCGTGGCTCCAAGGAACCGGCGTGGTGCGACGATTCGTCTCTCCGACGGTAATGGAGGATATGGATTGCCGGTCCAGTTCCCGTACGGTGGTCCTCCCCGAGAAACGACGAAGGTTACGCTTGCGGACTTCAATGAGGATG
>JAJDCM010000395.1 GCA_029260825.1 Planctomycetota bacterium | reverse complement strand
AGTTAAACGGGATGTTTGCTCTTGCCATTCTCGATGAAAGAGGTGCTTCCCCGTTTCTCCTTCTTGCCAGGGACAGGGTTGGCATCAAGCCTCTTTACTATGCGGCAGCAAAAGATCGCGTCTTGTTCGGCTCGGAGTTGTCCGCTCTTCTTTCTTTCGATCCGTCGCTGGGAAAAGAGATCGATTCAGTGGCCCTGGACCAGTACCTGACTCTTGAGTTTGTGCCGGCGCCGCGCACTCTTTACCCTGGAATCAGAAAGCTTGAGCCCGGCCATTTCTTGACCTTTTGGCCGGGTGAAGAAGTCCGATCAAACCGGTACTGGGAGGCGCCGAGAGAACCGGTGAGCACCGGATCCTTCGACTCGATGGCAGGGGACCTTCGCTCTCTCCTTGAGGATGCGGTGACGAAACGATTGGTCAGCGATGTTCCCCTCGGCGTTTTCCTGAGCGGAGGAGTGGATTCGGCATTGGTTGCTGCGATGGCTCTTCGGGGTGGATCGAGGATCCGAACGTTTTCTCTGAAGCTTCCTGGGTCGTCTTATGACGAGTCGGAGTTTGCCGCCGACGTGGCCAGGCACCTGGGTACGGATCATTGTGAGCTTTCGATGGATGAGCCGGGTCCGGAGTTCCTGAACGAGATCTTGCCGTCTCTCTCGGATCCGATCGCGGATACGTCGATCCTGCCAACCTACCTCCTTTGCCGGGAAGCTCGAAAGCATATTACCGTTGCTCTCTCGGGAGATGGGGGTGACGAACTGTTCGCCGGTTATGACACCTACCGAGCGGATCGAGTGGCAAGGCCTCTTACCCTGCTTCCGCGCTCGTTACGACGTGGCTTGTTTCAAATGGTGGAGCAAGGAGTGAGGCCGACGGGTGGAAAGAAAGGAGCGAGGAATTCTTTGCTCCGTTTTCTCGAGGGACTATCCCTCCCGAACGAGCTTGGCCACCTTCGATGGATGGTCTATCTCTCCGAGCAACGTCGAAAAGAACTCTATCGTTCTGATCTCTTCGAGGAACTTGAAGATACCGACACCTGGGCTCCTCTTTCTTCCTCGCTGGCACGAGCACGGCACAATGATCCTCTTGATCGGGCGTTGATGGCGGATCTCAATATCTTCTTGCCGGACGATATCCTGGCCAAGGTGGATCGGGTTTCGATGGCTTGCTCTCTGGAGGTGCGGGTGCCTTTTCTGGATCACCGCCTCGTTGAGCTGGCGTCTCGTTTTCCCTCGAGTGCGAAGATGCAGGGGCTGAAGACGAAGAGGGTGCTTCGAAAAGCCAGTGAGGGACTCCTTCCTTCCTCCACCATCAATCGGAAGAAACAGGGATTCTCGAGTCCGGTCAAGATCTGGCTGAACCAGGCTCTTCGTCCCCTTCTGGACGACATGCTCGAAGATGCACCGTTTTTTGATCGTCTGAGAATCCAGCAGCAAACCCTCAGGGATTGGGCCAGGGAGCATCAGGAGGAGCGGATCAACCACGCCCATCGGCTCTGGCCGCTGCTTCTCCTTCACCTCCTCGGGAGGGGGAGCATTTGACGGAGATATGTTTGCTTGTTGTTAGTGCTTTGAATCTCTTTTCCGATGTTGGCTCAGGGAAACCTCCGGGCTTCCGATAATAAAGGGGTTGGTCCTTCCTTCGCCTTGTCCTGGTATGCTCTTAGGCGATTTGTATGGGCCATCCGCGAAGAGCATTCCTGCCTCGTCCGGAACCATGATTCCGTTTTGCTTTCCCATTGTCCGCACGCTGTTTCGGAGAATTCCGTGCGCATCGCTTCCGTCTTGGGCCAGACTCGAAGTCTTCTTCGTTTTGCCCGGGGTAAACCCGAGCCGGAGAAGGGTCCGTCCAAGGTTTCCTGGGAAGTGATCAATTCTTGTGATGCACGCTGTCGAACCTGCCAGCGCTGGACCGAGGAGACGACACCCAGGCTTCTCTCGACCGAAGAGGGAAAATGGCTGATCGAGGATGTTGCTCGTCTGGGAACTCTCTCCTTTTCTTTCACCGGAGGGGAACCGTTTCTCCGGGAAGATCTCCTCGAGCTTGTTCGTCATGCCTCGGGACTTGGTCTCTCGACTCACATTTCCAGTAACGGGCTTTCTTTCGACGACGACCGGGTGCGAGAGATCTGCGAATCCGGGCTGAGCACGATTTCGTTTTCTCTTGATGGGCCGAATGCGGAGTTGAACGACGATCTTCGAGGAATTGATGGTTACTTCGAGACCGCCGTCGAGTACGTGCGGAAGCTTCGGGATCTTCGAGAAAAGACAGGACGCGGGCCCAACATCGTCATCAACGCCACGATTTCGAGCAAGAACGCTTCCTGGCTCGCGACGTTTGCCGAGCTTGTTCGGGGCAACGGAGCCGATGGCCTCACGTTTCAACCCGTTCATGACTTCGGAGGCATCCAGCTCGGCACCTCAGACAACCTCCAGCTCAAGGAGGAGATGGTCAAAGAAATGAGCGACGCCATGGAGGTTGTTCGCAAACGAGACGCAGACATCGTTCCTCTTCCCGAACGATTCTATTCCGGAATGGTTGATTTCGTTCGAGATCCGCGTTCGCTCTACAAGATTCCCTGCGTTGCGGGATATCTTTTTGCTCAGGTCGATCCGGAGGGGAACATCTATCCTTGCCCCATCAAGTTTGCTTCGATGGGAAACATTCGAGAGAAGAGTTTTTCGGATATCTGGTTCGGCGAGGAGGCAAAAGACATTCGCCGCCGCATCCGTGCCGATGACCATCCGATCTGCTGGATGAACTGCATTGCTCCGATGAATATCCTGGCCCAGGAAATCCGTAATCTGAGGCTTGGATCCCTGTTGTCGCCATCTTTTAGACGTCACATCATGCGGCGTTTGAAGGGAGCCTAGGCCATGGTTGTTGCCAGGGAATATGCTCCACTGAAAAGACGGAGAAATCGGGTCAAGCAACTCTTTCGTCTCGCCCGGTCCTATCTGTCTTATCGACTGGGTCGCCAGGATAACGTCCCTCCCCCGTTTCGGCTCTGGATCGAACCCACCAATCGGTGCAACCTCAAATGTGTGATGTGTCCCACCGGCATGGCTCCCAAGGGACATGTAACCGGGATGATGGAGCTAGACCGGTATCGGAAGATCATCGATGAGGTCGCGCCTTTTGTGTTTGATGTGAACCTCCATCACCGGGGGGAGTCGTTGCTCCATCCCGAAATCGTCCCCATGATCGAGTATGCAGCAGAGCGTGGACTCTACACCAATCTGCATACCAACGGCACCATCATGACGGAGGATCTGGCTCAGCGACTCACTCGCAGTGGTCTTGACATCCTTTCCTTTTCCTTTGATGCGATCGAACCCGCCGAGTACTCGAAGATTCGAGTGGGAGGAAAGTACGAAAAGGTACTCGAAAACATCCGACTCTTCCTGTCCTGTCGGAGCGAGATCGGCAGCAAACGTCCCCATGCAACCGTGGAGGCCATCGACTTTGATCCCGGGTCATCTCCTTCTTCAAGAAGGGACGCGTCCGAAAAGATGGAGGGTCTCTTTCGCCAGCATCCTCCGGATGTCGTGAGGATCAAGGCACCTCACAACTGGGCGGGGGAGTACGATGCTCCTACCGATGGAAGAGATGGATCCACCTACACTCCTTGTCTCTTCTTGTGGTATTCCTTGACGATCTTGTACGACGGATCTCTCGTTGTTTGTCCTCAGGACATGGGAGGGTCCATCAAGGTCGGAGAAGCTGGAAGTGACCAGGTTCTCTCCTCCTGGAACGGAGAGACTCTGAGGGAGCTTCGAGATCGAATGGTGAAGGGCCAGGTCGATGATCTCTCCCCTTGTAACTCATGTGATCGACTGCGCCGCAATCGAGTGGCCGGGATTCCGCGGGAAGAGCTAGGGCGCTTCTTGCGAGAGAATCTTTTCCGCTAACAAACCACCCACCCCACCTATCAACTCTGGAGTCAATGCAACACGTGGGAGCGATTCACCTGGTTACGGGCGCCTCCGGTTTCCTGGGAAGCTCTCTTGCCATGACTCTGTCGAGACGAGGAGAGAAAGTCAGGGCGCTGGTCCGAAGCTCATCCTCAAGGGATCGGCTTCATGGCTTTGAGGGTGAGATCGTCGAGGGAGACCTGACCCGTTCCGATTCCCTTTGTGCTGCCACTCAAGGGGTGGATACGGTCTATCACTGCGCGGCGGCTTTTCGCGACGAAGGGATTCCGATCAAGGTGTTCGAGGAGGTGAACGTTTCGGGAAGCGTTCACCTCGTCCAGGCCGCGAAGTCGGCCGGAGTTCGACGTTTTCTTCACGTCAGCACGGTGGGAGTCCACGGAGAGATCGAGTCGATCCCTGCGAACGAGGACGCTCCTCTCAAACCGGAAGATCACTATCAGTCTTCCAAATTGCGCAGCGAGCAAGCGGTTGGTGCCGAGCTTTCCCGGATCAATCTTCCCGGAGTGATCATTCGTCCGGTCGGGATTTATGGACCGGGAGACACCCGTTTTCTCAAGCTTTTTCAAAAGGTTGCGAACCGACGCTTTCCCATGATCGGAAACGGCAAATCGCGCTACCATTTGACCTATATTGATGATCTCGTTGAAGGCATGATTCTCTGCGGTTCCGATGACGCAGCCGTGGGGAGAACCTATATCCTCCCTGGCCCGGAACACGTATCCGTGCATGAGTTTGTCTCGATTGTTGCCGAGACCTTGGGGGTTCGACCCCCGTCTCTTTTTCTTCCGGTTTTACCCATGAAGATCGTGGCGGGAATCGTGGAGCATTCCTGTCGGATTCTTCGCATCGAGCCTCCCATCTATCGGCGCCGTTTGGATTTTTTTCTGAAGGATCGTGCATTCGACGGAAGCCGGGCCCGCAAGGAAGTAGGCTTTGCTCCCAAGATCACGGTGCGAGAGGGCGTGGCTCGGACGGCTCTCCACTACATCGAGGCCGGGCTTCTCTCTGACCGATTCAGGGAAGCTGTTGAGACGGCGCGTGCAAAGACGGAGGGTTTGCTGGCTTGAAGGTGCTGGGGATTACGGACGGAGTCATGGCCGGTGCGGCGGTGGTCGACGAAGGGCGGATCCTTTCTGCGGTCAACGAAGAGCGTCTGTGCCGGTTGAAGATGGCTCGAGGTTTTCCGCAGGCCTCCATTCGGGAGGTGCTGGGTCTATCAGGTACCAGCCCGGACGAGATTTCCCTCGTCGCCGTTGCATCGACCCATGAGTTCTACTGTCCGGATGTGGTCCCCTGGAATGGTTGGTTTCAGAAGGATCGGGGAGCGATTTCCGAGGCGTTTCGTGGATTTGCTTCCGAGGCCGTGCGCCTCGTGGGTTCGAGTGCTCCGTTTCAATCCGTCTATTACTCGTTGAAGAAGAGCCTGTGCGCCGGGAGGCCTCGGGCCATCCGGGCCCGGTTTCGTGACGAGCTTGGCATTCAATCCCCGGTAGTTTTTCTCGATCATCACCTGTGTCATGCCTGGTCCACCTACCTGACCTCCGGTATGGAAGATTGCCTGGTCGTCTCGGTGGACGGAGGAGGAGATGGCCTGTGTGCTCGCATCCTTGCGGGAAAAAAGGGTGAGCTGACATCGCTTGCGTCCATTCCCGCCTATGATTCGATTGGAAACTTCTACGCGTATATCACCCACCTTGCCGGGTTCAAGGCCCATCGAGATGAGGGAAAGATCACCGGTCTTGCCGCTCATGGAAGGCCGATCTATCGGGACATCCTTCTCTCTTTCATTTCAGCCGACGAGGGGACGTTCCGCAATCGAAAGAGGATCTACTACAACTCGGCCCTCAAGTCCTTGAGGAAGGCTCTTCCGTCGAACTTTGAAATTGCTGACCTAGCGGCAAGCGTTCAATCGGTTCTTGAAAGCGAAATGGGAAAAGTCGTCTCCTACTGGGCCAGGAAAACCGGTCTGGGAAAGATTGCCCTTGCCGGAGGGGTTTTTGCCAACGTCCGTTTGAATCAACGGATTCTCGAGCTCCCGGATGTGGAGTCGATCTTTGTCTTTCCAGCCAGGGGAGATGATGGTCTGGCGGCGGGGGCTGCTCTTCTGGGATCGAGCCAGGAGGCGAAGAAGAAAGGCGATGTGATCCTTCCTTCGTCCCTCCCTGATGTCTTCCTCGGGCCATCCTTCACCGATGAAGAGATTGAAAGAACCTTGAAGGAGTCGGGGGTTCCGTTCAAGAAGGTGGCGGACCCGGCGGCGGAAATGGCGAGGCTTCTCGCCGAAGATGAGCTGGTCGCCCGGTTCGATGGCAAGATGGAGTACGGTCCTCGCGCTCTTGGCCACCGATCCATTCTCTATCGCCCGGATGACCCCTCGTTGCAGCAATGGCTCAACGATGCCCTCCGCCGCACGGAATTCATGCCCTTTGCACCGGTGACGACAGAGGAACTTTATCCAACCTGTTTTTTTGGGATGGAGGGGGCCGAAGTTGCGTCCCGCTTCATGACAGTCACCGGACATTGCACCGAAGAATTCAAGAGACTCTGTCCCGGGGTGGTCCATGTGGACGGAACCGCTCGGCCTCAGATTGTGGATCCTGAGACCGATCCAATCTATGCCGGGGTGATTCGCGAGTTCCATCGCCTCACCGGCATTCCTGCGATCGTTAACACGAGCTTCAACCTTCATGACGAGCCGATCGTTCATTCTCCAGAAGATGCCCTACGCGCGTGGCGTGAGGTTGGTATCCTTCACCTGTTCCTTTCGGGGTTTCTGGTGCCTGCTCGAACGAAAAGGCGTGCCAGGGAAGGGGGAGGAGTCGTGGAACCTCGGAAGGAGAATCGATAACCGGGAGCCAGGTGGCTCGTGGTTTCTCCGTCCTGGAATTAAGCCAAGGGTTCTCTTGGGAACCCGGAGACTGACGTGATTCGAGTGCTCCTCGTCAACGACCACCTGGGATGGAATGGAGAGATCCTCCATGGGGTTGGCAAGCTGTTTCTGCTCACCATCCCCCGGTATGATCGACGCTTTTTTTTCGTTGTTCCCTGCGTTCTCCGGGATCGGAACCAGCTTGAGGATCCTTTCTCCGAGAAGGGAATTCGCATCCGGTTCTTGAATCGTGGAAAGTTTCATCCCGGGACTCTCACCGATTTGATTTCCCTCATTCGTACGGAAAAGATCGATGTCCTTCACGTGCAAGGTTATGCCGGTTCGACATTCGGTCGACTAGCCGGAATCTTGACCCGGACTCCGGTGGTCGTGCAGTCCCATTCCGTGGATCCTCATTATCCTTTCTACATGCACCTGCCCGACTTTCTTCTCGCCCGGGCGACGACCCATTGTCTGAGTCTGTGTCAGACCGTCGAGGCTTTTTGCCGGAATACCCGGCACATGCCGAAGAATCGGCTGAGCCGGGTTCGACTTGGCATTGATCTTGAAGAGTTCACCAGTCCGGAACCAGAAACATTGAAGTCTCTCCGGAAAGAGCTTCGTCTTCCCGAGCCGGGAGAAGGAGTGGTGGTAGGAACGGTCACCCGTCTCTTCGAGCAGAAAGGGAATCAGTATTTTCTCGAGGCCGCGGCGCGTATCCTTCGTTACGAGCCGACGGCGGTTTTTCTCGTGGTGGGCGACGGGCCGTTGCGATCGGATCTCGAGGAGCAAGCAAAGGCCTTATCCATCGCAGATCGAGTCCGGATGGTCGGCTTTCGTTCCGACGTGAAGTCTCTGATTCACCTTTTCGATGTGGCCGTCTTGTCTTCCCTGTGGGAGGCGACTCCGCTGACCGCGATTGAGGCCCTCGCCGCCGGTAGACCGCTCGTGGCGACCGATGTCGATGGCATTGTTGAAATCGTGAGCAGGGACGAAACCGGGCTTCTTGTTCCTCCTGCAGACGGGGAGGCCCTTGCAGACGCGGTCCTGTCCCTCCTTCGAAATCGGGAGAAGGCCAACCAGCTCTCGACGAAGGGTAAAGAACGCGCCCAGGAGTTGTTCTCGGTGGATCGTTACGTCAGGGACCTTGAGGCCGTTTATCGGCAGGCCGTGGAGGCCTCGAGGTGAGCGAGGATGGACGTCGATCTCGGTTCGTCGGCACAGGAATCCGGATTCTCGTCAGTGTTGCCATCTTGTCGTTTCTTCTGCTCAAGGTTGTCCCCCGAGACGTTGCTTCGGTCCTGAAGAGAGGGGACGTCTTCTTTCTGTCGGCGGCCCTCTCCATTCTTCTGATCGAACGGGTGATCGGAGTGCTTCGCTGGACGCTCCTTACCCGGGTAGCTCGACCTGGATTCCCGGTCCGGGATGCGGTGTCTGTTTTTTTTCTCTCCAACTTTCTTGGTCTTGCTCTTCCCGTTTCTCTCGGGGGAGACCTGGTTCGGTTCGTAGGAACGGCCAGAGTCATGGGTGCGAAGGCGCAGGCATTTCACGCCGTCCTTTACGATCGCATCTTCGGACTCCTCTCTCTGCTGCTCATGCTGGTGATCGGAGCCTACGTGGCGCCAGGGGATGCCTTCGGTCCTCTTCCCGCAAGCTGGATCGTTGGGTTCGGGCTGGCCATTCTTTGCTTCTTGATGCTTCCGCTTCATCACGGTTTTGTCAGCTTCTTGTGTCGAATGTTCGATCGACCACTCACCGCCTCGTTTGCCACAAAGCTCAAGGATTACGGGAGTGCCCTGGCTGATCGGCGCATCACTCCCGTGGCGTTTTTTGGGGCATTGCTCCTTTCGATGATGAGCCAGTGTTTGAAGTGTGTTTTTGTCGCCGGGTTAGGTTCCTCCGTCGGAATCGATCTTCCACTTGCTTATTACTTCGGATTCGTCCCTGTGGTGAGTTTGGTGGCCCAGATTCCCATTTCACTGGGTGGAATCGGCTTGCGAGAAGGCGCCTTCTACGTCTTGCTCGGGGGGATTCTCTCCGGAAACGAGGAGGCTGGACCTCTGGCTCTTGCTGTCTCCGTCTTGACCTATCTCGGAATTCTTGTCTCATCTTCCCCTGGACTGCTGGTCCTGATTCTTCGCGGACGTCTTCCGATTCCCGGGCGTTGGATCTTTCGTGGCTTTGCCGTTTTTATCGGGATAGGATTTGTTGTTGCGTCTCTGGTTGTTTTTGTTGATCCCCTGCGCCGTCGGCTTCCCTGGAGAACCCGGGAGGGAGTGGAGAGGATCTTCGTCCGGGGAGACCTTGTCGATAAAAGAATATACTTTGACCGAGGCCTGGAACGACTCCATGTGCAAAATGGTGACCGGGTTCTTTCCACCGTCCTCTATCGTCCCGCGGGTGAAGGCCCTCATCCAGGAGTCGTTCTTCTTCATGGCTCCAATCGGCTGGGACGGAGACTTTGTCTTTATCGGGTTCTCGCCCGGGAGCTTGCCAGGAATGGACGGATGGTTCTTCTTCCGGATCTCGCCGGATTTGGAGAGTCGGATGACCCGAGGTCTTTTGATTCGGTCGAGGATTGGGATGGTGTCTCTGACACTCTTGCCGCGGTGGAGGCTCTTGGGTTCCTTGACGGAGTCGACTCGTCCCGCATCGACTTGATCGGGCATTCTCTTGGAGGCGGAGTTGCCCTGGCGGCAGGTCTGAATGACCCCTCCATCAGAAGGATTGTCTGTCTCGGTCCGGGACGAAGGCTGAGTGAGCGGCTGGCGAACGTCGGGGAACAAGAGATGTCTCGGAAACGGTTTGCCCGGGATCGGCAGCTGGAGGAAATTCCTCCTCTTTCGCTGGTCCTTGCCGTCGGAAGGGCTCATGACATCGAGCAATATCTCGATGTTCTCACGTCTCCCGGACACAAGCCTCTTCTACTCGCTGACGGAGAGCTTGAAGACCCGCTTGACCTGGCTTACCTGAACGATGTTGTGTCTCGAATTGCGCCGCCGAAGAAATTCTATCGCCTCAAGGACACGGCTCACTATCTCAACGTTCAGGGTTTCAGTGGAGACCATTCCTTCGGTGTGTACGATAGAGCGGTGCTCACCCGGTTTGTCGACGTGGTTGAGGAGTTCTTGCAAGAAGAAGCACCATGACCCGAACGGAAAACATACCCACTTCCAGATCGAGCCCTTCCTGGATTCCCATCCTGTCGTGGGGATTGCTCGGGGTCGCGCTGGTGTTGGGAGCTTGGCTTCGCAGCCGGGGACTGCTCTGGGGGCTTCCCGAGTCCTACTATTTTGACGAGGAACATTTCGTCAAGCGCGCGTTGGCTTTTGGAACCGGGGACCTCAACCCGCATTGGTTTCACAAGCCCGCCTTCTTCATGTACGTTCTCTTCATCGAGTACGGGATCTATTACGGAGTGGGAAGCCTGACCGGACTCTTCTCCGGCACCGAGGACTTTGCCGTTTCCTTTTTTCTCGACCCGGGCCCGTTTTATCTCATCGGACGGTCAACGGTGTGTTGCCTCGGGGTCGGGTCAATCGTTCTGGTTCATCAGCTGGGTTGGCGGCTTTTTTCTCCTCTTGTGGGATCGATCGCGGCCCTTGTTTTTGCCGTGAACCCCGGGGCAATCGAAGCTTGCAAGGTCGTCAAGGCAGATGCTCCGAGCGCGTTTCTTGGCCTTCTCTCCCTTGTCTTTCTCTGTCACATGCTCTCTGCGGGAGAAGGTTCTCGAAAGAAGCGCCACGACATTCTTGCCGGTTTCTTTGCCGGATTGGGAACGGCAACGAAGTATTACCCGATGGTCCTCGGATTACCTCTTGTACTGGCCCACATCACGCGAGAAATTCGATCGGGAAGACGGGCCTTTACTCCGCGAATTCTTCTCGGGCCGTTTGCTCTTCTCCTGGGATTTTTTGTGGGGAGCCCCTACAACTTTCTCGACTCGACCTGGATTCAAGAGGCGGTCGTCCAGCGGTTCTTGCCGGTTGTCGGAGAAGGAGTGGCGGTCCAGAACGATGCCACCTACATGAACCAAGGGACGATTCAGGCCATTCTGGACTTTGGGGCTGTTCTCCTGTCCGCGGATGGCATGGGGATGATTCTTGGCGGGTTGTCTCTCCTGGGCCTCGTCTGGTTTTCGGTCCGTGGGGGCGCTGCGGGGAGAATTCTCGTGTCCGTGACGCTCTTTTTCTCCGGCCTTTGCGTCGTTTTCAATCCGTCGTATGTTGAAGCCCGTCACCTGGCGATTCTTTATCCCATCCTTGCCGTTTCCGTGGGATTCTTGTTCGTCGACGTGGGAAAGAAGTTCTTTTCGGGGAAGGCTCCCTGGTTGGCATGGAGTGGGGTGCTTCTTTTCGGCGTCATCTTCTCGGCCGTGTATGTGGTTCGAGAGAGCGCAATTCTTCTTTTGCCTGATGCCCGGAATCTGGCCCGAACGTGGTTCGAGGCGAAGGTTCCCGCCGGGTCAAAAGTGTTGCTGGATGAGGGGCACGTCAAGCTGCGGCCGACGATATCGAATCTTCAGGAACACCTGGCAATGGCCAAGAAACTCCAGCAGGATGAAGAGGATCAGGCCTTTACCCGGCACCTCCCCAGGTACTACAACTTTCTTTTGCTGGCGGCAGAGAAGGATCCTTCACCGCGCTACGACATCGTGAATTTCTATCATCCTTGGTGGAAAAAAAGGGAGGAGGGGGAGGGGGCAATGAACTTTGTTCGGGGGCAGGATCGTCGGATGGGAAATCCGGTTCTGCAACGCGGAGTCAACGATCTCGACTTCTACCTCGAGCGGGGTTATCGTTACGTGGTGACAAAATCGGACGTGTACAAGAAGTACCTGAAAGAGCCCATGGCCTCGGACTTTCCCTCATTCAATCGGTTCTACCGATCCATGGAAGATCGTCTCGAACTCATCAAGCAGTTCGGTTCTTCGGGGTCCAGAATCTGTGTTTTTCGATTGCCCCAAGAAGACCCCAAGGAAGAAGAAAGAAGCGGAGATGAACGTGACTGAAGGAAAAAAGCCGTGCCCAACGGGAACCAATCTTGTCTTTTGGCTGCTGGGGGCGGGATTTATTTTGAGTGTGGTGATGGCCTATGTGGCGGGTGCCAACTTCAAGGTCGTCGAGAATCTGCGCAACTCCGAACAGGTTTTTGAATCCGTGCCCGAAGGGGAAACCCGCCGGATGGCTCTTCGCTATGTAGCGAGCGAACTCAACCGCCACTTCTTTTTTCTCTACGGCTATGTTCATACCGGAGTTTTTGGCGCAGCTCTCGTCATCTTTCTTCTCGCTCGCCTCAAGAGCTACACCGCTCTCTTTGGTCTGGTCTATTGCGTGGCGCTCTCCTTGACCTACATTTTCTACTTCACGCCGGTCCTGGAAGAGCTGGGTCGCGAGATCGATTTCTTGCCGCGAGACCCGATGCCCGAGAAGGTGGATGTTTTTTACGCCATCCATACCGTCGACGTGGTTCTCGAGATGATCAAGCTCTTGTGGATCCCCGTCATGTGCGTGATGATCGGGAAGGCCGCGCGGAAAAGCGAGTAGAGTTTGCGGTTCGGTGCACGGGAGAAGGCCCCCGTGCACCGAGGATCAAACTACGGGAACGTGTGCTCCACCTGATTACTGACCCGGCAGGTTCCAAGTTCGACGGCCTGGATGAACACGGTTCGTCCGGAGAGGCGAGAGGGCGCAAATCGCAGGAGAGAAGCGAGCCCGTCAGGATCGGCGATGACCCTTCCTCCCCGTTGCCCTGCCCCCAGATCGACGACCACTCCTGGACAGTTGGGGAGAGAAACCTGTCCGGAGGTTGTGCTGAAACCAAACAGGACGGGGGAGCCTGAAGTTGCTCCGGTGACATCGATCCGGTTCACTGCGCCTGCAAGGCCCGGGTCGGGGGGAGCAAGCGCCATCTTGAATTCAGGAACGAAGGTGAGCCACGTGGGAGCATCCACTCCTCCGCTCCGACTGCTTGTGAAGTTGCCAATGAAGTCGCCGGTCATGCCGTCGAATCGAAGAACTCGATGAAGAGTGGTATCCGAGACGTAGAGGTTCCCATCCGGTCCGAAGGCCATACCGACCGGGGAAAGCAAACCGCCCTCGCCGAATCCCACGAAGTTGTCCACGAACGCTCCGGTCACTGCATCGTATCGATGAACCCGAACACTCGTTGCGCCGGTGACATAGAGAAGACCGTCATCGTGAAAGATGAGAGTTCGTGGTCGACGAAGCGCACCGCTTTGAAACGGAACAAAGTGGTCGATGAAGGCGCCGGTCTGACCATCATAACGAGAAATGCGGTCTCCAAAAAAGCTTGGCACGTAGAGGTTCCCGTCCGGACCAAACGTGGTTCCTGTGTCGGGACCATTCAGCCCACCCGAACCCGAAGCGACGAATTCTTCGAGGAATTCTCCGGTGCTTCCGTCGTACTTGAGAACCGAATCGGTGTTGAAGCTTGCGACGTAGAGGTCGCCAGAAGCATCGAAGGTGAGCCCGGTTGGCCCGCGAAGGCCTCCCGTTTCATCTTCTTCGGTCCCTGGAATGTTGCGGACAAATGCGCCAATGAAAACCCCGGTGGACCCGTCGAACCGAAGGATGCGGTTTCGGTTTTCCTCGGCAAGGTAGAGGTTTCCATCCGGTCCGATGCGCGACGCCTGGGGACCGAGAACATCCCGAAAGACTCGAACAAACGCGCCGCTTTGTCCATCGTATAGAGCCACGCTGTCCGAAGAGAAACCGCTCACCAGGAGCTGTTCGCTTCCATTCACCGGTGACGACACCGTCAATAACACTGCGGCGAGCCAGCAAACGGCAAGCCTGTCTTTGATCCTTGACATGGTACTGTTGATTCCTATTGAGCCCTCATTGCAAGACCTGCTACCCGACTTCGATGACGGGTTCAAAACCCACCTCGTCCGTGTTGGCGCAAACGAGAGCCAAACCCGGACAAAAAAACTGAAAGTTTTTCGAGCGGAAAGGATGGGATGGACGTTCCGCCCCTGAACGAGACTCTCCCGGACGCATACCGGGATCTTCGAGAACTGGCCCGAAGGTTTCTTAGCCGGGAGCGATCCGACCACACCCTGCAGCCGACGGCTCTCGTTCATGAGGCATACCTGCGGCTTCTGCGGGATTCTCCGGAATCGTCTCGTGAAGCTTCGTCCCTTCTCCGGAAGGCGGCGTCGGCGATGCGAAGGGTGCTGGTGGACCACGCTCGAAGAAAGGGGGCGGGAAAGCGGGGAGGGGAGCGAAAACGTGAACCTCTTACGGATGCCGTCCTGATGTACCAGGAGAGGGCTTTGGATCTTGTTGCCCTGGATGAGGCTCTGACTCGTCTTGAAGAGATGGATCCGATTTCGGCGGAGCTCGTGGAGCTTCGGTTTTTTGGCGGTCTCACCGAGGAGGAGACAGCCGAGGCTTTGTCCGTTTCCTCTCGGACCGTACGGCGGGGTCTTTTCGCCGCGCGCCTTTGGTTGAGGAGGGAGCTCTTCGATGACGAGTGATCAAAGAGGAATGAACCGGGAAACATGGACGGAAGTTCGAAACATTCTTTCGGGTGCGCTTTCAGTTCCCGAGGACGAGAGAGAATCTTACCTGGTCACTCAATGTGGAAAGGATCAATCGTTGCTCACCCTCGTGCGGGAACTTCTTTCCGGATCGGGTGAGCTTGAAGAAAGCGGTTTTCTCGACCCTCCAATTCCTGATGTGGCGTCACGGATGCTTCTCTTCCAGGGCGCGGAAGAATCGCTGGGTGAAAAGATCGGTGCCTACCGTCTTTCGGAAGTTCTGGGGGTGGGGGGCATGGGGACGGTGTTTCGTGCCGAGCGAGATGATCCGGCTCTTTCCATGCAAGTTGCCATCAAGATTCTTCATCGCAGCCTGCAAACCGAGGAGCATCTGCGAGCCTTCCAGCGGGAACAGAAACTTCTCGCTCGCTTGAACCACCCCTTCATCTGCAGGCTCTTCGACCTCGGAACGAGAGAGGATGGTTCTCCGTATCTCATCATGGAACTCATTGAGGGACGTCCCCTCTTGAATCAACAGGATGAAAGCGGCTCGTCTCTTTCCGAGCGGTTGACGCTCTTTCGCAAGGTCTGTTCAGCGATTCACTATGCACACGGAAACCTGGTGATTCATCGTGATCTCAAGCCATCAAACATCCTCATCACCCCATCCTTCGAGCCGAAGGTCATCGATTTTGGGATCGCTGGAATTACCACCTGCGACCCGGGCGGGGTTGCTGAGGACGAAGCTCTCGGGTTGAGCGTTCAATTTGCGAGCCCCGAACAGTTGCGCGGAGAGAGTCTTACCACGGGGAGCGACGTATTCTCTCTTGGAGTGATTCTCAAGGAACTGGTGGGGGATGATTGTCCGGAGGAGGTTCGTAGTATTGCCCGGCGAGCTACGGAACTCGACGTTGCAGACCGCTACGTATCGGTGGAGGAGCTGACCCACGATCTCCTGATGTACGAGCGGGGGCACCCGGTGAATGCCCATGGGGGGGGAAGAGGCTACGTTTTCAGGAAATTCGTGAGGCGCCACCGGGCTCCTCTCCTGATCGTGTCCGGGCTTTTCATTTTGATTCTCTCGTTTGCGATTGTTGCTTCGATTCTTGCCGTGAATCTCGATCGGGAGCGAGAAGCGGTGGAGCGAATGCGCAAGAGTGAATCCCTGGCTCGAAAGTCGGAAGAGAGAGCCCATCGTTTCTTGCGCGAGACTCTTGCTCTTGCAAGCCCGGAGAGGCTGGGGGCCGAGGCGACGATCGTGATGGCGCTTGAAGATGCGGGAAAGCGTATGCACGAGGAGTTCTTCTCCGAACCTTCGGTAGCGCTACAGGTTCACCTTGCGATCGCTGATACGTTTGAGAGCTTGGGAATGAGTTATCGAGCCGAAGCTCACCTGCGCGCGGCCATCGAGATGATCGAAAAGGAACCGGAAAGAGAGACCGTTGTTTGTGCTGAAGTGATGCAGAAACTCGGTGAGATTCTCTCCTATCAAAACCGGCAGGAGGGTCTGAGTCTGCAGGAGGAGGCCTTGAGAATCCTTCGGAAGATGACTCCGCGGCCGGATGAATCGCCCCAGATTGCCTCGGCACTTCACGCACTTGGGTTTGCCGTTTATCGTTGCGCCAGGCCGCCCAGGATTCAAGAGGCCCTCGCCATCCTCGAAGAGGCGAAGGAGCACTACATCCGCATTTATGGCCATGATGACTTGCATGTGGCCCGGATTCTTCACGCTCTTGCCGCCGTTCATGCGCGAAGCGAGAATTTCGCCCTCAGCGCTGACATCTATGCTCGATCGTATCAATTGTATGAGGCTCATGAGGGGCTTGCGAGTCCTCAAGCACTTGAGTGCAGGATGGACCGGGCAATCTGTTTGTCCCGGTTGGGAAAGTGTGATGAGGCAGAAGACGAGCTCGAAGAGATCATTTCCCTTTCGAAGGGGCGCTTCAGCAAGGCATGGACTCTCCTTCTCCAGAATTCTCTCGGGGAGGTCAGTTTTCGGCGACAGGATGAGCAATCGGCCTTGAACTGGTTTTGCCGGTCGCTTGCCGGTCAATGCAAGCTTCTTGAAGAGACACTCGGGAGCCCGGCGGGAGAGGAGCTCGGGGTGCTGGCGAGCCTTGTCCTGGAGCCACAAGGTGAGGTGGATCGGTCAAAGTGGGTTCTTCTGACAATCCCGGCGATTCGCCCGCATCAGGAAAAACTCGAGAAAAAAGGCATCTTGTGCGTCTCTTCCCTCCTTGGAATCGGGCGGGTACAGAACAAGCTGAAGGACCCGGGTACGGCCGAATTGGTGCTTCGGTTTGCTCGAGAAATTGCAGAAGAATCCATGGCTGAACAGGATGTCTATTCAGGAAGGATCGGAAGAGAGCTGGGAGAAAGTCTTCTTGCATTGGGTCGAGAGGAAGAGGCCAGAAGCTTGTTTGCCGGGAGCCTCTCGCTATTTGAAGGCGCTCTCGGGGAAGATCACTCGGAAACGAAAAAGGCCCGAGCTCTTCTAATGAGGTAGCGGCTACCGGTCATGTCCGG
>JAJDCM010000394.1 GCA_029260825.1 Planctomycetota bacterium | reverse complement strand
CTCGGCGGACGAAACATCGACGGAAAGAGAGAGGGTTCTCCCCCCAAACTCGGAGGCTTCCTCGGCTGCGGCGTCCGGACCCTGGCCACTGAGAAGGGCCACATCGGCCCCCCGGCGAGCAAGGTCCAGGGTAATCCTCTTACCGATGCCTCGGCTTGCTCCGGTGACTACCGCAATTTTACCTTTGAAATCCATGTGAAATCCATGTGAATTCGAGGATCCCTGGGATCCCTGCGGGTTGGGCCCTTTTCTGGACGCAGGCGGATCTGCCTCAGATCGTGATCGGCAATGATCCACGGTGAAGGGGCATCTCCCCGCCAAAAGGGCGACATTCTAGCATGGCAATGCGGCTCTTCTACTCCGATCTGGTGCAAATCGCTCCAAACTTTTCTGCATCCGAAGGAGTGTCGACCGAGAACGTCTGGGTCTCTTTGGAGATCTTTGAAAGGAGCCCGCAAAGAACCTTGCTAGGCCCGGGCTCCAGGAACTGTCCAAGCCCGGATTCCAGTAACCCCTCGATGCTCTTCTGGAAGAGGACCGAGTTTTTGACCTGAAGAGATAGATTGGTCCGGATGACCTCGGGATCCTGGGTGGGTAATGCTGTAACGTTAGAAACCACAGGTATTTTTGGCGTAGAGATCTGAACATCCGCCAGATCTTTGGTGAGTCGTTCCGCCGCATCCGCCATGAGTTCTGAATGAAAGGCCCCGGCGACCTTGAGCGGGATGGCCCGTCGGATCCCGTGCTCCTTGGCAACCGAGCTTGCCTTGGCAAGGGCGGCGTTTGCGCCGGACACAACGACCTGGCCTGGTGAGTTGAGATTGGCAATTCCGATCACTCCGGCGCCTGCCGCCGCGTCACAGACGGCCTGTGCCTTTTCTTCGTCGGCGCCGATCAAAGAGAGCATTCCGCTCGGGTGCTTATCGGAGCATTCCTGCATGTAGGCGCCTCGGTTAGCTGTGAGCCGGACAGCGTCCTCGAACGTCAGGGCTTCGGCGAAGACAAGAGCGGAGTACTCTCCCAGGCTGAGTCCTAAAGTCGGGCCAAGGTCATCGCCTTCAAAGCCGCTCGCTCGCATGGCGGCAAGGATCGCCATGCTGGTCACGAGGATTCCTGGCTGACAAACTTTGGTGGAGTTCACCTCTTCTTCCGGGCCGGAAAAAAGAATCTGACTCAGCTTGTAGCCAAGAACGTCATCGGCCCGGGTGAAGACCTCTCTTGCCTGGGGAAAGTTGTCGTAAAACTCTTTTCCCATCCCTACATATTGGGATCCCTGACCAGGAAACATGACCGTGATCTTCTTTGACATGATTGATGGTTCCCGCTTTTCGTCTTTGTTGGAGGCTCATTTCGATCCAATCTACCAGCGTAGAGTCACGGATCCCCAGGTGAGTCCTGCGCCAAAGGCGACCAATATGGCGTGTTGTCCCGGATGAAGATAGTTATCGCGGACGGCTTCATCCAGAGCAATCGGGATGGAAGCAGCCGACGTGTTGCCATAGCGGTCGATATTGATATAGACCTTCTCAAGAGGTATGTGGAGGCGTTTGACCGCTGACTCGATGATGCGCCGGTTGACCTGGTGGGGAACAACCACCCCCAGGTTTGCGAGGCCAATGTCATGCTTTTTCATGGAGGCCCGCACGAGTTCGGCCATCTTGCTGACGGCGAACTTATAGACTTCTTTTCCTCGCATGGTCATGTAATGCATGCGCTGGGTGACCGTCTCGATGCTAGCCGGGTTTCGAGACCCCCCGGCCGGTACGGTCATCACGTCCCCCCCTGACCCATCGCCCCGCAGGTTGCAAGACAAGATTTCCCCTCGTTCGGCGTTTGCCTGGAGGAGAACAGCGCCAGCACCATCTCCGAATAAGATGCAGGTCGTTCGATCCTGATAATCGGTGAACTTCGTCAGGACTTCGCTACCGATGACAAGCACGTTGTCGTACTGGCCGGTCGCCACGAATTGCCAACCTGTGGAAAGGGCGTAGATGAATCCGGAGCAAGCGGCGGAAATATCAAGAGCCCCGGCCTTCTTGGCGCCGAGCTTGTTCTGAATCAGGCAAGCAGTAGACGGAAAGATATGGTCCGGGCTCAGGGTTGCTACGAGGATGAGATCGAGATCTTCCGGGTCGAAATTCGCAGCATCCAGTGCCCGCTTGGCGGCCTCCAGACCTAGATCGGACGCGGCGGTTTCGGGCGCCGCCTTTCTCCGTTCACGAATCCCTGTCCGCTCCACGATCCACTCATCGGAGGTATCGACGATCCGCGAAAGGTCTTCGTTCGTGAGTCGCGTGTCGGGCAGGAAAGAACCAGTTCCGCCGATGCCCACACGTCGCACTTCTGCCATGAGCCTTTTTCCTTCGCTGAGGTGTGCTCAGGGACTCGGTTCGTCGATGGCCATTTCTTGTAGCCCTTCGACAATCCCCTGGTTCACGCCTCGTTCAATGAGCCGAGCCGCGAGCAAAACCGCATTGCTGATTGCCCGGCCCTCGGAACGACCATGACAGATGACACAGATTCCGTCTACCCCAAGGAGGAGGGCTCCACCGTACTCGGCGTAGTCCGTCATGTCGCGAAAACGCTCGAGTCCTGCCTTGAATGCCGTTGATTCGTCTCCACCGGTCATGTGAGTCCCGATTTCGTCCCTCAAGAAGGCGAAGATTGACCCGGCGAGTCCTTCGCTTACTTTGAGTACGACGTTTCCGACGAATCCTTCGCACACCACGACATGGCAGCGACCACTAAAAATGTCCTGTCCCTCGATGTTGCCAACAAAGTTCAGGCGAGATTTTTCAAAGAGATCACGAGTCTGCTTGACGAGGTCATTTCCCTTGGCGCTTTCCTCACCGATGTTGAGAAGGCCAACCCTGGGATTTTCGACCCCGTGAACCCGTCGGTGGTAGTTTGCCGCCATGACCCCGTACTGATAAAGATGCACGGGTTTGCACTGCACGTTGGCCCCCACGTCCATGATGGTGCAGAGCCCCTTCCCGCTGGGCAAGGTGGCTGCAATTCCCGGACGCCGCACTCCTTCGAGTTTTCGCAGAAAAAGTGTGGTTGCCGCAACAGCCGCTCCCGTGTTTCCTGCGGTGATGAGGGCTTGAGCCTCACCATCCTTCACGAGTCCGACGCCGCGGGTAATGCTCGAATCCGGGAGCCGCCGAACCGCCGTAGGCGGATCGTGCATCCCGACGACCGTTTTTGCGTCGTGGAAGCGGATCTTCTCCCGGACGGTTTTTTTGAAATCGGCAGCCTCTTTTTCCACGAGCCGCTCCAGCCGTCCCTCAAGGTCGTCTTGAGGCCCAACCAGGATGAGCTCGGGGCATTCAGGGGCCCGGAGTGAAAGGAGGGCTCCATCAATCACCACGTCGGGAGCGTTGTCTCCCCCCATGGCGTCGAGGGCTATCCTCATTCTCACGTCACCTCGACTTCAATCACCTCACGTCCTGCATAGTGGCCGCAATTCTCACAAACTCTGTGAGGGAGGCTCGCTTGATTGCAGCGCTTACAGACCGAGAGACCCGGTGAGTCGAGCGCATCGTGGGCTCGACGCGTCCTTTTTCTCGTCTTTGAGTGCCTTCTCTTAGGTACAGCCATTGCTTTGCCTCCGTGATTTGGGGCTCCGGGAGAGAGTGAAGCTTTTGGTGCCCGAAGCGACGTAGCCCGGCCAAGGGCCGGAACTTGTAGAAGAAGGGGATCCCCTGTTCAGATTTGAACTTACGCCGGTTTGATCTTGCGCCGACGTAGTTGAGGGAATCGTCCTAGGATTTAGTCCACGAAATTGGGCAATTCTAGGAACGCCCCCCCAACCTGTCAATGGCAAGCCTCTACTTTACTTCGGGCGGGGTTTCTTCCTTCTTTGACAGACGAGCATCGTCAGCTTCTGCCTTGGCCCGAACGATCTCCATGATCTCACCCCGAATTGACTCGGTGATGTCGCTGTTTTCGATGAGAAACTGGGAGCTTCGCTCTTTTCCCTGGCCAAGTCTGGTTTCCTTGTAGCTGAACCAAGTCCCGCTCTTGTCTACGATTCCGAGAGTAGCTCCCAGTTCGAGGATGTCTCCCTCAAGAGAGATGCCCCGGTTGTACATGATGTCGAACTCAGCTTTTCGGAACGGGGGAGCGATCTTGTTCTTGACCACGGTAGCCTTGGTCCGGCTTCCCACGACGGCATCCCCATCTTTGATGGCCTGGATTCGGCGAACGTCCACTCGAACACTGGAGTAGAACTTCAGGGCCCGCCCACCTGTGGTGGTTTCAGGGTTGCCAAACATGACCCCGATTTTCTCTCGGATCTGGTTGATGAAGATGACGCAGGTGTTCGATTTGGCGATTGCTGCGGTGAGTTTTCGCAATGCTTGAGACATCAAACGGGCCTGGAGGCCCATGTGGGAATCCCCCATCTCCCCCTCGATTTCCGCCTTGGGGACGAGAGCGGCTACCGAGTCGATGACCACGACGTCGACGGCGTTGGATCGGACCAGCATCTCGGTAATTTCCAGGGCTTGCTCGCCTGTGTCGGGCTGGGAGACGAGGAGATCTTCCAGATTAACCTTCAGGCGGCGGGCGTAGGATGGATCAAGAGCGTGCTCTGCGTCGATGAAGGCGGCGATGCCACCCTTTTTCTGGGCATTGGCGATGATGTGGAGGCAAAGGGTCGTCTTTCCAGAAGATTCCGGACCGAAGACTTCGACAACACGCCCGTGGGGGACGCCATACCCACCGAGGGCCAGGTCGAGTGAAATTGAGCCGGTAGAGATTCCGGTAGCCTGGGGGATTTTGCTTGCGCCAAGGCGCATGATGGCCCCCCGCCCGAACTGCTTTTCGATCTGTCCGACGGCGAAGCCAAGAGCCTGTTCGCGCTTTTCCTGTTCCCCGTCTTTCTTCTCTGCCTTTTTCTTGGCGGTGGTCTTGGTTTTCGCCTTGGGCGCGGCGGCGGGTTCCTTTGAAGGCTCTGTGGCGTTCTTTTGAGACCCTGCGGTGTTCTTCTGGGGCTCGGCGATTACTTTTTGGGTTTTGGTGCTCATGATTTCCCTCCCTTCTACGACTTCAATACGTTGGACTCCAAACTCTGGACTCCATGCTTTGGACTCAATACTTCGGTTCTTTGGATAGGTTTGTGCTCGGACACGCCGAAGCTAGCCGATCTGAAGCGGTGCCACGATCAGGTCTTTGTAATCCGGACCGGACCGGGACAATGTGCTCTTTTTCAGTCGAACGTCTCTCACGGTTTGTGTCCAGGTTTTCTGAGGAGACGGGTTGTCTTCGATGTAGCTTCGGACATGATCTCCTGCCTCCGGGTTTTTGATTCGACCTAGAGTGATGTGGGGGCGAAAGGGCCGACCCTCTCGTTTGAACCCCATTTCTAAACACCTGCTTTCGATCTTTTCGACCAAAGGGAGCAACTGTCGCTCGGGCTCAAGGACACCCGTCCACAACACCCGAGCCGGTCCTTGCGAAGGAAATAGAGAAAACCCACTTCCCCTCAGGTCGAAGACAGAAATGTTTTTTGCCAGGGAAGCCAATGCCTCTCCCAGCTCCCCCACCTGCGCCTCGCTCACCTCTCCAAGGAACTTCAGGGTGAGGTGCAAGTTTTCAGGGGAAGGAACCCGAAGACCGGTAACCCTGGCTTCCACCGTACGTGCCCACGCGTGAAGGAGAGATTTGACTCCCTCTTCCAAGTCGATGGCGATAAATGTTCGGTGCGCCATGGGCTGAAACCTGGCCGACCCGCCTAGACGGATCCAGTGATTTAGACGTTTCGCGGACCCGATTGGTTACGGGGTAATGAACTGCACGAACTCCTCATAGCGCTGTTCGATTTCCTTTTTGCTGACTTCAACGATGCGCTGGGTTCCGTACTGTTCGACGGTATAGGATGCAGCCACGGTTCCATGAGCCATGGCACGTTTTAGGTTCCAAAGATTGACCCGACCTCGTGACGCGAGATAGCCCATGATACCGCCAGCAAAACTGTCGCCGGCTCCGGTGGGATCTACCACTTCTTCAAGAGGAAAGGCCGGGAGAGCGTAATGGGCGAAGCGACTGAAGAGAAAGGCTCCGTGCTCCCCTTTCTTGATAATCGCCAGGCGAGGACCCATGTCCAGGATGCGATTGCCGGCGGAAATCAAGTTGTGGACCCCGGTCAGAAGGCGAGCTTCCTCGTCGTTGACGACCACGCCGTCCACTTCTCTCAGGAGTTGGTCGAGGTCTTCCCGTTCCGTCTCGATCCAGTGGTTCATGGTGTCGCACATGACGAACTGGGGGTTTCTCACCTGAGATAAGACTTTTCTTTGCCGGGCAGGACTGTCATTTCCCAGAAAGACGAAAGGGACGTCTCGATAGGATTCAGGAAGTTTGGGTTCGTAATCGACCAAAACATTGAGGGCAAGCCCCGTGGTATGGCGAATATTCATGTCTGGTTCGTAGCGGCAGGTCCACCGGAGAGTCCCCCCCGGTTTGACCTCGACTCCGGTAAGGTCGACCCCTTGCTTTTCGAGGAGCGTCTTCCAGTCGTCGGGGAAATCTTCGCCAACGACGGTGACCATTCCGACTTGAGCATGAAGCGCAGCCGCGAGTGCACAGTGAGAGCCTGAGCCCCCAAGAATGTCTGAAGCCAGCCCTTTCGGGGTTTCGATCCCGTCGAAAGCAAGAGTGCCAAGAATCAAGAGTTCCACGTTGTGATCATCCTCCCGCCTGGTGCCGGCTCCGGTTCGATCAGCCCGTTTTTGGGTCAGGTGAACCGTGTCTGCATCAGGCGAACAAATACTGAACTTAAACCTTACAAGAGCCTCCAACCGAAGTCAAGCTGGGCTTTCTTCGGATTGGGCTTCGTCGTTTTTGAGACGGGGACCTTCAGCTCCACCCAGGTGAATCACGCCGCCGACCAGGCTCCAGCCGACGTTCAAAAGACGGTATAGAACCCCGATGGCAAGGGCCGGTGCCCGAGCTACTCCGGTGAGCCCAAAGCAATAAACGTATGCCGCATCTCCCAGCCCCCATCCACCGGGGAGAACCGGAATCGAGCTGACGATGGAGGCGATCGGGATGACGAGAAGATAGGCCAAGAAACTGCAGTTGACGTTGATGGCTTTTCCCACGACAAACTGGGAGTAAATGAAGAATCCCTGGCTAACAAAAGACAACAGGAACGAGAGCAGAACCGCCTTCTTCTTGTAGCGATAAGCGAAAAAGGCAGCGTCAACCTCCTTGAAGAGTCGCTGCAAGGGAAGGATTTGTACCAGTCGGTCGAGGCGAAGGAGCTTCCGGATTCTCTTGCTATAAAAAATTGCCGTTCCAAGGAGGATGGCGACCACCAGGCCCACAATGCCGACGGTGAGGCCTCGGAGATCCGAGTCGTTCCAGAAGTAGAGCGCCACGATTCCGGCCTGAAAAGCCATGGCGGTCAGTCCGACGATGCGATCCATCAGCACGGCGACAACACTCTCGGTTCGATTCTTCTCGGTGCGGGCGACGTAGTACGCTCGCACGAAATCCCCTCCGGTCGCCCCGGGAACCACGTTGTTGAAGAAAAGTCCGATGAACGAAAGTCGGATGGCCCGGACAAATCCGAGAGTGAATCCGAGGGCTCGTGCCAGGATCATCCAGCGCAATGCGTTGACCGAATAGGTCACGAGAAGGGGTAAGGATGCCAGGAGAAAGAGCTTCAAGCGAAGGTTCTGAACGACTCGCAGAAGGCCCTCTCGCACCTCCTGCACCGGAACCTCGATGATCTCCCCCTCCATGAGTTCGAACTGAACCACACCAGCTGCGGGCAGTTCATCCTCGAGGATCTTGCCCCGAACCGTGTTGTCTTCGTCGGGGGACCAGTTGTCGTACCAGGGAACGCTGAGAAGTACGACGGCCACGATACCAAGACCGAGTCCCAACCGGAGGATCAGGGAGAGTCGTTTTCGCGTCACCGGAGTTGGACTCCCCGCTTTGTCTTTGCCCACTCCATCAGTTGACCCCACGCACTTTCCTTTGAGCCCGGCCAACCTCTTTCAGTTCGTTCTGATACCGGGAGAGCACGGAAAGAGCAAACGGTTCGATCGCAACTCCGAGCTCGGTGAGGCCGGCCGTTTTCACCGGCGCCCCTCCGGAGACCACGTTGAGCCCAAGGTGAATCAGGGTGGAAACCGGGCTTCGAGTCGCGATGGAGACCGACAGCTTTCCTTCTTCTGGAGAATAGAGATCGTCCCCGCGGCGGGAAATTGGTTCGTTGGCTTTTCCCTGAAGGAGTTCGGAAACGATGAGGATCAGGAGACGCTGTCGAAGGACCGCTTTCTCCAGATCGGGGACCCCATCGAAATGCTCGATGATGAAGTGGAGCATGCTGGGACTCTTGATCCCGGCCTTGTTCCGCACGTCTTCGAGATCCACCATGTTGGAAAGGTCGACCTGGCAGGGTCCCACAAAGGCAACGATCGAATCTCCCTCCGTTCCATAGGTTCGATAGGCGAAGTGGGAAGAAAGTTGAGTTCCGTCGTAGGCGCGGGGGCCCGGTTCGAAGTGGGTTTGAATCATGCACTCGTCTACCGCGTGGCTCCTGTTTCGGGAGGATATGGACCTCTCGGCTCCCCTCGGGGTTGTCCACTTCCCTGTGAATCAAGAGATTGTACCTGGCTCCACCAATGTCGCCACCTGGCGGCGGACAGTCCACAGTTCGTTCGGGTCAGTTTTCGCAAAGAAGTGAGGGCCGAAAGAACAACGGAGGTATCTTCCTCGGGGCGATCCAGAACGCGGATGAGTGATTCGATGACCGCATCGGATCCCAGGGTGCCCAGGGCCACGGCCGCGGCGCGCCTGACGGTGATCGAGCTGTCGCTCTCCAATCGTTCGAGCAAGAGCGGGACGGCTTCAAAACTCCTCAGTTCGAGAAACCCGCGAACGGCGTCTTCTCGCACGATCGCGTTTTCGTCTTCAAGGCCCTGATAGAGGACGAGAATCGTGAGACGCAAGGAGACCCGGATTCCGACGGTCGAGGCCAGGTCCTCGATGGTTCCGTCCGAATGGAGCCGGGCCACATCGGAGAGAAGAAAGGTCAGCGCTCGGGCGGTATCGATGTCATCGAGGGTCTGTTTTTCGATGTCACTCAAGACGGACTCGACGGTCGAATCTGCAGGTGGGGAGTCAGCTCGTGCTGCATGGAGCGTGGCAAGCCACCCTTCTCTTGTCCCTTTCTCAATAACTTTTGATCTACCCGGGGCAGGAGAGGAGGCCAGGTCTGCCCTTTTTGCATGATCGACGAGGGCGTTGGTCGCCAGGGCGCGGGTGAGCTTGTTCTTGTCTCTTTCCGCGATCAAGGAGAGGGTTGCGCACGCTCGAGCCCTTTTCCAGTCCGGGAGGCCCGTATCCATGAGCCCGGAAATGGCCCGCCTGGCCCTTTCCCCAGCATCTTCAATGGGGCGAAAAGAATCGAAATTCCTCTCCGCGTCTGTCGGAATACCCGCAAGGGAAAGAATCTCCGGCGGAAGCTGGGTTGTCTCCCAGGACGAATCTGCTGGGACACGGTCGCGGCAGGTACCATTGGCTCGGTAGAGGTCCTCCAGAAGGAGCATGCGAGCCTTGGCTGTCGTGCATCCTGACCCTAATAGGCCCAAGAGCAGAAGTACCACTTTGAGCTTTCCAACAAACAACTCCGCTTCTCCGTTTTTTCCGGGGGGACTGAGCCGGGGGACTGAGATGATCCGAAACCTCGTTGGCGAAACCCAAGCGGTGAAGGCTAGCGCACGGGGAGAGGATTTCAAAGCAGTTTCTGGGCGGGAATCGGGTGGTGTGGGAGGAACTCGGGCCCAGGGCTGAGGTGCCCTGGGCCCGAATCGAGAGCAGATCTAGCTATCTCGTTTTGCGAGGTGGCCGGCCTGGGCGAGGGCCGTTTCGGCGGCCTTGATCTTCGCCGTGGCGAGGTCCCGGGTTGCGGACACCTGGCAGGAAGTCGGCTTTGCGCCGTGGACGACGAACTGAACGGCCTTGTCTCCGGCGGCTTTGCGAGCCATCGTACTGCATTCGAAGGTCTTGTCTCCGACCTGGTAAGACATCGCGACCTTCTTCATGGCGACCTGGGTCATCTTGGCGATCGAACCTGCCTGATCCGGGCAGTTGAACTGACGGCCAGCAACTTCGTAGACCGCGGCGCCCTCTTCGGAGCAGCTGCCGGCAGTCTTGGTTCCTGCGCAGCAGGACGAATTGTCACCACTCGGGCTCTTTACCGATGCATACCGGGTTATGTATTCGTTGACGGCACCGATGTAGGCGGATTGGGCTTCATCGTAATTCGCAAAGCTCTTGTTCTTGACGACATACAGCATGGGAAGCTCATCATGCTCCGAGATGGCTTGAGCTTCCTTGTAGCAGCAGACGACGTTGTTTCCCACCTTGAAGGATAGCGTGGGAAGATTCTTTACCGCATTGTTCACCGCGGCGTCGAATGCGGTCATGGTTTGCACGCCACAGCCAGAGGAAACCACGGCCTTTTTGGTTGCGGTTGGGCAGCATGAGGAGCTCTTCGATTCCTTGGTGGCAAGGGTGACACCGGTCGAAGAAGAGCATGAGGAGCCCTTTGATTCCTTGGTGGCGAGAGTTGCCCCGGTCTTGGAAGAGCAGGAGGAACCTTTTGCTTCCTTGGTGGCGAGGGTCACGTCGGCCTTGGACGAGCACGAGGAGCTCTTCGATTCCTTGGTGGCGAGAGTTGCCCCGGTCTTGGAAGAGCAGGAAGAACCTTTTGCTTCCTTGGTGGCGAGGGTCACGCCGGAGGACTTACACGACGAAGCTTTCTTTTCGGTCTTTGCCAGCGTCGGTGCAGCATCTTTGCAACAAGAGCTCTTTTTTTCCGAGGAGGCAAGAGCCACTGCGGGAGCCTTGGAGCAAGAAGAAGTCTTCTCTTCGCAAGATGAAGCGGTCTTCTTCACGAGGAGACTAGATTTGGAGGGCGTCTTGCAACAATCACCCGAACTCTTCTTGGCGGCGAGAGTCACTTTGGATTTTTCCGAACAGGACGCTTCGGCAACGCCGGCTTTTTCACCTTCTACTTTGACGAGGCTCTTACAGCCGGAGGATTTTGCTTCGCTTTTTGACTTGCATTCGGATTGGGCAATGGCCGGAGTCACGGCAAAGCAAATAGCCGCCGCGAGGCCGAGGACAAGATTCCGTTTCATCAAAGATCTCCTTGGTCTTGTTTTGTTCATCGAATTCAGCTGAACTCATGGATTATCCGGGACACCCTGGCGGCTTCCCCGGCATTTTATTGGGATTATCGAATGCGGTTCATTGAACGTTCTTCGACGCTCGGATAACGAGTGACCGTCTCCACAGGATACGGACGATATGGAGGTCTGTTGGCCCCCTTCCGAAGTTTGCAAAGACCTCCTAATCTTACCCTAATGGCACGGGGCAAGCCAGGTTCTCGCTGCGAGGGGCTGAGGATTCATCCCGCAGGATAACCCTGGCGTTCACAGATTCTGTGAATGTTCCGGCCGAAGAAGGTCATTCAGGGTCTTTACCGGGGTAAAAGTTGAGCTCGGGACCTCAACGAATACCGTGTTCCAATGAGCCATGGACCCGTTCCAGAGCCCAGGGCGCTCCAGAGCGGTGAGGGTTCGGCCTCCCTGAGATTTTTCAGCCAGGAAGACGGCCTGGGGATCCACGAATCGAGCCAGGTCATATTTTTTCCCATCCGGATCTCGAACTGCTAGCACAAGATCGACCGGATTGAAGTGGGTCGAGGATCGGAGCTTTTCGACTTGCTCGTCCGAGCTCGTTGCGACCTGGGCACTCTCCACGATCTGGGCGGAGAGGCTCCCATCCTTTCCACGCACCCAGAACGGGCCGCCTCCGGGCTCCCCTTCGTTGCGGACCATGCCACAAATGCGCAAGGGGCGATCGAGGACTCGGATCAGCGAATTCGATTCCTCGAGAGGGCCGGTCTTTGGGACTTCGATCCCGAGCTTTGTCCGGGCGAGTTCCCGGGCCGCCCGTCGATTTTCCTCGGAGGGCTCTATTCTCAGAGAGTTCAGCGCGGTGTGGATTTGATCCTGGAGTTGAACCAGCACGCCGCAAACGATCTTCTTCCACTCCATCTCTTCGGTTCGCAGCTTCTCCGGAGATACGTTGTCGATATTTTTTACGAAGATCACGTCGCCGTTCAAGTCATTGAGGTTGGCAAGAAGTGCTCCGTGTCCGCCGGGTCGAAAGAGAAGATCTCCGTTGTCATCCCGGAAGGGCCTCTTGAATTCGTCGGTGGCAAGGGTGTCTGTTGCTGGCTTCTGAGACGAAAAAGTGACGTCAAAGTCGGCACCGAGCTCGTTTTTTAGCACCGGCTTGAGCTCGTGTAGCAAGGATTCAAACCGACTCCGATGTTCGGGGGAGACGGTGAAGTGAAGGCGGGATGTTCCTGACTCGTCCTGACCATAGACCGCTGCTTCGCGCAGGTGTTCCTCGAAGGCGGTTCGGGAACCGTTTTTTTCCTGATGAAACTTCAGAAGGCCCTTGGGAAGGGATCGATAGTCGAGCCCCTCACTCGACAGCAGGGCATCAACAATTGATTGCCACTCACCGTTCTTGATCAAGGCCTCAAGTTGCTGTCCCCGGCTTGCCAGATTGTCTTGAATGTCGTGGAAGAAGGCGAATCGGGAGATTCCATCAAGAAAGGTAACGATTTCGGTGAAGTCCGACCCCGAGCCCTTCTCCCTGGCTGCGTTGCGAAGTTCTTTCTCGCTCAGATTCTCGTGGGATGAGCGAATCGACAGCAGGGCCTTGAACATTCGACTCGCGGCGCCGGAGGCGGGAACAAACTTGAGGATGCGCCCCATCCTTTGGGCGACTTCCTGGGCTTGAAGGGCTTGTCGTTTTTGCTCGTGCGAAAGGACGAGGATTCCATCCCCGGCGGTGCAGGGGCGGTCGAGTTCTATGAACGGCGGGGGATTGCGCAAGAGCTGGAGTTGCTCTCTTGCCTCGTTTCTTCCGATTCCGCGAGATTCCAAGGCCGCGAGATCGTTACGGGTGAACGGGTCGTTTTCCGGATCTTCGGGAGTCCTTGATTCAGCTGACGAGCTCATAGCGTGTGTTTCTTCGCTTCGGTTCGTATCCGGCTTCCCGGATGAGTCGTTGGATTTCTGTTAGAGGCATGAGGTGCATGGTTCCCGCCGCACTCACCACATTCTCTTCCATCATGGTGCTGCCGAAGTCATTCACCCCATAAGCGAGAGAAACCTGCGCGATCTTGGCTCCCTGGGTCACGTAGGAGGCCTGAATGTTCTGAATGTTGTCGAGGTAAACCCGACTGATCGCCGCATTCCGGAGGTACTCCATTCCGGTGGCCTTGGGGCCTTTCCACCGGGATTCCGCCAATTCTGTTCCATCCGGCTGAAAGCTCCAGGTAATGAAGGCGGTGAACCGCCCCCCCCGGGACATGGCTCGATCCTGTACATCGCGAATATGAGTCAAGTGCTGGATGCGCTCGGAAATGGTCTCAAGCGATCCGTACATCATGGTAGCGGTTGTATTCATTCCGAGCTGATGCGCTGTCTCGTGGACCTCGAGCCATTCTTCCGTCGTGTCTTTTCTGTAGGCGATCTCATCTCGAACTCGGTCGGAGAGGATCTCCGCTCCAGCTCCGGGGATCGATTGAAGACCAGCTTTCCGAAGGCGGATCAAGGTCTCTTCGATGGTGAGCTGGGATATGTGTGCAATGTAGAGGATTTCGGTCGCCGAGAGAGCATGGAGGTAGGCCTGGGGGTAACGGCGTACAATGGCTTGAAAGAGTTTTTCGAAGTACTCGATCTTCAGCTTCGGATTCAACCCTCCCTGAAGGAGGAGTTCGCTTCCATCTTCGAAGTCACCTCCGACCGCAATGAGTTCGTCAATCTTGTCGAAGATCTGCTGTTCGGGAAGAACATAGCCACCCTCGTCGCCCGGAGCTGCGTAAAAGTTGCAGAAGCTACATTTGACCCAGCAGATGTTCGTGTAGTTGATATTACGGCCGACGTTGTACGTCACGACCGGGTCCGGATTTTTTCGGCGTCGCACGGTATCGGCAAGGGCGGCCAGGTCGAGCGGATTGGGATGGTGATAGAGAAAATCCGCATCCTCCGGAGTGAGGCGCTCGTTGTTGATGACTTTTTCTTCGATGTCGTCTAGCACGACTGATGATCCCTTCACGATGCGTCCATATCGGGCCCGCTTCTGGCCAGTACCGTCGTCTGCTTGCTTTCCTCGGGAATACCATAGAGCGTATCCCGTTCCACGGGGTCCCGGTGGGCCTCTTTGATGAGAACCAGGAGCTCTTCTTCCGACAGTTGCTGATGGTGGGTATCGCCTCCAAGAGCATGGGTGATCTCATAGTGGGCCACGGTTCCGTCGATGTCGTCCGCCCCGTACCACATGGCGGTCTGCGCGATCGGAGGCGTGATCATGATCCAAAATGCCTTGATGTGATCGAAGTTGTCCAGAAGCAGACGGGAGATCGCAATTTCTCGAAGGTTCTGTTCCCCGGTGGTTACGGGTAGATGATCAAGCTCGGTGTTCTTGGGATCGAAGGCAAGGGGAATGAAGCAGAGGAAACCTCCGGTCTCGTCCTGAAGCTCTCGCATATGAATGAGATGGCGAACCTTCTCTTCATCGGTTTCGATATGACCGTACAGCATGGTCGCGTTTGACCTCAGCCCGGACAGATGGACCGTGCGGGCCACATCGAACCAACCCTGGTTGTCGAGCTTTGCCCGGAAGAGTTCCTCATGGACTCGATCACTGAAGACTTCTGCTCCTCCTCCTGGGCAGGAGTCCAGACCGGCCTTTTTCAGATCCATGAGCGCCTCTGCGAGAGGTTTCTTGGCCACTCTTTCCAGCTGAGCCAGCTCGATCATGGTGAAGGCCTTCAGGTGGACATCGGGCCGTTCTTCCTTGATGGCCTGGAGCACCTCCAGATAATAGGAGAACGGAAGCTGAGGGTTGATCCCCCCCACCATATGGACCTCGGATAGCGGGAGCCCGTCATAAGGTCGGAGCCGGTTCACCACGTCTTCTGGCGAAAGCACGTACCCCCGCTCGTCTTTTGGAGGTGCATAGAAGGAGCAGAACTTGCAGAGCTTGTTGCAGACGTTGGTGTAGTTGATGTGAAGATTCTTGATGTAGTAGGCGCGTCCGCCGTTTTTTCGCTCCCGCACGAGATTTGCGAGGTACCCGACAACGGTGAGATGCGGGGTCTCGTAGAGCCGCTTCCCATCATCATGGGTCAGGCGCTCCTGACGGAGAACCTTTTCGTGAAGATCGGCTAAACCCGAGGCGTCAATGGTCTTTTTGAGCATATTACGGTTTCCGTTGGTCCTGATCACCTGATCCTATCAATCGGGCAGCAGGCCGCCTACGGTTTGCTTCGGTTCTTCCGCTCAGGTCGAATGGAGAGGGCCGACAGTTGAGCTCAGAACGGTCAGATCTGCTCGTTTTCGGGTGAGCAGGCGTGCGATGTTCCAGACCGCCTGTTTGACCCCGTACGTGGGTCTCGGGTGCCCCATGGACGAGAGTTTTACCAGGAGTTCGTCCGATTGACGAAAAGCGATCGTGATCCCGAAATGCTGGGTGAGATTCCCTTCCTTGACCAGGACCTCGACGAGCCCGTCTCTGGAGCCGGCCCGGTGATAGGCCTCAACGACCTTGACCACCACGAGTACCCCTCGATGGGTCTCTTGCCAGCTGTCCGGATCCATGTCGGAGAAGACCTGTTCGAGTCCGAGGGCTGGGTTCTGAACCTTGAGAATGACGTGGGGCATTTCGTATTCCTTTGGCGCGAGGAACTCATGCGCCGGAGGCCGTTCTTTTTTCCACACAAAGTAGTGAATTGGAATTCCCTGAGCTCGAGCCTTCATTTCGTACTTGGTGCGGATCCGTTCCGGGAGGTCGGAAACCTCTGCTTTGGGAGCGTATTCCGAAACCAGGTCGGATTGTCCGGTGAGGACGTCAGATATCCACTCGGAGTAAGCCTGATGGTCGGTAGCGATCGTCAGGCGGCCCTGGGGCTTCAATCGATCCGCGAGAAGTGCCACATTTTTCGACTGGATGAAGCGACGGGACCAGTGTCTTTCCTTGCGCCAGGGGTCGGGGTGATTGACGTAGATTTCGTCGATGGTGTTGGACGCGAAGAGGCATTCCAAAAGGGCGACCGCATCACCCTGAAGCACTCGAATCGGGGGAAGGTCCGTTTGATCGATGCGTTTCAGGAGGTGCTGGATCGAGGTCCATGAGACTTCGATTCCGATGTAGTTCTTCTCCGGTTGACGCTTCGCCATCTCGACGAGAAAATCACCGTTCCCGAACCCGATTTCCAGGACGAGAGGAGCCTTGCGAGTGAACAGCTCGTCCCAGATCGTGGGCCACGCAAGCTGCTCCCAGGGGTCCATCGCTTCCTCCATGAGCTGGCTCAAGGGGAGGTGCGGACGGTTAGCGGAGCCTGCAGAAATACCCATTACCGGTCCAATTCTGGAACCAGACTTTGAGGTTCCCTGAGAGCGCCCCGATGTCAACGTTCGGGAGCTTGGCACAGCTCATCAGGGCCTCGCCGAGGGATTGACCCGATCGTAGTTCAGTCAGGAGGTGATGTTGTTCCCGGGTGATTCCCGACCGCCAGACGGTGAAGTCGTTTCGATAGACGACCACCCAGCTCGGGTTCGGATCCGGGATGTCCATGTGTCGATTTTCTCGAACCGACGTCACATATTCGTCGACCGGGTAGGAAAACGAAAGAAGTTCCAGAGCCGGAATCAAATCCATGTGCACTTCGCCCCAGACCTCGTCGGGAATCTTCTCGAACTCCTCCGACGTGACCGGGTCTTTCTGGGGAGCGTCGTAAACTTCCTCCATGGCTCTCTCGAGTCTTGCCACCTCGGCGGCGAATTCTCGATGGGTAACGTCACTTCCCTCCTCTTCGATGAATCTTGGGAAGTGCTGACTGAGCGCGGCCAGGTTGTAGTGTTCCGAAGGGTGAAGCGCGATATACTCCTCGGCGAGGGCGGAAAACGCATTCTTGCCAAGGAGGTGGGATAGAGTTGGATACTCCTCGGTCAGAATGTCCACAAGACGCCAGCGATACATATCGGCATAAATATCGAGGCGCTCGATGGAGGTGAGGTTTTTCGAGGGGAGGACCACCTGGGCGATCTCATCGACGGAAACCGGAATCTGAGAGCAGGCTTGTGGGCTTTCAATGCCGGAAGCCGACCCCTTCGGGTGGGTGACGACCGCCATCATCCAGCGCTCCAGTTGATCGAGGGAGGGCTCAGACATCGACGACCTCGACCTCATTTCGATAACGCTTGGCCTTGAGGGCTTCTTCATGAACCACGTTGAACTCGGGAATGTCCGCGTCCCACTCAAGAAGCGTGGATCGACCCCCGGTTCTCTTGTGGACCTCGCCGTAAAGTCTCCATACTTCGTCAATCACATGATCATTGTGGGTGTCGATGCAATGGGTTCCCTTGTCGGTGTGACCGGCGAGATGAATCTGGACCACTCGATCATAAGGAATGCTATCCAGATAGGAGTCCGGGTCTAAATCGTGGTTTCGACAGGTGACGTAGACGTTGTTGACGTCAAGGAGTAGACCGCAATCCGATTCTTCGGCCATCCGGAAAATGTATTCTTCTTCGCTCATCGTGGATGACTTGAACGTCAGGTAGGTGGATGGATTCTCGATGACCAGAGGGCGCTCGAGGTAATCCTGGATGGTGCGTATCCGCTCGATCACATGGCGAAGGCTCTCTTCATTGTACGGCACCGGATACAGGTCGTGTCCGTTCTTTCGGGCGACGCCGGTCCAGCACAGGTGGTCTCCCAGCCAGACGGCGTTGACTCTCTCGGCAAGGGCCTTGAGGCTTTTCAGATAGTTGAAGTCGATGGGGTCGGTGCTGCCAAGAGACATGGAGACACCGTGCATCACGATGGGATATTTTTCCGAGATCTGATCGAGGATCTTCCGGGGACGACCCTCGGTTTCCATGTAGTTTTCCGAGAGAATCTCGAACCAATCTACGGCGGGATTGTGTTCAAGGATGTGGTTGTAGTGAACGGTCCGAAGACCCAGCCCAAGGCCCAGATCGGGAAAATCCCATTTGTTCCGAATGCTCATGTTTCCGAGTGCTTTCGTGAGAAGGCGGCGCCAACCTTTCGGGAGGCGCCGCCTTTGATTTGCGCATGGCATCAGGGCCAGGACGCTTAGCTCATGATCAAATTCGTGAGCTTAGTGCTTGATGGGAACGGCGCAGCCACCGTTGCCCTTGCAGCTGTTTTTGCCGCCACAGCCATTATCGCTGGACTTGCAGCCGCCTTGACCCTTGCACTCGTTGTGACCCTTGCAGGAGTGCTTCTCGGCCGTTGCACAGCCGCCCTTGCCTTTGCAGCTGTTCTTGCCACCACAGCCGTTGTCACCGGACTTGCAACCACCGTTGCCTTTGCATTCGTTCATGCCCTTGCAGGCGTGCTTTGCTGCTGAACCCGACTTCTTCTCGGTGTTGGTGCAACCGCCCAGAGCCACGCCAGCCATGATTCCGCCGACGGCCGAAAGCAGAAGTTTGTTGAAGTCGCGTCGATTCGTTTCCATCAGGAAGTACCCTCCAATTTTCGCTGTTGTCTCGTGTCCGTTGATTGCCGCCGGTCGATTGTGACAGACGGCAACGAGTTCGGGCCAAACTACCAAAAGAATGACCACCCCTGCCGGTTCCTGAACGCTTCCGTAACCGGAGGGCAAACTGCCTTAAATCAAATTCCAAGCCAAATTTAAAGATGGTACCTGGGGTCTTGTTAGGTTTTTGGGATGTTCCGGGTGCCGCAAACCCAACCAAGCGTTTGACCCGGGCTATTTCAATGTGGTACGTGGGACCGACTGGTTTTGTCGGTTCGAGGACAATCGCTTTGTCTGAGTGTTTGGAGTAACCCGAAATGACGCTTCGGTTTGTGGTTTTTGTCAGTTTTATTCTCGCTGGCCCAGGGTGCTTCCTGTTCTCCCCGAAACCCGTTTTGGACGAGCCTGCACGCATCGATTGGCGCAGCTGGGGAAAGGAAGTCTTTGAGGAGGCAAAGAGTGAAGGAAAACTCGTCCTCCTCGACCTGGGTGCAGTTTGGTGCCACTGGTGTCATGTCATGGAAGAGACCACCTACCGCGATGAGGAGGTGGTCCGGATCGTGACTGAGGGGTACATCCCGGTCACCGTGGACCAGGCGAAGAGGCCGGATCTGGCCCAGCGGTATCAGGAGTACGGGTGGCCGGCAACCATCCTGTTCGACGCGAATGGGGTCGAGCTCATGAAATTTCGGGGTTACATCCCGCCTTTGCGCGCTCGCCAGCTCTTCCTGGCATTCCGTGACGATCCGACCCCGGGGCCTTCAATTGTCGCCCAAGACGCCATTTCCTACGCCCAGGCTCCGACGGTCTCTCCTCGGTTGAAGGAAGCTCTCTTCGCCATCAACTCCGATCATTACGATCCGATCCACGGAGGATGGGGCACGATCCACAAGTATCTGCACGCTCCGTCGGTCGACTTCTGTCTGTCCCAGGACGATCCTCAATTTCGGGCCATGGCTCGAAAAACTCTGGATGGGCAACTTTCCCTGATCGATCCTGAGTTTGGTGGCGTCTATCAGTATTCTCACGGCGGAGTCTGGGAGAACCCACATTTCGAGAAGATCATGTCCATGCAGGCGGACAACCTTCGGGTCTACTCCCAGGCGTATCTTGTGTTCGGGGAACCAAAGTACCTTGCCGCCGCCAGCTCGATCTTTGGCTACCTGGAGCGTTTCCTGCATTCACCGGCGGGTGGTTACTACGCCAGTCAGGATGCGGATCTGGTGGCAGGTGAGCACGCGGAGGATTACTTTGCCCTCCCGGACATGAGGCGGTTGGATATCGGAATCCCCACCATCGATACTCATATTTACTCTCGTGAGAATGGTTGGGCAATTCGAGGGATGGCTCGCTACTTTGCGGCTTCCGGCGACGAGGCTTCTCTTCTGGCTGCCCGGGAGGCCGCTGACTGGATTCGGATCCATCGAAGCGTTCCCGGAGGTGGCTTCTGTCACGAGAGTCGTGAGGATGAGAGGCGCTATCTTGGGGATTCTCTGGCGATGGGGCAGGCGTTTCTTGAGCTGTATGCCGTCACCGCGGAACGCGACTGGTTGAGACGGGCCCTTGCCACCGGACACTATATTCTTGAAACGTTTTCCCGCCCCGGGGAGCTACCGGGAGTGGTCACAGCCATTGCCCCAGATTTCCCGGGATCTGCGGTGCCTGGGCCTGATCGAGACGAGAACGTTGAGGTCGCTCGTTTTGCCAACCTTCTCTTTCGATACACTGGCCAGGAGAAGATGAAAGAACTATCTCTCCTGGCGATGACCTTTCTTGCCACCCCGGAGATTGCTCGGAGACGACCGGTGGGTGGTGTTTTGCTTGCAGCCCATGAGCTGGAACGGGAACCGCTTGAAGTGATGATTCTTGGCAGTCGGGAAAGTTCGATTGCCAGGGAATTGTTTACCGCGGCGCTTGCTCTTGGGGTTGAATACAAGAGGGTTGAATGGTGGGATCCAAAAACAGAGGATCCTCCAGATTTGAAAGCGCCCTACCCGGACCTCGGGGAACCGTCTGCGTTTGTGTGCGTGGCTGGAACCTGTTCTTCTCCCCTGACCAACTCGCTTGACCTGGTGACGACCGTTCAGCGCATGACGCAACATCCATGAGCACAAAGAAACCCAGAATCTGTATCGTCTACACCGGCGGAACGATCGGTATGTGCTGGACCTCCGAGGGGTACCGGCCTCGTCCCGGGTCCCTTGAGCGATTGTTGACCGAGCTGCCTCCCTTTCGAAGCGAGGATGTTCCCGGTTTTGAAGTGATGCAGTATGACCCTCTACTAGATAGTTCCAACATGACTCCGGGAGAGTGGCTCCGGATTGCGGAAGATATTCGTTCCCGGTATGACGATTACGATGGTTTTCTCGTCCTCCACGGGACCGACACCATGGCTTACACGTCATCCGCCTTATCCTTCATGCTCGAGGGCCTGGGGAAACCGGTCATTCTTACCGGTTCTCAGATACCGTTGGGGCAGCCTCGGAGTGACGGATTCGATAATCTCCTTACTTCTCTCATGATTCTTGGTCGGCATCACGAGACCTTGCCCGAGGTTTGTGTGTACTTCCACAACCGGCTTTTTCGGGGGAACCGATGCACCAAGGTCGATGCTGAGGGGTTTGATGCCTTTGCTTCTCCCAACTTGCCTCCTCTTGGCGAGTGCGGGATCGACATCGAGATCAACTGGGAACTCGTGCGGGGTCGTCCTCCTGAGTCCCGGCTCTTTGTGCGAGAAATGGGGAGCGCAAACGTTGGAGCGTTCCGGATTTTTCCGGGGATCAAGGCCGAGTATCTTTCGGCTCTTCTCTCGCCTCCTGTTCAGGGTTTGGTGCTGGAGTGTTTCGGCTCCGGAAACGCTCCAGCGGACAATCAGGAGTTCATGCTTGCGCTGCGTCGGGCATCGGAGCAAGGAGTCGTGATTGTGGCCGTGCCACAACCTCTACGAGGCTCTGCCGATTTGACCCTTTATGCCACGGGGAATGCTCTCCTCGATGCGGGAGTGGTCAGCGGCTATGATATGACGCCGGAGGCCGCGTTGACGAAGCTCTACTATCTTTTTGAGCAGGGGCTGCCGTCCGATCTGGTCAGGGATCTGGTGCAAAAGAATCTGAGGGGTGAGGTGACGATTCCGTAGGACCGACCTTCATGAATAATGCGACCCAAAGATGTTTGGCGTCTTTCTACCTCCTTTGAAATTCATTCCCACTCCTGTACATCTCCAGTCTCCGTTCCATTGCTTCGAAGCTCTTGTTCGTCTCTTTGGTTGCGAAGCGCGCAAGATCAAGCGCTTCTTGTTGGGTCTTGATCGCCTCTTCAAACTTTCCGGCCGCGGCCTGTGCGGCGGCAAGAGTGTCGAGGATTCCTGCATTTTTTCGCTGAGACAATTCTGCCGCAAGCAGTGCGTGTCGCTCCGCCTCCGCGGCATTCCGGACCGAATCCACGGATGATGTGGCGAGGATCCAGGCCAGTTGATCGTGAGCTTGCGCCCAACCGGTCTTCAGCTCGGTCGCTCGTAGAAAGGAAGGGACAGCCTCCTCATCGGCTTGTTCTTCAGAGAGGCACAGACCGAGAGTGTAGTGAGCGTTTGGCTGCTTTTCGTTGATCTTGATCGATTGACGAAGGTTGGGAATGGCTTCGCGCGGCTTTCCCTGAGCCAGAAGGACCGACCCGAGGTTGTACCAGCCCTCCGCCATTTCAGGGGCGTACTCAACACATGATTTGTAATGAAGTCGAGCCGGCCCAAGTCGTCCGAGAGTACGAAGGGATCCTCCCAGATTGTTATGCACCGCCCCGTAGTTTGGCTTGAGTTCGAGGGCCTTCTTGAATTGCTGGATGGCTTCCCTGTAACGACCCTGAAAGTGAAAGATCAGCCCCAGGTTATTGTAGGAATCCGGATCGTCCGGTTCGAGACGGATGGCTTCCTTGAACGATGGAATGGCCTCTTGGTTCCGGCCCAGGAGCTGGAGAGCAGTTCCTTGATTGAAGTAGAGCTGCCCGTGTTCCGGCTTGATTTGAATCGCTTCACGGAACTGATGGAGAGCATCAGAGATCTCTCCTTCGTCTTGCAAGAAAGTGCCGAGATTGTTGTGAGCCATCCAGGATTCGGGGTTTTTCTTGATCGTGTCTCGCCAGAGTGTTCCCGGATCCTGGTAGACCTTTGTTCTTTCGAAGGTTAGACCGGCCAGGACGAGGAGCAAAAGGCCCACCGCCAGGGAAGAGGCAATCCGCATTCCTCCGTGCACTTTGCGGTGGACGCGGGCTAAAAGAGCGGCAACCAGAGTCAGAGGGCCGATGCAAGCCACGTATTGATAATGATCGGCCACGTACGAATAGAAGAACGTATAGAGCGAAATGAAACCGATCATGGGGCTGAGGCACGCGGCAAAGAAGAGAAATGCGGCAAGGGTTCCACGTCCGATCTTCTCACGAAGAAAGAAGAGAAGCCCAGACGCAAGAAGGGCTGCCCCAAGCCATGCATACTGGTTGAGCTGGGACGAGTCGACCGACCAGCGGGTATAGCTGAACGAGAGGTCCACGGGAAGGGCCAGTTTTCCCAGATAAAACCAAAGGGCTCGCGCAGCAATCAACAGTCGCTCGACTCCCGAGATGTCTCCCGCTTCCGGGTGGAGGCCTTGCTTTTCCTGTTCCCACCAGACAGAGAGGAGTCCCATCAAAAGGCCCATCAGGACGAACGGAATGATCGCGACCCAGCGCTTGCGATCGACAGGAATCCTCTTGATCCAGAGCAAAAGAACAAGAGCCGCCGGATTCGTGCAGGCGGTTGTTTTGCTGAGAAGTGCCAGGGCGTGCAAGAAGAGCGCGCACAGGTAGGCGCCCCTGGAGTTCTTTTCGGCAAACCTTAGCCAGGAGAGGAGCATCAAGAGAGTAAAAAGCAGCGACAGCAAATTCTTTCGCTCTGTGATCCAGGCGACCGATTCAACTTGAACCGGATGCAGCAAAAAAAGCGCCGTGGCAAACCAAGCTCCGGGGATTCTCATTCGCACCAGGAGAACCCAGAGCAAGAGGCCGTTCAGGATGTGGAGGAGGATGTTGTTTCCGTGAAAAACGCTTGCCTTCATTCCAAACAAGCTCTGCTCGATCCAGAAGGAAGTGTAAACGAGAGGGAAATACTGGGAGGGATGATCCTGGGAGAACCAGATCCTGGTCAGGTTGTTGGATCCGGTGAAAAGACGGTTGTCGGTGACGTACTTATCGTCATCCCAGATGAAACCGGCCTTCATGGCGGGCGAATAGGCTGCCGCGGTTAGCGCCACCAGGAGTAGAGTACAGAATAGGATCTGGCTCCTATTTTTCTGGGCTAGTGGCATGAATCTTCATCCGAAACCTCGTTG
>JAJDCM010000393.1 GCA_029260825.1 Planctomycetota bacterium | reverse complement strand
AAGGATCCTCGTAATCGATACGAAACGGCCGGGGAATTGGCGAAAGACCTGGGACGATTTCTACGCGGCGATGTGATCCGGGGAAAGCCTCCTACAGCATCCCAGAAAATGGGGCGCTGGACTCGCCGTCATGCTCCTCGTCTTTTGCTGGCTATTTGTGTGGCGATTTTGGTTGGTGTTTCTGGCTACTTAAGCTGGTCGAGTTTTTCGGAAACGCGACGAAGGCAGCTCGTGGAATATGAGCCAGCGGTTCAGAGGGCCGTGTCGAAAATGATTCTTGCCCGGTTCATGTCCGGAGTCGACACAGCAAGGCCGACCGGAATCGATTCTCAAGGCTTGTTCGAGTCTGCAGATTTCAACACGATCATGAACGGTTCACTGGATCTTGTTCGTGAGTCGATCGGGCTTCTTGACGACGCAATCCGGGAGCTTCCTGACCGACCGGAGGCCTATTACCATCGGGCGTATGCTCATTTTCTTCTCTCGGATCGGGAGAACGTGATTCGAGATCTTGCGAACGTCTTTCGAAAAAACCCGGGCTTTGTACCTGCGAGATTTCTTCGTGCTCGCCTCCTGCGTTCGGAGGGAAAGACTGCGGACGCGGATCGCGAACTTCTGGAGACGGAAGCGCTTCTGACTGACCCCTGGACGACCGCCTGGTTGAGGGCTCAGGTAGCGCTTTTCGAGAGGCGATTCGAGGATGCAGCGACGGAACTTTCTCGACTGATTGACCTGGATGCGACTACCGGGGCCGGGCATTACGCCGGGTTCTCGATCGACTCTCTCCTTCTACGGGGGGCCGCTCGTATGGAGGCCCAGGACTACATCGGAGCGATCGAAGACTTTGCATCCGCTCGGGTCGTTCTGCGAGAGGTGTTGCCCCATGGCCCGATCGAGCTCTTCCTGGCAAAGGCGTATTACCTGTCCGGAAATCCTCTTCGAACCGAGAAAATCCTCCTCGATCTTCATCGTCGCACACGCTTTGAAGATGATGTTGTGATCTGGGCGAGCGCCCTTTACCACCGGCTACGGGACCTCCCGCGAGGTCTTTCCTGGGCAAATCGCATCGAGAAGGAGGAGCTTCGGGAAAGACACCGGTCTTGTTTTCTCACGGATCTTGGTCGGTTCGAAGAAGCTCTTGCTGCTGCGGATCGCGCTCTTGTGCTGGGTCCCAAGAAGGCTCTGAATTATGTGACCCGCGGTTATTGTTTCTACCGTTGGGAAGGCGCAGGAGGTCTGGATCGTCGGTTACACGATGAATCGACGTTGATGGTCAAGAAGGCTCTTGCCCTTGATCCGGAGAACTCATACGTAAGGACTGCCTACGGTACTTTCCTGGTAGAAGACGGGCACTATGACGAAGCAATCGTCATGCTTCGATCCGCTCTCAAAGAGAGTCCGACGATTGACTTTGCTCACCTGATGATCGCCCGCGCCCTGGAAGAAACAGGTGATGTTACCGGGGCGATCAACGGCTACAAGAAAGCTCTGGAATGCAACCGTCATTCCCATCTAGCCATGAGTCGGCTCGGGGCGCTGCTCACCAGGCAGGGCAACCTGGCTTCCGCTGAACAGCTCTTTGAGAGAACGCTTGAGCTCAATCCTCGGGACACTCGAGCCCGTTTGGGTCTCGCGTTCATCTGGCTGTCTCGGGGCGACGTTGACGAGGCTGTCGAGAAGTACGCTGGTAGGACCGACGGGGATTTTGTCCCGACGTGTCTTGAACTTGGGCACTCACTGGAAGAAGATCAGCATGGTCAGCTCGCTCTTCAAGTCTACGAAAAAGCGATTGAGGATGATCCTCAGGCTCCCGAACCCTACAATCGAGTCTACGGTTTGATGAACACTCTTGGCCCCCGACGGCTCATGACTTGCGACTTGATCTGGGTACTTCGAGAGGTTCTTGAAAAAGAGGAACTCCCACGAAAGATCCGTCAGGTCGCGGAGGTCAGCCTCGGTCTTGCGTCCAAGTAGCCTTGTTCCTGGTCACGATCGAGGGGGGAGAAAGACTCTATTCCGGATGCCGGTAGAACCTTCGGGGCTTCAGGGTCTCCGAGATGCCCAGATGAGTCTTGAACCGGATCGGGATGGTGGTGTATCGTTGACCATCGATGAGTTTGAGGACTTCGAAGTGGAGGTGAGGCCCGGCGGTGAAGCCCGTATTCCCCGATATTCCAAGGTCGTCACCAACTTTCACTTTTTGATTCTCCCGGACCGTCACGCCGTCTTCCTTGAAGTGGGCGTAGTGACCCACCGATCCATCCGCATGCAAGATGGTGACGAAGTTTCCAAGCTCGGTCAGTTTTCGTTCCGGCCCGCCGATTTTATGGTGAGATTCCACATGCACCACCGTTCCTGACCTTGCACACAGGACCCGGGTTCCCTCCGGCATATCGAAGTCGATTGCGTAGCGACCGTGGTGAGAAAAGAAACCGTTGAAGGCCTGGGAGACCCGAAACTGAAGGCCTCTTCGGAACGGGAGAGAGTAGGAGTATTCATCGTCGTGCTGAGGGAGGGCCGTTCCCCATTCCCAGGTAAGACGTGGATCGAACTCCGTTTCGAGTGAGCTGTCTGTCACCGTGAGAGTAGCCAGGCAGACCAATCGGTTTGGCGTCAGCGGATGAATGATCGGGAGTTTTTGCTGAACGGTTACGTTTCGAAGGCGAGCAAAACGAAGGGTCGCGGTCACGATGCCCGGTCCGTTGTTCTTGACGTAGAGCTCGAATCCCGTACGGGTTTTTCGGGTCCGTAGATGGATGACGTCCTCGACGCCCGTTTCGGCCATCGTGGGCATGGAAGCAGGGTGCGCCACGAAGAGGGAAACGAAAAGGACGATGATCCAGGAGATCTTTCCCATCCGTTTCCTTTCCGGCATTTGAACCTCGATTTCCATTTTCGATATTTAACCTTGAATCGGATCCGAGTCCAGTCTAAAGCTCCGGGCGGAGGGGGGTAGCGTCGGGCAATTTCCTCGGGCTCATGAGGATCTGAACTGTTGACTCTGCCGGAAGGGTGGAACGATTCGAGTCTTTTTCGCCCTGGGAGAGACGGTACGCCTGCGAGGCTTGTTCCTCGGTCCATGGAGGAGGGGCGGTCAGATTGGAGAGTAGGGAAAGAAGATTTCTTGCATCTTCAGGCCGATCGGATTTCTGTTTTTTTAGACATTGCATCACCGCATCTTCCAGGCCCGGGTGGATCGAAGATGAAGTGGCTTCATGGGGGAGGACCGGTTCTTGGGTCAGGTGGGCCTCGAACACCTGATCGATCGATTCGCCTTCGAAGACATGGTTTCCGGTCAGGAGATAGTACCCAACCGCCCCCAGAGAGTAGAGGTCGCTGCGCGCATCCATGGATTCCGGTGCCGAGATCCCCTCCGGAGAAATGAAAAGCGGCGTGCCAGAGATTCCAAGGTGGGTTCTATCCGGGGCGTCCGGGTGAGAACGAAGATCTTTCACCAGTCCAAAATCAAGAACCTTCACCACATCGTGAAGATTCCCTCGACGGCAAAGCATGACATTGGCAGGTTTGATGTCCCGATGAATCAACCCCACTTCATGGGCCTCTGCGAGGGACCCGCAAATCTGCTTCAGAATGTGGAGGACTCTTCCGGGGGGTTGGGCTCCTTGTGTCTTGACGAGCGTGTCGAGAGTCATTCCGTCGAGGTACTCCATGACGTAGTAAAAATAGCCATCTGGGGTATGGCCGTAATCATAGATCGCAATCGTGTTCGGGTGACTGAGCTGACTTGTGAGTTGCACTTCGAGTTCAAAATGCTCGACAGCATCCTGACTTTGAACGCTGGGAGGAAGTAGCTTGATGGCAGTAGGTCGTCGAAGGAGAGAGTGTTTTGCCTTGAAGACCTGACCCATTGAACCTTCCCCGATCTTTTCCTCGAGGGTGTACTGACCGAGCTTTCGAATCTCGTGCACTCGACTTCGCAGCGCGGAAATGATGCTTGCTGTCAGGAGAAGCACCATGGTTCCAACGATGAGGAGACCGATGAGAATCCAATACGCCTGGCGCAAGAGAATACGCAGGCGATAGGCCTCTTCTACATCGACTTCCGTGGTGACTCCAAAGCCGAATTCCGGAAGCCAGATCCAGGCGCCGACCACGTCAACGCCTCGGTAGTCCCGATAACCTTCAACATCGATTCCTATGCTGGAAGACCCGACCGCATTCTCGATCATTTTGGTCGCGCGCATCTCCTTATTGATGTCCGGAGTGTATCCGTTAAGAAGGTTACCTCCGGGGTCGAGGATCCGAAGATTGAGAATCGCCGATTCGTGTTCTCCAAGGATTCCGATTTCTCGAAGCTGATCCCCAAAGCGACTCTCGGATAGAAGGAGCCCATTCCTGTCAAAGGCATAGGTCTCTCCGGTTTCTCCCATTCTGGCAACCGTCAAGAACCGGGTGAATCCGGACGGGCGAATCTTCAGGATCAACGCGCCAATAACCTTGTTTTCATCATCCTGGATGGGAGAAGCGGCAACCATGAGAGGCTGAAAGAGGGAAGGGCGGATTTCTTTGTTGCGACTCGCGGCATGACGAAAGGGCTTCGTTACGGAAGCAATACCAGAGAGCGCGTTTTCAATCACGGACAGGGGAAGGGTTGTCTTGAGTCCAAGCTCCTGCGGGTCCAACGTGGAGAGGATCACTCCATCTGGACTGAGGATCTCATAGTCAAAGAATTCCTGAGGGCAGATGACAGAGAGTCGTTCTCTCAGGTTTTTTTGGGCCGGATGTTTGAACGGATGGATTTCCTGGAGGGTTTTCACATTGGCGACGATGGTCGGGTCCCTCCCCCAGGAGCTCGCCGTCGTCTTCTGGTAACTCATCCAGATCCGAAGGCCAGTGACGTCGGCTTCCAGAATGGTCTGAAGCTGTTCGGCCACCATCATCTTGGATCCACGCTCGATGATGCTTGAAGTCGTCCAGCCAACGAGGAGGAGAATCACGGCGGCGATCGGTGCGAACCACCAGGTCGTGTGGGAGACAAGGTGACGGACACGCCCAGGAAGTCGCTCGAGAAATCGAAAGAAGTCCTCCCTCGAACTCGGGCCGAACATGGATCAATCTCCTTGGAAAAACCCGGAGTCCTCGGAACGGAGCTTCCACTTGCCGTCAAAGAAACCCGCGGCCAGCACTCCTTTGATTCCGGTGAGGAGCATCTCTTTTCGGATGATCATCCAATCGGGAAAGCCTGCTCCCGAAACGAAGTAAGGAAGCTGATGGGTGAGTCGGGAACCAGGCATTCCTGTTCCGGCAACCACGGCCACGCTGGCCACGGTACTTCCATCACGAGGAAAAACGAAAAGACATGCAAGATCGTCGCCCTGGAACATTCGCTCTCCGACACGGACTCCTTCCCGGTGAACCGAAAGAGGCGGGTCCTTGAGGACCAGATCCCAGGCCCGGTTTGTGTCGGCATTTCCGTAAAGAACAATCCCTCGGTCAGGATCCGTTTTCGGATCAAAATCCTTGTCAGCGATCAGATCCACGTCGCCGTTGCCCCGGTACCAGTAGGTCTCAGCATCGAAACGAGCCTTGGAGAAGGCCCAGGAGTTTTCTTCCGAACTGCCTGAGGTGGCAAAGACAAATGCCATGTCGTTGCGAAAGGCGTCCTTGAAAGGCCCGGCGCGTCGGGAGTTCTTTTCCGCTGGCTTGAGGGGCGACGTTACATTCCATGCGCCCTTTGGATCTTTGCGGAAATGAAGGATCTCTCCCGGAGACGGATTTGTATCGATGGGTGATTGATTCCCCACGGAGATCTTGATCGGAGTCGCCTTCAGGACCGTGGCGTCGACTTCTTCTTTTTTTCTGGTCCGGGTGCGAGGTTTCTGGAGAGCTGAAAGATGGAGGGCGAACTGGCTCACGTTTTCTTCGGTGATTGAAAACGCGCGAACCTTCGGATCCAGCTCCGCTCGAATGAGGCTCACCTGGTTCCAGTGATCCTGGGCTTCGATCTCGATCCAATGAAGGCGGGAGGAAATACCCGGATTGACGGTTCGAAATTCGATGGTACGAACTTCATGTTCCTCGGGTTGAGTGTTTTGTGCGAGAAAGTCAAACAGGGGAGGCCAATCCATGCATTGGTTACCCCACCAGTGCCCAGCACCGGGTTTTTCGTAGTAGGCGAAGTTGGGGTGGAATTCCGAGAGATGCTCCCTCATGAATCTTGCCTGGCTCACGGGTACGTTGTCATCTCGATCTCCGTGGAGGATGTAGACACCTCGCTGAGAGAGGTTTTTGCTGAGCAGAAGGGTTCGACTGGCGTTGGAGGCTCGATGAAGAAGTTGTCCCACGGGAGTCGAATGGTCGTTTTCAGAAGCTGCGTAGGACCAAAAATCTCTCCATCCCGCACTGGGGGCGATGGCCGCGAAAAGGTTCGGGAAGTGGACCCCAAGATTCCAGGTGCCGTGACCTCCCATGGAGTGCCCGGTCAGATAAGTGCGCAGAGGGTCAGCGCCGTACAGCTTCTTTGCGATCTCGAGAACCTCCAGAGCGTCAAGGCGCCCCCAGTCTTCCCAATCAAAACCGAAAGCTCGCCGATTCGTAGGCGCCACGATATGACCCCAGTCCTTTGGCTTGTAGCTGAAGGCCTGGTTCGTTCCTTCGACGCCAGCCCCATGAAGAGAGAGAAAGAGAGCGGGTGCTTCGGAGTTCGATTCTTCTTCCTTCATCGGGGTCACGGCAAAGTACTGTACGGACCCATCGACGGTGCTAAGAAAGGTGCGTTTGTGCTTTTCTTGGGGGCTCTTCACGTTGAGATCGACATCGATGGCATGGAGAACCTGGTTGTTTCGAGAGACCTCGAATCGGACCGTCGCCTTCTTCTTCGCCTTCAAGGAGGCAGGAGGTGTAATGGGTGCGGCTAGCTTGCGCATGGAAAGGGGAGGAAGGGGGGGCAGGTGGAAAACCGTTTCCGTGGAGCCCTCGACCTTGCTTCGGATCAAGAGGTTTCGTTGCCATTCCTGAGTGCCGTTGAAGACAGGAATGCCGGCGAAGAGGGGCTCCCTGGAGCCGACAAGAAAATCAGGCGTAGTGAGGTCGTGTTTTTGGAGGGAAATCTCGGCTGCAAGCTCTTCGAACTGGATCTTTAATCGTCCTCGCCCGCCCTTGAAAAGAAAAGTGTTTTCTCCTTTTCGCAGGGCAATGGGGAGCTTTGTCATGCCAAATGCGTAGAGGTCACCACCTCGAGGGACTCCGTTGATGTACACGTGCCGATGCCCACGTGCGTTCATCACAAGAACTCTGTCTTGATCGGAGTTGACCGTGGCGAACCCATATCCCCCTCCCAGGGCCGGGCTCTTGAACCATCCTCCCTCATCGGGAGTGAGCGACTTCCAAAACTGGGAAGTTCCGTCCGGCCGCATCACATTGTCACCAGCCTGGGGAGACGCGAACTTCCCGGTGACAAGGGAGAATTCGATGGCGTCAGTGAACAGCGGGGATCGCCCCGATGTTCCGACCTTCTCAAGAACGAGAAGCGTAGGAAAGGATGGAAGCTTGCTCTGGGCGTTCCCTCGGTCCGCAACAGAGGGAACAATCAGGAGGGAAACTAAAAAGAGGAAGACGCTCCTCGATCCATTCGTTGTCCGACTTGTCGTCCCATTCCTGGTCCCCATTTTTTTCATCGATGAATCCCTGAACACCTGTGTTGCCTTACATGATGGTTCCGGTAGGAGATCGTGGCAGAACGGTCCCATCGATTCCAGCATCTTTCAGAAGATCGGTCCTGTCTTTGGTGGCTTTGCGCTCGACCCTTGGTACGAAAGGAGAGCAGAGGGGATTTCGGATCAGGATGGACGAACCCGGGGAAAGAAGCGCGGGACCTCTTTTGCGTAGTCCAGGTAGGTCTGGCCATATCGGGTTCGGAGCTCCTTTTCTTCGAGCAAAACGATTCCGTAAAGGCCGATGCACCCGATCCCGAGAAAGATGTAGAGAGACCCGAAGTTGGTAAAAAGAGCGAACGCGACAAGGCTGAACAGGAGTTCAAGATAGCGTGGATGTCGAATCTGAGAGTAGATCCCGTCTGTAAGGAGTGGAGCAACATGTTGATCCGGAGAGATTTCCGCCAGACCTGCCATGACTCCGATCTTGAGAACCTTGCGTCGCTTCTGCCTGAGGAAGATGCTGGCGCAAAGAGGAATGATGCTAAGAAGCTGAAGGGGGAGCGCAGACCCAAGATCAAGAACCAAGAGGTGAGCTCTGAAATTCCAGACGAGGAGAGCTACGACGATCATCAGAGAGAAGGTTACGGTGTAGGTGACTGGCGGGCCAACTCGTTTCCAGAACCGGTGGAGTGGATGGACCACGTACCAAAAGACCAGGGCCGGCGGCCAGATAAGAAGCGCTATTAGAGCTAAAGAGTAGCGGAGGCCGTCCATGATTTTTCACTCTCGGGACACAGTCTCAAATCCGGGCTAGTGGTGTGATTCAGAAATACGGGGTGTTATGCGGGAGCCATCGGCGTTAACACCACTAGTTCCCGGAGTCGAAGGAAATATTGATGTCCATGGCAAGACGGCTGTCGTCTGGACTCATCTCCCGGGCGAGGTCGATGTAGCGCTGTCCAAGTTCCTTGTTCTTTTCCCCGTCCATGCGTCGGTGGGCCTGACCCATCTGGTAGTAAAAGTACGGATTGAGAGGGTCAATCTTTGTGCCGCTCGTCAGGACGTCTGCGGCTTCTGTGTACTTGGAGCGGCGAATAAGAACTCTTGCGTATTCCTCAAAAGTTGAGGGGTTCTTGCTGCCAAGTTCGAGAGCTTTCTTGAAATAGAGGCAAGCTCTCACCGGGCGATCGTACCTGATGCAAAATGTTCCGGCCCGGTGATATCCACGATCTGATTCGACTTTGAGAGAGCGAATGTAGTCATACCACTGTTGTTCGAATGCATCGAGATCTTTGATGCCGAGAGTCCTCTGGAAGAGGGCTGTGGCGAGCGTGGGAACGGGCCAAAGGTAGTTTGGGTTTCCCGGCCACGGTTCTCTCTTGACGCTATTGCTTCTGGCTACGGTGGTGACAAATTTCTTGTATTTGTTCTTGTATTTCTTGGATTCCAGCAGCATGTGATGCAGTGACCAGGACCAGGCGTATTGAATAGCACTGACCCGGACTTCGCCAAAAAGTCCCCGGAGGCTCTGCATCTTTCCTCCGTCCATTTCGTCGGTGAGGTTGATGAGCCGACCCTCTTGCAGTCGCCCGACAGTCATCTTCTTGGTGACCGGATCCCAGTCGCTTGCTCCGTAATATTCGGCAAGTCCCTCTGAGGCCCAGGGGGGGAGAGTAAACTTGGGTTTCACGAAGAGCCGCATGATGTAGTGGTTGGCTTCGTGGAAGACAACGTCAAGGGTGAGTTTCTCGTCCCGGCGCTCGTAAAAGACATTGAGCTCATAGGGGGCAACAAACTTGAAGTAACCCAGAACGCCTCGCGGCACGTTGCCGATGCGTTCAAAGTCACGTTTGTTGTTGTAGAAGCAGACCTTGAGCTTTCCGGTGTTCCCCTGGCTGATCCTCCACTCTTTCTTGGCGAAGCCGTAGAAGGCCTCGAACATATCCATGTAAGTCTCGCCGACTTCGTCGGGAACGGTGTACTCGAAGGCGAAATGCTTTGTTGACTTCTTGTATCGATTGCGCCAGATCTGATGGGCCTTCAGCTCGGCCATTGCTTCTTTTCGTTTGAGATTCATCTCGCTGATGAGACGATCCCGGTGGGTCGAGTGGATCCATCGACCCTCATAGGGAACGAGCCCCTTGGCAACTTTCTCTTTCTCGTCTTCATTGCGGGGGGTGTATTCGCCTCCAACCTGCAGGATGAAGAATTCCTTGACGAGGTCTGCGGGAACGACGATGGAACCGTGCTCGTAGCGAACGATAAAGTTTCCATCGCTTCCTTGTTCCAGCTTGGGGACCTCGTAAAAGCGTCCATCGTTATAGAGGAGGGAGTCGGCGACGGCCGCCCCCCCGAGGACCAGAGCCAAAGTCAGAGCCAGGACGCATCGTTGCATCTTCATTTCTCCTGCAGGTTGTGTCGCCCCGGTTTCCCCGGGACGGAGTCTCGACTGAGTTCCTCTGAATTTCTCTGAATTGCTCTGAATTGATCGATGGACCAATAGGCTCCGCCATTCACACCACTGGCTGGCTAGCCTGCAAGTTTGCCGGCATACTTCTCCCAGGTAATTTGGAGCTTTTGCCAGTCTTTCGTGGTCCAGTGTCCGAAGACTCGTTCAAAGACTCGATCGAGCATTTCTTTTTCGACCTGGTCAAAGGCCTGACTGCGTTTCTTCTGGTAGGCCTCATCTTCGGCGGCAAGAAGCTCTTCTTCGGTCATGTCTTCTTTGTCTTTCTTCTTGCTCTTCTTGCTTTTTCGTTCTTGCTCGAGTTTTTTCTCCACCGCCTGAACTTCCTCGAAGAGGGTGGAGATATAGATCCCGATCAAGTTCTTTGATTTTCCCCAGCTTCTTCCAGGGCCTTCAAGCATGAAGCGAATGATGCCACTCGATTGCATGTTGAGAAATGTGTAGTCCGGGTTGCCCCAGAATTGATCTCGGGTTGTCTTGAAGAGGTCATTCAACGGGCAAAGAGCGGGTTTTCCGGTTCCGCTCTTTTTGAATTTCTTGACGTCGTTCATGATCTGGGTGAAGGCGTATCGCTCTACTTCTCCGCGGGGGAAGACAACTTTGCTGCCTCTTACCTGGGCGTTGTTCAGGTAAAAGCCCAAGCCGGACTTCAGCCAGTGAGGCATCCGCTTCCAGAGCTCCGGACTCTTGCAGGCAATCCACTGCTGAGCGACCTGGGGGCTCATGTTTGCCATTGGATTGTTGTCGAAGGTTGGATCCTTCTTGTAGACGGGAATCTCGTTGACCCTTCCGTTGATGGAAAAAGAACGAAGGGCACCGCCGGCGGAATTCTGGTCCGTATAGACCCGGATAACGGTTGGATCGACCGCTCCATCGAGGGCCTTCCCGTACTTCTTGTCCATCCACCGGTGGATGCCCTCAGCGTGTTTTTGGACTTTCTTTGTGAACCCCGCATCGACTTCGCTCACGATGAG
>JAJDCM010000392.1 GCA_029260825.1 Planctomycetota bacterium | reverse complement strand
ATGCTCAGGCCCGATCAGTCTGGCATTGCCGCGGGAACATGGGTCGATAGCTCGATATACTCAGCGATTTCCCCCATGGGAGCGATCCAGAGCTCATCTCTCCGCTTCTCCAGGTCGTCCAGGAGAGTGACCAAGGCTTCGATGGGACGGGGGTCATAGCCGATATCATCGCCCGGGAGGTCTTCGTCGCCCGTGATCCCGTGGTAGGTCAGGATGACCCAGTCGCCTCGGTCGAAGGCAGCGTGAAGTCCGGTAAGAAGATCTTCGATGGGGAATTCTGCGGCGGGCATGATGGATGGCAAAGCGTGAAGGCTGACATCTTTGCCGATGGTGAAGGGATTGATCAAGCGACTCGCGGTGTAGAGCCTTGCGGCAGCAGTTCGAATCTCCGTATCGCAGGAGCCATAGGGATAGGACAGGGTCTGGCACTTCACCCCGGGGATCATCTCCTCGATCTTCGCCTTGGATTGGCTCAGTTCTTTTTCACATTCATCGGCGGAAATTTCGGCCAGGTTTCGATGGGTAAGAGTATGGCTTCCGATCTCGTGTCCCTGGGCATGAACACCTCGCCACTCCTCCCACGTCGTCCCGTTGAATTCGGATTCCACGTTGCCTGTGACCAAGAAGAACGTGGCCCTGACTCCTCTTGTCGTGAGAAGAGGGGCGGCAAGATGCACATGTCCGGAAGTGGAGTCATCAAACGTGATGCTGAGAGCCGCTTTCTTGCCTGATGGCCAGGCCGGAACCGGAATGGTCGGAATCTTTGTTCCGACGGTGAGCGCCTCTTTTGATTCTTCGTTCCCCTTGCATCCGGTGAGTGTCAGCGCACAGGTCAAAGCAAGCAAGAGTTGAGTCTTCATGGGCGATCTTTCCGTTCTAGATGTCAGCTGATCACAGGTTTCCGGAGCGATAGACGGCAAACGCCAGACGAAGCCCCATCAGGAGGGCGATCGCCATGACGATCACCCCAAGAGCCGGGTATCCCCAGATTGTGGGGCCGACGTCGATGTGCAGGACCAGAGCAGCCGCAACGATCAGGGCCGCAATGACCACGCCAAAAACGATCCGATTGCCCGTACGATCGAGATCGGCAACGATTTCCTTGAGCCCTCGGTGATCAAGGCCCACCCGAAGACGATTTCGACGGACGAGATCGAGTATTTCTCCCGCCTCTCGGGGGAGTCGAAGCCCAAGGTCGGTCAGGTCTTCGGTGACTTTTACGAGTTTTCCCGCGATCTTGGATGGGGAGAGTCGTTCCTTGATCATCTCCCGCACAAACGGCTCAACGTGTTGCAGCATGTCGAACCCGGGGGCAAGCTCCACCGCCACCGACTCGATGGTGGCGAGGGCCTTGAACAGCAGGAGAAAGTCCGGGGGAACGTGAAGTTGGTGGCGGTAAAGGAGCGCGTTGAAGTTCTGGATCAACTCTCCGACTTTGATCTGTCCCAGGGGAGCGTGAGCGAAACGGTCGAGGAGGTCATCCACGTCGACCTGGAGTTCCCGGGTAATTCGATGGGGCTCGATGCCTCCCAGGGCTGCCATGAGCTGACACAGTCGGTCGACGTCCTGTTCGCCGATGGCTCGAAGGATATCGATGAACTGGGTTCGGGTGTTTTCATCGAGCCGTCCCACCATGCCGTAATCGACGGGGCAGATCACGTTTTCGGGAAGCACGAGAATGTTTCCCGGGTGAGGATCGGCGTGGAAAATCCCGTGTTTCAGGACCTGTTTCAGGATCGCCTTGGCGCCTCTTCTCGCGATCTCCTCCGGATCCAATCCCAGGCTCAGGAGCTCGTCTCGCTTCGAAACCTTGGTGCCCGGGACAAACCCCATGACCAGAACAGCGCCGGAGGTGAGGCCCCAGTGCACTTCGGGAACTTCGTAGGTGTCGTCGTCTCGGAACATGGCCCGAAAACGATCAAGATTACGCGCCTCCAGGGTGAAGTTAAGTTCCCGACGGATACTCTTTCCGAAGGCTTCGACCAACCCCGGAGGATCGTAAATCTTTGCCTCAGGAAATGTTCGAGCAAGAAAGTTGGCGATGGTTTCCAGAACGATCAGGTCTGTCTCTACGATTTTGGGGATGCCGGGACGGCGGATTTTCACCACTACATCTGTTCCGTCCAGGGTGATCGCTCGGTGAATCTGTGAAATGGAGGCGGCAGCCAGAGGCGTTTCATCAAACTCCTGGAAGAGAGCCGAGATCGGCTTGCCCCATTGGTTCTCTTCGAGCCAACTTTTTACCGTCCCGAAGGGAAAGGAAGGGACATCGTCCTGGAGCTTCTTAAGCTCTTCAATGACATCAGGAGCCAGGAGATCGGGTCGAGTGGAGAGCATCTGGCCGAATTTGATGTATGTCGGCCCGAGTTCTTCAAGAGCGAGACGAATGCGCTTGGCGGTGAGCTTCTCGCCCCGCTCCTCGATGCGGATCTTGTTCCGGCGCCGCCTGAACATTCGGCGGATCGAGAGGGGGCCGATGCGGGCCACGACATCGTCGAATCCATATTTGATGAGGACGGCCAAAACCTGTTGGTAACGCTTGCGCGCCCTGAGGTTGCGGCCGAACCATAGGATTCGACTGACTTCCACACCGCTCTCCCATAGGACAGGACGAAAAAAAGAGGACTTGGAATCTTTCTTTCGTCGTTTTCAGGCGAAAATGCCTAGGCCTTTTTTCGCGGAGATCGAGCGGAAGCCGTTTTCTTGGTCTTCTTTTTGGTTTTCTTGGCCTTCGCTTTCGAGGAGCTCGCGGCGGGAGAGTTTTTCCCTTCGAGTTTGGCCAGGCGCCGTTCCAGTTGCTCGATCTTCTTTTGCATGGCCTTGAGGTCGGATCCAACTCCGATTCTCAGGGACTTAAGCCCCTTCTCGACCCTCTCTTCCACGTTTTTTTGCATTTCTTGCCGGAGCTCTTTGCCCCGAGTCTTGGCGGTGGAGAGATAAGCTTTTGCTTCGGTTTTCGTGACCTCGCCCTTATCCATGAGATCCTTCACAAGATCTTCTGCCTTTTCTTTGGTAAGAGTCGCCATTCCAAGGCCCAGGCTAAGGGCGCGCATGGTGATGTCGGCAAGTCGTGAGTCGGACATGGGTTGTTTCTCCACAAGACCAAAGGAACACGTTCTTTTATACTTTTCCCTCGGGAAGTAGGATGTTCTTAATATCCATGGACCATCTCCTCTCCTCTCTCATTATCGGCATCAGCGACGCATTAGGGCCGACACTCTTTGTGTGCTTCTCCGTAGCTCTGTCGATATTTCTGTGCTTTTTTGCGATCCCCAAGTCCTCGGAGATGATGGTAAACAACGCCGCCGGTCTGTCCGGGAGGTGGTTGGGCCCCAAGTCAAGAGCGCTGGTCATCAACGCTTCCACGAATAACCCCGAGGCTTTTTCCATGACGGTCTCCATGGGGATGGGGCGCATGGGCGGCTGGGCAAATCCGCTCGGATCGCTCCTCGCAAATTGCTACCTCATGTACTTGTTCGGGCTGTTGTATGTGATGGCGAAGCTTGCGTTCACCGGGAGGAAGAGTGAGCTCGCCAAGCTCATTCGACTTCTCAAGCGGGAAAAGCGCTTGATTCTCTGGCACGTATCCATGGCGGTTGGCTTGTACGGGGCAGGGATCTTCGTTCTCTCTCTCATGACCAATGGGCTCGGAGAAAGTTCGTCACCTCCACCGGGGGACGCTCCCCAGGGATATCCTCACGTTGGATTTCCGATTTTCTTGAGCATCGCGGTGATCCTGTTGGGAGTGGTTGTTTTTGTTCTCTGGGATCGCCGCATGAAGCGGAATCGTCCCGAGTTGTTCACGGACATCTGTGACGATTCCCACAGCGATAGTTTGGCTCAGTTCCTTCTGGGGACGGTAGCTCTCATCGCGACGTGCTGGGTCATGAACGAGATGTTCTTGGCCTGGGTCGAGCTCTATCGAGGACCTCTTGAGGGGGTCTTTGGCCTTGCGGTTTTCGCGAAACTACACTATTTCCTTGGTGCTTTGATCACCTCGTTGCCCGAGCTTCGGGTGGCGACGGAGAACTATGCGCGAATCACGTCTCCCGACCTGAATACTGCGCTGGGGTCGGCGAGCTATTCGAATCTGGTGAATCTCGTCATCGCTCTGATTGGACTCTTGGTTTTCCTGGGTCTTTCCCTTTCAGGAACCATCTTGCCCTGGTAGTAGGAGATCGAAATGAAGGTACTTGCCGGCCGGAGCAAAGGGCTCCTTACTCTTCTTCTAGCTGCGGGATGTTTTCTTGGTGGCTGCCAGTCACTTTTCCAGAGTGGGGACGGCGAAGGGAAAGCCAGTCTTGATGACACCTCGTCTGTCTCAGGATCGGAAGAAGGAAGCGAAACCAAGCTGACGCCCGAGGAGCGACTGGCCCGGTATGCCAGGGTGAGGCTGACCGCGGATCTCTCTCATCTTTCGGCAAATCAGAAGCAGATGCTCCCTCTTCTGATCGACGCCGCAAACGAAATGGACAAGCTTTTCTGGCGTCAGGCCTACGGCTCCAAGGAGGAGCTCATGGAACGGCTGTCGGGGGATGCTCAAGATTTCGCCAGGCTGAACTATGGTCCATGGGATCGTCTCTCGGACAATGAACCCTTCGTCCCGGGCTTTCCGGTAAAGCCTCTCGGTGCGAACTTCTATCCGACCGACATGACCAAGGCCGAGTTCGAGCAAGCAATCGCCGAGAACCCGGATCTCAAGGAGTCTTTCAAGAGTCCCTACACCATTATCCGAAGGAGCGATGCGGGTGCTCTTACGGCGATTCCATACCATCGCGCCTACGGTGCTTCTCTTCAGGTAGCGGCCAAGAAGCTGATGGAAGCAGCCCATCTTTCCGAAAATGATTCGTTTCGCCGGTATCTTGCTCTTCGCTCCCAGGCCCTTGTATCGGATGACTACCAGCCAAGTGACATGGCCTGGATGGACATGAAGGACAACGATATCGACGTGGTCATCGGACCCATCGAGAACTACGAAGATGGTCTGTACGGGATTCGGAATGCGTTTGAAGCCTATGTGTTGATCAAGGATCAAGAATGGAGTCGTCGTCTGGCTCGTTATGCCGCTACGCTTCCGGGCCTCCAACGAAACCTGCCTGTTCCTGCCCTTTACAAGGCGGAGAGTCCGGGGACGAACTCGGATCTGAACGCCTATGACGTGGTGTACTACGCGGGGGATTGCAACGCAGGGGCAAAGACAATTGCCATCAACCTTCCCAATGATGAGGAGGTTCAGCTTGCCAAGGGGTCTCGTAGGCTCCAGCTCAAGAATGCGATGCGAGCCAAGTATGACCGGATCATGGTTCCGATCGCTAAAGCTTTGATTACCGAGGACCAGCGACATCACGTGACGTTCGATGCGTTCTTTGGCAACACCATGTTTCATGAGGTTGCCCATGGGCTTGGCATCAAGAACACGGTTTCGGGGAAGGGGACGGTGCGGGAAGCCTTGAAAGAGAAAGGTTCGATTCTGGAGGAAGGAAAGGCCGATGTCCTGGGTCTCTTCATGATCACGAAATTGATCGAGGACGGAACCCTCACCGACGGTCAAGTCGAGGATTACTACGTGACTTTTCTTGCGGGCATCTTCCGGTCTGTGCGATTTGGCGCCAGCAGCTCCCACGGGAAAACGAATATGATCCGGTTCAACTTCTTCGAGGAGATGGGGGTGTTCTCACGGAGCGTGAGTACCGGCCTTTATCGAGTCAATTTCGAGAAGATGAGAGAGGCAATTGAAGCCTTGTCTCGAAAGATTCTGATGCTGCAAGGAGATGGTGACTATAACGTGGCCAAGGGCTTCATTGACCGGTACGGAATCGTCGGGCCGGAGCTTGAAGAAGACCTTCAGCGGGTGAATAGCGCCGGGATTCCGGTCGATATCGTCTTCGACCAGGGAGTTGATGTTTTACTCGGGCACTAGAAATTACTGGTGGAGTCGTGGGGTGTATCAGGGAATGAATGATGAGTAGGATCCGGTCCCGGAGACAAACCGAAGAGGGGAAAGCAAACCCGGTCGTTCTCTTGCTTTTTTTGGTGGCAGCCGCCGCGGTCGTGTTCGTGGTGATGAACAACACCCGGGACAAATACGAAGAGGATTCCGGACCGTTTTCGTCTGATTTCGATTCTGCGACCGATCCCGTGAATGTCGAAGACATCGAACGAGCCCAGGAGTCTCCACCTCCTGAGAGCGAAGATCGGCTCCTCAAAGTTCGAGTCAGAACGAATGCGGGGGAGCTCAAGGTAGGAGTGCCGATCAGTCTCGTGGGCAAGAAGGGTGATCGTTCCGCCGAGCAATATCTGGGGAGCGCGGTCACGGAGGGGCCTCTGGGCACTGCGACCCTCTCTCTT
>JAJDCM010000391.1 GCA_029260825.1 Planctomycetota bacterium | reverse complement strand
ATTCCGCCGAGGACAGCCCTTTCGACCCAGCTCTGCGTCGCCGAAAAGCACAAGAATCAACAAATTCGAGTCCATTCCGGCTCCTTGATCTGAGCCGAAATGACTCGCCCTTGACGAAAAGCACTTTATCAACGGACTGCTTGGCCATGAGCCATGTTGCCGTGAATTTTATCGGGTCTTTACACATGCTTTATGCGCCTTCTCTAGGCTTGGCCATGTTGTTCGTGGACTTAAAGAGAAAAGTGAGCCAGGGTGCTAAACATGAAAAATGACAGGATTGTGGTGATTGAGGATGAGCCGGACATCCTTGAGGTCATGCGCTACAATCTTACCCGAGAAGGCTATGACGTACTTTCTTGTGAAAACGGCGAGGAGGGCCTTGCCATGGTCCGGGCAGAATCCCCAGATCTAGTCGTCCTTGATCTGATGCTTCCCGGTCAGGACGGAATCGAGATCTGTCGGATCCTCAAGCAGGAGGAAGCAACTCGCTTCATACCGATCATCATGGTCACGGCAAAAGGGGAAGAAAGCGACGTTGTTCTCGGGCTTGGCGTCGGGGCCGATGACTACTTGACTAAACCCTTCAGTCCAAAAGAACTGATTGCGCGTATCAAGGCAGTTCTGCGTAGAGGAAAGCTGAAAGAAGAGCTCACGTCGGATCGAGTTACTCTTCCCGGACTGACGATCGACCCGCAGCGCCACGAGGTGAAGGTCAACCAGGAGTGTGTTGAATTCACCGCGACAGAACTTCGTCTTCTTCATTTCCTCGCGTCCCACCCGGGTCGGGTCTTTGCTCGCGATCACCTTCTCGGTCGGATCATCGGAGAGGGTGCCTACGTGATCGACCGGAACATTGATGTTCATGTCCGGTCGATTCGCAAGAAGCTGGGAGAGCACCGTCATCTCATTGAGACCATTCGCGGCGTCGGATACCGGTTTCAAGGTCGTGAATCCTAGAGGAAAACCATGCGGTTTCGGTTCTTCTGGAAGCTGTTTGCATCGAGCGTCTGCATCATGCTTCTTACGTCCCTCCTGGTGGGGATCGGCCTGTCGATGAAGATCCGGTCTAATTCCCGCAATGACATACGACTCGATCTCGAAGCCACGTGCCGGATCCTATCGGAGATGGCTTTTCCCTCTCATGAAGGTGCCCCGGATTCACGCATTCAAGCCCGAATCGAGCAGCTAGGACCTGCCGTGAAGAAGAGGCTGACGGTCTTTTCCAGGGAAGAAGCCGTGATGGCGGATTCGATCAGGGCTCCTCATCTCCTTGCGGACACAAGAGCGCGTCCGGAGATCTTGGCTGCAAGAGCGGGTGGGGTCGGGTTCTCCGAACGAGAGAGTGGCGTGGATTTGGGCGAGGAGTCCTTCTTCTTCGCGACCGCGGTTCGAAGCGATACGTCAGGAGAGCTCCTTGGTTTCGTTCGTGCATCGGTGCCGATTGACCGTCTGGGAGAACGGGTTGCCGAGTTCATGCCAACGCTGATCCTTGGCGGGCTGGTCGCCGTTCTACTTTCATTGGTTCTCGGATATTTCTTGAGCCGTCGAGTTGCCGTGCCGATTGCGACCATGACTCAAGTAGCGGATGAGGTCGCCGGGGGAGATTTTGATCGGCTGGTAGATTTTAGAGGATCGGATGAAGTTGGTCAGCTGGTCGGGGCGTTCAACTCGATGGCCAAGCAGCTACGGGATCGGGTTGAAACAATTACCGTTGATCGGAACAAACTCCTGACGATTCTTTCGGGCATGGTTGAAGGGCTGGTCGCCGTGGACGCTGACGAGAAAGTTCTCCACATGAATCGGGCGGCACAGAGGATTCTTGACGTTCAAGAAGGCGATGGTTCAAACCAGCACATCTGGGAGGTGACCCGTGTTTGGGAAGTGAGCAGTGTTCTGCGAAGAACAATCAAGACGGGGGAGAAAGTCGAGTCCGAGACCCACCTGGTTGGCCAGCCTCGAGATCGTCTCGTAGAGCTGTTTGCATCTCCTCTGGTCAACGGGGAGGGGCGACTCGTTGGAGCCGTCTTGGTACTTCATGATGTCTCGAAGATCCGGCAACTGGAGTCTGTCCGTCGTGATTTTGTGTCAAACGTTTCTCATGAACTCAAGACGCCTGTCACCGCGATTCGTGGATTTGCCGAGACGATCGAGGATGACCCCGAAATGGAGGAGGCAACCAGGAATCGATTCGTGGGCCGGATCAAGGAACAATCGCTTCGGCTCTCGGCGCTGGTGGCGGATCTGTTGACCCTTGCGCGCCTTGAATCTCAGGAAGGTGGTCTTTGCAAGCAGCGACTCGATATGCGGAGTGTTGTCGACTCGTCGACTCGGGCTACGATTGCCGCAACCGATGGTTCTCAGGTGAAGATCGAGATCGATCTCCCGGACAGGCCTGTATTTGTCTTCGGAGATGAAGAGGCTCTGGAGCAGGTTCTTAACAATTTGCTGAGCAATGCTCTCAAATACACTTTGAAGGAAGGGCGAGTCACGGTCCGTGTTCGAGAGGAGGGGGGGAACGCTTGGATTCAGGTGGAAGACACCGGGGTTGGAATTGAGCCGGTTCACCTTGGTAGGATCTTTGAGCGATTCTACCGGGTAGACAAGGCGCGATCGAGAGAGCTAGGAGGAACCGGCTTGGGTCTTTCAATTGTGAAACATTTCTGTCTGGCTCATGGCGGTGATGTGTCGGTGGCCAGTACTCCAGGAAAGGGTAGTGTCTTTACCGTTAGACTTCCCGCTGGTTCCAGTGAAAGCAGTGCTCGGTGAAATTTAATTCTTTCAAGGGGCTGTCTGGATCCCCTGCACAACGGAGGGTTGCAGTGAATCTGGACAGTCATCGCGGACTATACTGGCGATCGGGGTAATGCGCCGGACTGAATCCTCAAGGCAGAAAGGGAGCGAGAAGATGATGAGAGGTGTCGTCAAAGTAAGTGGAATTATTTTGTTTCTTTTGATTCCGGGTCAGGTTGTTGCCCAGGAGTCATTAGAAGAGAGGGTGTCTCGCCTTGAGAAACTCTTGAGCGAGCAGCAGGAGGAGAAAGAGAAGGACTTTCGCGTCCATTGGAAGGAGGGTCTGCGTTTTGACACTCACGATAAGACCGTTCAGCTCAAGATTGGTGGTCGCATTAATACCGATTTTGTCTGGATCGATGAGAGCGACAAGCTCAAGCGCAATATCGGAGAGCAAAACGACGAGGTTGAATTTCGCCGGGCTCGGATCTATCTCGCGGGAACCATCTACGAGAGAGTGATCTTCAAGTCTGAGTACGACTTTACCGGAGGAGACGCCGACTTCAAGGACGTGTATCTTGGGCTGACCAAGGTTCCGGTCGTTGGGAATATCAGGGTGGGGCATTTCAAGGAACCCATGAGTCTTGAGCAGCAAACTTCTGGTAAGTACATAACGTTCCTCGAGCGTTCTGTTGCCGACGCTCTCGTGCCGGGCCGAAACACCGGAGCCATGGTTCACAACACGGAATGCGACGGGAATCTCACGTGGGCAATTGGCGCATTCAAGACAGCGAACGATTTTGGCGAGACGAATGTGGAATCCCAGGGAGCGGTGACGGCTCGTATCACGGGCACGCCTTGGCGTGACGAGGAAAGCAATCGCTTGATCCATGTAGGGCTATCCGGAAGTTATCGTGCCAATCCCAGTGACAGTACAAGGTTTCGCGCTCGTCCAGAAATCAACACCGCCGATCGATTCGTTGACACTCTCGCCATGAATGCGGATGAGACGATGCTGTGGGGGGCTGAAGCGGCCGTGGTTTGTGGTCCATTCTCAGCTCAGGCCGAGTACCTCATGGCCAACGTTGAGTCTGACATCATGCGCGATCCTACGTTTAGTGGATTCTATGTATACGGAAGCGTGTTCCTGACTCCTGGGGATCGGCGACCGTACTCATCCAAGAGTGGTTCCTTCGGGCGGGTGAAGCCTCAAAAGAATGCCTTCACCAAAGGTGATGGAATTGGAGCCATCGAGCTGGCTGGCCGGTTCTCCACGCTTGACCTCGACAGCGAATCTGTCAACGGAGGTGAGCTTGATAACTACACCTTCGGGGTCAATTGGTACCTCAATCCAAATACGAGGATCATGTTGAACCTGATTCGATCTAACGTTGAAAGCAACGGAAACGCCGAAGCCGCGACCGTTCGGTTTGCCATCGACTTCTAGAGAGCTCTTCTCTGGCTCCGTCAAGGCCGCACCTGGCCCTTGACGGAGCCTTTTCTTCCTTCCTTGCCTCCTCTGCTCTCCCTCCCCTTTCCTGGGCCGGTCCCGCTCCCCTTCGAAGAGTATCCTCTCTCTCGTTTTCGGGCATTCCGAATGAGCTGAAATGGATCCCATCGGCTCTTTAGAAGTACCACGGCTATTTTCACGGTGTCTTTACCTCATCTTTATTTAGCCCGTGTATTGTTCCCCATCAAAGGAGATCCGACACGAGGGATCCTTCCGTGAGGATGCCCGGATTCGATGTGCTTGAAGGAGATCTGGACCGATGCGGCGAATTCAATTCTTGATTGTCTTGGGACTGATGTCCTGCCTGTCTTTGAGCTGCGGAAGTGGTGATTCCGAGACGGAAGCCGGCGTTCTGGCCGGTACGGTTTCCCTTGACGGATCCAGCACGGTGTTTCCGATTTCCGAAGCGGTGGCGGAGGAGTTTCAGGCCGTCCATCCAAAGGTTCGAGTCACGGTGGGTATCTCCGGTACCGGCGGTGGATTCAAGAAATTCTACGCTGGTGAAACCGATATCAACGATGCCTCCCGTCCCATCAAGGAAAAGGAGCTTTCCAAGGCATCTGAAGCGAAAGTTGAATTCGTCGAGCTTCCGGTGGCGTTCGACGGAATCTCCGTTGTCGTTCATCCAGAGAATCCTTTCATTGATCATCTCACTCGAGAGGAATTGAAGAGAATCTGGGAGCCGGAGAGTACGGTCAAGAACTGGAGCGATGTCCGCGCTGGCTGGCCTGATCGCCCGATTCATTTGTATGGCCCCGGTACGGACTCGGGAACTTTCGACTACTTTACTGAAGCGATTAACGGGAAGTCGCAGCGCTGTCGGGCGGACTTTACCGCAAGCGAAGATGACAACGTCCTGGTTAACGGTATCTCCGGAGATGTTGATTCTCTCGGCTTCTTCGGGTTTGCCTATTACATCGAGAATAAGGACAAGCTGAAAGTTGTTCCCATCATGACCGAGGATGGGCCGGTTGTCCCCTCCCGGGAGACGATCAACAACGGGACGTACACGCCGCTCTCTCGCCCGATCTTCATTTATGTTTCCAAGAGTGCCGCCGCCCGGCTTGAAGTGAAGGCCTTTGTCGAATTCTACCTTGACAATGCGCCGGCACTTGTAGCGGACGTGGGCTACGTTGCACTCCCAGACGCTGTTTACAAGCTGACAAAGGATCGATTTGCTCGGCTGGTTCACGGGTCGGTGTTTGTCGGAAAGAAGACGGTTGGACTCAAACTTGAGGATTTGTTGAGTGCCTCGAGCTAGTCATAGTGAGGATGGAGCCGATTGGGGAGGCACGCCATCGGATGTTTCTAGTGGCGTGCTGTCTCCCGATTTTGCCAGTCGATCGGGCCGACGTCTCTGGGAAGAAGTGATCAAGGGGGCTCTGTTTGTTTGTGCTTTCCTGTCGGTTGTCACGACCCTGGGAATCTTGTTTGTCCTGGGAAAAGAAGCCGTCACGTTCTTCGAGGATGTCTCCGTCTCCGAGTTTCTCTTTGGCACCCGTTGGACGCCTCTTCTTGAACCCACTTCGTTTGGCGTTCTACCGCTTGTCGGGGGGACGATGCTCATCGTAGTCGGGGCGGGAGCACTTGCGATTCCGGTCGGGCTGGCGAGTGCGATCTACCTTTCGGAGTACGCCTCGAGTCGAGTTCGTAGCACCTTGAAGCCGATTCTCGAGATCTTGGCTGGCATTCCGACCGTTGTCTATGGCTACTTCGCCTTGACCTTCATTACCCCGATGCTTCGGATCATCCTCCCATCGACCCAGGTATTCAACGCTCTGAGTGCTTCTCTTGTGGTTGGGATCATGGTGCTTCCGATGATCGCTTCACTTTGTGACGATGCTTTACGGGCGGTTCCACACAGCCTGAGGCAGGGGGCGTTTGCTCTGGGAGCAACTCGGTTTGAAGTTTCGCGACGAGTGGTTCTGCCGGCGGCGCTTTCGGGTGTCATCGCTTCCTTTGTTCTTGCGTTGTCCCGGGCTATTGGTGAGACCATGGCGGTGACGTTGGCGGCGGGAGCAACGCCTCGATTGACCGGGAATCCTCTGGAGCCGATTCAAACGATGACCGCCTACATTGTCCAGGTGAGTCTTGGAGATACTCCAGCAGGCGGCATTGAATACAAGACGATATTTGCCGTTGCCAGTCTCCTCTTTCTGATCACTCTCGTGAGCAATATCGTGGCGAATCGAATTCTTCGCCGATTCAGGGAGGTCTACGAATGAGCTCCTGGCTGGATTCCACTCCATCGAACCTGAAGGCGCGTCATCAAAAAGCCAAGATATTTAGTGTGCTTTGCACTTTGTTGACATGGTTCAGCGTTGTTCTTCTCGCCGTTTTGATTTTTCATGTCTCTCGACAAGGGGTGACGTGGCTGGATGGAAAATTCCTTTCGAGTTTCCCTTCCCGATTCCCCGAGAAGGCAGGGGTGAAATCTGCTCTTTGGGGAACGGTTTGGCTGATCGGAGTCACCGCGGTGATTTCCATTCCATTTGGGGTTGCAGCGGCGATCTACCTGGAAGAGTACGCCAAGAAGAGTCGGATCAATACAATGATCGATATCAACATCGCCAATCTCGCCGGTGTTCCATCGATTGTGTACGGTATTCTGGGACTTGCTCTTTTTGTCAGGTGGTTTGGGCTCGGTAGAAGTGTGGTTGCCGGAGCGTTGACCATGACTTTGCTTGTGCTTCCGGTGATCATCATGGCTTCTCGGGAGGCTATCCGAGCGGTGCCGAGCACATTGCGTCAGGCCGCCTTTGCCCTCGGGGCAAGCCGGTGGCAAACAATCCGGCATCATGTTCTTCCGGCGTCAATTCCCGGAATTCTTACCGGGGTCATTCTGGCGATGTCCAGGGCGATCGGCGAGACGGCGCCGCTCATCATGATCGGAGCCCTTACCTACGTCGCCTTTACTCCTGATGGCCCCATGGATTCCTTTACGACTCTTCCGATTCAGATTTTCAACTGGGCCTCTCGGCCCCAGGAAGATTTTCACGACCTCGCGGCTGCCGGCATCATTGTTCTTCTTTCCGTGCTCTTCGTCATGAATGCCGGGGCCATTTTCATTCGTCATCGTTCAGCACGAGGACAACGTTGGTAATCATGAAAAAAGCTCAGGACAACGTGAGCGTGGGGGCCGGCGGACAGTTTCAGGTTTCTGCTCCCAAGGATCTTGATCCACACCTGACGACCTCTCCCGAAATCAAGCTTTCCCCTGAAACACGAAACCGAATGAGTCAGGATACCGAGGATCGTCAGCGAAAGACGATTCTGACGATTCGGGATCTCTCCATATACTATGGTGAATCGCGGGCCGTCAATCAGGTCAGCCTGGATATCGAAGAGAGGCAGATTACTGCGATCATCGGACCTTCTGGATGCGGGAAAAGTACCCTGCTTCGGGCCTGCAACCGGATGAACGACTTCATTCCTGAGGTCCGGATTGAGGGCTCCATCTCCTACCACGGAAAGGATCTCTACGGAGGCAATGTGGATCCGGTGGAGGTGAGAAGAAGAATTGGAATGGTGTTTCAGAAACCGAATCCATTTCCGAAATCGATCGCCAAGAACGTCGCATGGGGACCGTCGATCAACGGGTATCGAGGTGATCTTGCAGCTCTCGTGGAGAAGTCTTTACGACGAGCAGCCCTCTGGGACGAAGTCAAAGATCGGCTGAACGAGTCGGCCCTTGGCCTGTCGGGCGGGCAGCAGCAGAGGCTTTGCATTGCAAGAGCTCTGGCCATGGAGCCCCAGCTTCTCCTGATGGACGAGCCTTGCTCCGCTTTGGATCCGATTTCGACATCGAGAATCGAAGATCTGATCTTCGAGCTGCGGGAGCGCTACACGATCATCATCGTTACTCACAACATGCAGCAGGCGGCTCGAGTTTCGGATATGACTGCGTTTCTCGATACCGGTGTGTTGATAGAAACCGGTGAGACCGATCAAGTCTTCACCCGGCCTCGAGAAAAGAAGACGGAAGATTATGTGTCCGGGCGATTCGGATAGTCATTGGATCGGCACTTGAGAGCAAAGAGGAAAGCGTGTCCAAACATTTACTTCGTGATCTCGATAACCTGAAGCGTGAGCTGCTTGCCATGGGATCGATGGTCGAAGAGGCGATCAACAAGGCAATGATCTCTCTTCTCGATCGCCGTCCCGAGCTGGCAAAGGAAGTCATGTCCGGGGATGCTTCGATCGATGAGAAGGAAGTTGCGATCGAAGAGGAATGCCTGAAGGTCCTGGCGCTTCACCAGCCGGTTGCCGGGGACCTTCGATATGTCATCGTGGTGCTCAAGGTGAACAATGACCTGGAACGTATGGGGGATCTTGCTCTGAACATCGCGGAGCGCGCCGCCTATCTTTGTTCTCATGATTCTCTGGGAGCCTTTCTTGGCTTCAACCGGATGGTCGAACTTGTGCGGTCCATGGTCCGGGATAGTCTTGATGCGTTGGTCAACCTCGATGTTCCCCGCGCTCGAAACGTTCTGGAAACCGACGATGAAGTCGACGAGATCAACCGAGATATGTTCGGGCGGCTTCAAGATCTCATGAAGGACAACCCGGAAACCATCAAGCGGGCGGTGCAGACCCTCTCTTGCTCGAAGCATCTGGAGCGGATTGCCGATCATGCAACGAACATCGCCGAAGACGTGATCTTCATGGTTGATGGTGAGGTGGTTCGTCACCAGCAGGTGGTTTGAACGGGCCGGCCCAGGTTTCTCCAGAACCCACCCCTCGGCCCGGCTACGGACGGCTGAGAGGTGGAGGCGTTTTTCTCGACTCCGGGATGCACTTCAGGGGTTGCTCAAGATACAGTAGAGAGATCTTCTTCGAGTAAATACCTCGTGGAGCATTTGACCCTCTGGAAACGGAAAACCTTCTTGAAACCAGATCCCGAAGACTTGACCTTCTTTCTTAACGTCTACCACGACGGTGACTTCTTGATGGGTTGTCTCGAGAGTCTCCGAAAAGTCTATCCGGAGAGCCGGTTGATCGTTCGTTCGGATGGTGATCTCGATCCTCGAATTTGCGAGCTAGCGAAAACGAATGGGGGGGAATTCGAAGCCGGCAATCGGCTTTACCCGATCGAGAACGGGGGGCAGGTGATGCATGAGATGTTCTCGTGTTTTTTTCGCCGACCAACACCCTATCTCTTCAAGATCGATCCTGATACTCAGGTTGCCCGACCCTTTCGTGCTCTTCCAGAAACCCGCTGTCTCTTCGGAACATTACAGCGTCAGCGACCTCTCTATTCCATTCAGGGAGGCTGCATCGGAATCACCCTCGATGCCGCGCGCGAATTATACCGTTCCAAAATCCTCCTGCGCCCTGAGCTGTGTCAAAGACCTCCGCCCTACGCTTTCAGTCGATACGTGATCAAGACCACGGTGGTCGATGGGCTTACGTGCGATGATTGGCTTCTAGGCTGGGCCTGTACGGAACTGGGAATCGAGATGACGGATTGGCCCGAAATCTTGAGCGAATGGAGGATCGCGCAGAAAAATGAGGATCGTCGTTACGCCATAACTCATCCCCACAAGGCCGTGTCCCCTGACGTCGATATCTTTCCCTGTGCGCTTCGCCACCTGGAGTAAGAGATGTCCAAGCATGACCTGACGTTTTTCTTGAATGTCCGGGGAGACGTTGATCAGCTCGAAATCTGTCTCGATCGATTGCGGCGGGTCTACCCCACAAGTCGTCTGATCGTTCGCGCGGATGGGGATTCAGACCCTGCAATCGAGACCCTGAGTCATCGTTACTCCGGCATCTGTCACTACGGGGAATGGTTGTTTCCGATCGAACGGGGAGGAGAGGTCGTTCACGAGATGCTTCGTCTTTTCCTCGCCGAGCCGACGGAATACTTCATCAAGATTGACCCGGACACTCGTATCGCTCGAGCCTTCGATGAGCTTCCGACCGATCCGTGCGTGTTCGGGACGGTGCAGCGTACGGCGGGCCTTTTCTCCATCCAGGGTGGTTGTCTTGGCATGACGCATGACGTTGCTCGTGCCCTTTATGATTCTCGGTTTTTCCTTGGGTCGGAGCTAGCCCATTGCCCTCCCCCGTGGACCCTCGGAGATGAGAATCTTGCCCATCGTCCCGTCGAGCTCGGTTTGACCAGCATCGACTGGGTTGTTGGGTGGGCATGTCGGCGGATGAATGTCAGGCTCGTCGACTGGCGGGAAATCATGAGTGAATGGCTGCGGACACCTTCGAACGACGATCGGCGCTATGCGGTGACTCATCCCCACAAACCTGGCTCCGATCCCGGGGCAGAAACGTGCGCCGTTCGCTTCTATGACCCGGGTGCGCTCGATCTCTTGTGAGGGCATCGAATGACCTGTGCCTGACAAGAATCGGTTGATAAAAAAAGGCGCCGACCTATTGGCCGACGCCTCAAAATCTCTGGATAGAAACCGCTCTCCTCACGGCGACGGTCGAATCATTTCCCGTAGCTCTGTTCGAGCTTCTCCATGACCTGATCCAGGCCGAAGGAGGCCGCCTTCATGCGAGGTGGGTATTCCTTGAATGTGGCAAGGAACTTGCCGACATACGCTTGGGCGGGAACCAGCAAATAAGCGTGATCAAGCAACCAGTCGAGGTAGGTGTTGGATGTCTTGATTCCTCGTTCGTAGGGGTCGCGGCGAAGGTTGACGATGAGGGGGATGCGTAGCGGAACGAACGGCTCCATCCAGATGCGCAGGGTCTCTTCGGTTTTCTGCTCCATGAAGATGAGCTTCCAATCGTCGTAGCGTAGCGCCGTCAGATCGCCATCATCCGAGAAGTAAAAGACTTCATGTCGCGCCGACTTATCCGTCTTCCCGGTCAGGAGGGGCAACTGATTGTATCCGTCGAGGTGTACCTTGTAGGTCTTGCCCTCGGCTTCATAGCCTTTCAGGAGCTTTTCCTTCACTTTGGGCTCGCCGGCAATCGCAAGAAGCGTGGGCATCCAGTCCATGTGGTGGACGATCTCGTTCGTGATGGAACCGGCCTTGATGTGCCCGGGCCATCGAACGAACGCGGGCACCCGCATGGCACCCTCCCAGTTGGTGTTCTTCTCGCTTCTGAAGGGAGTCATCCCGCCATCTGGCCAGGTATTCATGTGAACACCGTTATCTGTTGAGTAGAAAACGATGGTGTTGTCTGCGATTCCGAGTTCGTCGAGGAGGCTCAGAAACAGGCCGATGTGCATGTCGTGCTCGACCATCCCGTCGGAGTACTCGTCTTGACCGGAGACGCCGCGCAGCTCTTTTTTGACGTGAGTGCGAAAGTGCATTCGCGTCCCGTTCCACCAGCAGAACCAGGGCTTTCCGGCGGCGTGTTGTTCCCTGATCCAGGCAAGGGCACGAGCACTGGTCTCGTCATCGACGGTCTCCATGCGCTTCTTCGTCAGTGGGCCCGTGTCTTCAATTCTCTGAGTGCCGTCCGCATTGGCCCACGAGTGAATCACGCCACGGGGTCCGAATTTCTCACGGAAAGTCTTGCCGTCCGGCATGACAGCGTCGCCCGGGTAATCTTCGTTCTCCGGTTCTTCTTCTGCGTTGAGGTGGTATAGATTGCCGAGAAACTCATCGAAGCCATGGGCAGTTGGGAGGTGTTCGTCTCGATCGCCAAGGTGGTTCTTGCCGAACTGTCCGGTCATGTATCCACGCCCTTTGAGAAGGCGCGCGATGGTCGGATCGTCGGGGTGGCTCCCCAGTTCTGCCCCGGGAAGTCCGACTTTCGAGAGGCCGCTCCGGTATACGCTCTGGCCGAGAATAAAGGATGCCCGGCCGGCTGTGCAGGATTGCTCGGCGTAATAGTCGGTAAAGCGGATGCCCTCACGTGCGATGCGATCGATGTTGGGGGTGCGATATCCCATCACGCCGTGGGAGTTTGCGCTGATGTTCGTGTTGCCGATGTCGTCGCCCCAGACAACGAGGATGTTGGGTTTCTTTTGAGCCAGGGCGTGCGGAGCTGCAAGGAGCAGCGCCAGCAAAGATAGGACAGCCATTCGCATTTCTATTTTTCCTCCGTTTGTTTGATGTGAGGGGCCGGTGATTCTTCGGACCACTGGAAGCCGAGTGACTGATACCTGTATTGGAGGGCGTGGTCATCGGAACTCTTCGCAGACTGTGGGTCGCAAGAGACACCTCCCCGAATGCTACGATCCGTCGGGATGCAAGGGCAGAATCATAGCATATCGAATCCATCCGCTGATTACGGATTCGAGGGCGACTGGCTGGCCATGACGACCGCGGGCGTCCGAGATACTTCGATTGGTGCGTTGAGGGCCTACGATTCGGCTCTTGGAAGACTCAAGGCAGCCTGAACAGCTACTTCACAGGATACAAGTTCTTCAGGGCCGACATGGCTACCGGGTGATAGACCGTCCCGTGGGTCTCCTGTGGCCGTGGGTCATACGTCCATTTCAGACCTTGGGGTGCGTGGGCCTTCAAGGCTTCAACCACTTTTTCGACCCCGGCGACGATGTCCAGTTCATTGGCGTGCGAAAGATAGAGTCGCTTCCCGGAGTAGAGGGGGCGCCGTAGCGCCTGGTCAGCGGCCTTCATCAAGGATTGCCCGTCCCACCAGAGAGATGGGCTGATACACACGTAGGTGTCATAGCTCTCGGGATGGAGAAGGAAGGTTTCCAGGATGAACAAGCCGGCAAGCGACTCCCCGATGATCGCCTTTTCGCCATTCGTTCGATAGTGCTTTTCTACGTAGGGTTGGAGCTCTTCCACGAGATATTCTCGGTATGCCTTCGCACCGCCGCTGGTGGGAAGACGCTCCCGATCAGAACTGATCTGAGAAGGTGAAGTGAGGTCACGGTACCGATCATTATTGTGAATCCCCACGACGATCATCTGCTGGAACATATGAGCGATTGCTCCCAGATGTGCCAGTCCGGTGATGTGATGAAAATCGGCTTTCTCACCCCCATCAATCAGATAGAGGACGGGAAAGTTCCGGCCTTCGTCCGAATAGCCTGGTGGCAGGAAGACGTTGATACGGCGGGTTTCGTCGAGCGCCGTTGAATGAAGCTCATAAGATGTTCCGATCACCACCGGTTTTCCCTTCCGGTTTTCGGCCGCACCAGAGGCTCCCAACGCAAAACAAAGAAATCCCACCGCCGCCAGAACTAGATGTGATTTGAGGACCATGTCGTTTTCCTGTCATCTTTTGACTTGACTCGCTAATCCTTACTGCTGAACGCGCGCTCGAGGTCGTGGGGAAAATCAAGGGATACATCGAGGCGAGCCTTGGTCAGGCACCCATGGCCCCGAGAGGGCCGATGATCTCGTACTGGATCAGGGTCTGGCCTTTGCTGAGGTGCATATCAAGTCCGAGGCTGATGAAGCGAATTTCTCACGTACATAGATAGTTAGACCTGACTGCTCGGCCCAGGTCAAGAGTCGCTTGAATCATCGGAGAAGGTTCTTTCAGTGAAGGGGCCTGTGGGAATGTTCTCGGTGATCAATGCGGTGGAGATTGTGCAGATACCCTGGATCCTCACAATCCCTGTAACGTTTCCCCTCCTCCCGCGCTTGTTCTTCCGGACGGAGACCAAGGGCTCCTGTGGACCCTCGCACTGTCTGGTCCATTGACTTGGAATCGCACACGCTGGAGGAAGCTGAAAATGAACCGCATGATCGCAACCTTGCTGGCCGTTGCAACGTGGTCTGTCCTTTTGAATTCACCCCTCTGTGGGCAGGCTCCTTTGCGGATCCTTGTGCCTCAGGGGGATTTACCAACGAACCCAGGTTCGGACCTTCCCTCTCGAATCGGTCAGACCCTTCTCTACGATCAGCTCTGTTCCTGGAGCGATCCGACGGAGAACGGACTGGTGTCCACTTCCAGGGATAGACACTACACCGAAGGGGCCGCCGACTTCCAGGTTCCGTCCGGCAAAGAATGGATCATCGAGACCATCACAGCTTTTGGAACTTGCAACACCAATCGCCCCGTGGAATCGTTCAAGATACGCTTCTATCGGGACGACAACGGCAAACCAGGTCGACTTGTCTACGGATCGACGGAGCCTGCTTTTCAGCCCGCTTGTATTTTCGATGCTATATACGACGTTTCCCTGAGCTCGCCGTGCATCCTGACCAGTGGCAGCTACTGGCTCTCCATCCAGGGAGTGTTCACCGTGCCGAACTCTGCCTGGTACTGGACGATCGTGGATCGAGACGGTTTGAGCGGCCAATGGCGTAACCTCTTCCATCCATATCTTTCCGAATGGTGCGATATCGCTGAGTGTCCTGACGAAGGCAACGCACGCGACTTTTGTTTCTCTCTATCCGGGAACACAAGAACTCCAACAGAAGAAGTTTATGTTGTGGCAGAAGTGGGTGGGGTTGTGCCTGGAGTTCCATTGACTGCGATAACAGATCTCCGCTTTCCAACCCTATCAGGGAATGGACAGATTGCTTTCACTGGAAAGGCGAACACCGGATCGGAGGAGGAGGCCTTCGTCTGGATCGATGATCGGGTAGTTCTGTGCGCAAGCGACTTCGACCTGTCGAGTCCGAGCGACAACATCGCGGTGGGCAACGAAGGCCAGTTTCTGCTCAACAGCGAAACAGGCGGCCTTGCGACCCTCCGGAATCATCTTGGGATCCTCCTGACCGAAGGAGACCCGGCCCCCGGTTACGCCGGCCGCTTTCTTTTGCCACCAACGTTCCCACCCCGGATGCGCCCTGACGGTGTCGGATACATGATTCTCTCCCATGCAAGCCTTCCTGGCGGTAGTTCAGCCGGAGAGACGCTCTATGAAGTTTCGCCGTCAGGCGAGGAGTTCACCGTCCTGCTCGACCAAGGAGGTCCCGTCCCTGGAGGAGCCATCACGAATCTCGACCCTCGGTTCGATGTCTCGGATGATGGGTCCCACCGGATACACCTTCTGTCCATTGACACGGGTCGTCAGATCCTATCTGCCGTCTGGATTGATGGGCGGATCGCTTTGAGGGAAGGAGACCTCGCCGGATCCGGTTCTCCTCTACTTTCTTTTCAGGATTGCGCTGTCAACAATTCCGGGGTTTTTGTCGTAGCCGCCACCGCCGAGAGCAGCAGCCATTACCTTCTGGTAAACGGAACGATTGCCGTTCAAGACGGGGATGAGATCGCTGGGGAGATCCTTCCCCCGGATTCCGAAGTTGTCGGCATGGATCTGAACAATCGCGGTCAGGTCGCCCACCTCTGGGAAACTTCCACCGCGGATGAGATTCTCTTTGTCGGGGACGCTGCAATGCTCTCCCAAACCTCGAAGCCGGTCCTTCGCAGGGGAGATCCGGTGGACACGGACGGCGACGGCTCAACCGACGCGACGGTTGAGCAGATCTCAATTGCCAGGGGCGTCACCCGGTCGTTTTCATTTTCGGACACGCCCTACATTTTCGTTCGCGTGAGCCTACGAGATCTTCTCGGGAACTCTGTGCAGGATGCAATCGTTCAAATAAGCGTTCCTTCTGCCGGAAGCTCTGGAACCGTCAACGCCGCAGCGGGGGAGATTCGTGACGTCTTGTTCGTGAATGGTTCCTCCGGAGGCCGCGATCGCACCGTCGAAGTAGACGCCTCCGATCCGATCTCGTTTGCCCTATCGCAAGCAGTCAGCCCGGCACAGCAAAATCGCAATGTCCTTTGGGTCTGGCGTGGACTGGGCCGGAACCCCTCGATGTTGGTGAAGGGCGGGACGCCGCTCGGTACACTCGTGAATCCCATCCCGGTGCAACCTGGAGGCCCTCAGCCCAAGATCTGCTTGCCCGGGCCCGGAGTGGATCCGGAGATCGCGTGCGGAAATGTAGTCGTCGGTCAGGTAACCCAAGCGGCACCATTCTACCGCCGCTTCAACCTGAACGGACGGGAGGTTGTCCTCACTCTTCAGGGCGTCCTTGAAGAAGGGGCAAGCGGTCATCCCGGTGGATTCAGTGTGACCAACTCGGTTACGGTCATTTCCCGATGAAAGAGACGAGGCAGGCACTGGTGGAAGATGCAGGAGCGGCAAACACGATCGGGTTCAGTGTGACCAATCCGGTGATCCTGCGGATTGAGTGAGGGTCGGGAAGACACTCAATCTTCCTGGCTGGCTCTCGCTTCTCTCATGGCTTCAAGAGCCTCTCTTGCCTCGCCGGTTTCCTTTGCTTTGCGGCCAAGGGTCTGGGTCAGAAAACGAATCGCCTGTTGAAGTTGCTTCTCGGCCTCGTCGTAATGACCTGTATGGGTCAGGGCTTTTCCTCGACTTGTCCGGTAAACCCCCATTCTCCAGTGGTCGGAAGATGACTTTCCCGCCACCTCGATCAATCGCGCGGAGACTCGATCTGCGTCCTCGAGACGATCCGTCTTGAGGTAAAGATCCGTGAGATTATTGTAGGTGGCGAGGACTCCATAATGCTCCTCACCGAATTGCCGCATCCAGATGTCGAGGATCTCTTCGTTCAGTGCAAGGGCTTCCGGGTAGCGCTCTGTGTGCTGAAGAAGATGAGCCAGGTTGTTCATGGTGATGACCGTCGCGGTGTACTCCGGCCCGAAGATCTTTTTCTGAATCTCAAGGTTTCTTCGGTGAATCGGCTCGGCTTCTTTGTACTTTCCTTGCCTCTGGTAGATTCGGGCGAGAGTCGATTGGGCCTCGACGGAGTTTCGATGTTCCTCGCCAAGGGCCGCTTCATGTTTTGCCACGACCTCAAGGAGCATTTTCTCTGCTCGCGCAAACTCTCCCCGAGCCGCCAAGCATCGTCCGGTGACGTAGAGAATCCTCAGGACTTGGTCATGATCGGCCCCGAGCATCTCGACGCTCGATTCGTAGATTCCTTCCAGGAGAGAAAACGCCTCGTCCAGGTTCTCCTTTCCCCCGATGCTGAAGAGTGAATGCGCAAGTTCGCGGCGAGCGGCGAGAGTTGCGTAGTGACCGGGGCCGAGAGATTTCTTCCTGATCCTCAGGACTTCGCGAAAGATCTTCTCCGCCTTCCACTCCTGGTTGGAGAAGAAGTACCAGTACCCTTGATTCATCAGATAAATGGCAAGATGGGGATGATCGGGATTCAGGATACTACGAGCCTTTTCGGTGACCCGATCGAAAAGCTCCACCGCTTCTTGAAAGCGGCCCTGATTGGCAACAGCCAGGGCATGAAGATCCATTGCTTCCAGAGTCGAGGGATGATCCTGCCCGAATCGTTCCGTTCGCGCATCGATAATCCTGCTACAGGATGCCTCGCATTCCTCCAGGCTTCCGAGTTCTTTCAAGAGGGAGGCATGGCGCATGAGGATGCTGTGAGTCAAGGAATGAGATTCGCCGCACTTTACCCGAGCGAGTGAAAGCAGATCTCTCTGAAGTGCCTCCGCTTCTTTGAGGGAACCGCTTAGTTCCAGGGTTACTCCGAGTACATTGCCGAGACGAAGGGCCAGGGGGTGATCGTTGCCAAGAAGTGATTTGGCGTTCGTGAATGTTTTTCTCAGCAACGTCTCGGCTTTTTCAAGTTGCCCCAACTCGGTCAAGAAGAAGCCATACTGACGTTCGGCTTCAAAGGCTTTCGGGTGAACCTCTCCCAGGGCCTCAACAATCTCTCGCACCGATTCGCTCTGGATAGCTGTGGCCTCTTTCAGCCGTCCGAGGTGATAAAGCAGCAGAGCGTGTGTAGCGCGCACGTCAAGAGAAAGCCATTCGTTATCTTCCAGGCTTTGGATACTGACGAGAGCTTCGGTGATGATCCTTTCCGCTTCAGGATAATTGGCGCACTCGAGATGATGGTGGGCAAGCGTCCTCGTCGCTTGGAGTGTCAGAGGATGGGCAAGGCCAAGGAGCTTTCGGTATCCTTCGCGAGCACGGGTCAAATGGGACTCTGCCTCCTCGAGTTCGTTCAGATGTCGAGAGAGAAAGCCCAGCTGATGTTCGGCCCGAAGAGTCTCGAAATGATCTTCTCCGAGCTCTTCCTTGCGGAGCTTCCAGACCGAGTCGAGGATTTCCCTGGCCTCTTGAAGTTCATACTTGTCCTGAAGAACGTGAGAGAGATCGAGTCGCAGGTTTTGAATCTCGTCATCTCCCGGCGTACAAAGCGCGAGGGCTTCTCGGAATGTGGCAACGGCTTCGGCCCAGTGCCCTTGATCGTGGAGAGCTCGGCCGAGGTCCCCGAGACAGTCTCTCAGAACGGACGATTCTCCTGTCAGCCTCCTCGCGGCGGCGACGTTAGCCCGGTGGATGGTTACCGCCTCTCCCCATTGGCCCTGATCTCGCCTCAGCCGGCCGCGCTCGCTCCGGGCCCGGATCAGTTCTTCCGGCTCGAGCGATAGCATGCTCTCGAGAGGCTCGAGGAGAACCAGCTGCTGTTCGGCCTCTTCAAAAGCACCAAGGCGTCGAAAGCTTGTGGCCAGAGTGAGTCGCAGTGACGCTTCGATTTCCGGCTCTCTCTCGAATCGCTCGGAAAGGGATTCCGCAGCTGCCCGGACCACCTCCAGAAACTGGACGTTTCGCCCGAACCGATCGGGGTCGATGGATTGCAACATCCACTCCAGGTATTCCCTGACTCCTGCAGTGCGTCGAGATTCGAGGGATAGTTCCTCGAGTGCTGCTTCGACATTCTTTTTTTCGGCGGTTACGTTTGCTCGGGCGAGATCAGCTAGAGACTTCTCTTTTTCGGCACGGACCCACTCCCGATTCGCCCTGCCAAGGGCCAGCAAGCTCACGACCAGCCCGGTGATGATCGCGACAAGGACCACTGCGGTTGACCCCACCAAGAGTCGATGACGTCGAATGAACCGACTTGCTTTCGTGAACCGTCCCACGGGTCGAGCGAGAACGGGGCGGTAATCCAGGAATCGGGTGAGGTCATCCGCGAACTCCTGAGCATTTTGGTACCTGCGCGCGGGGTCTTTCTCGAGAGCCGTCAGGCAAATCGTCTCCAGATCCCGGGGGACCGAGTCGTTCATGCTGCGAAGGGGCATCGGTTCCCGGGAGAGAATATTGCGAAAGATTTGCTGGGAGCTGTCTCCCGTGAAGGGACGCTCTCCCGTCAATACCTCGTAGAGGGTGACCCCGAGGGAATAGATGTCGGTTCGGTGGTCGATGTCTCCGCTCTTTCCCTTGACCTGCTCCGGGGAAACATAGAAGGGGGTCCCGATGAAGTCGCCGGTATGAGTCAGAGCTGGTTCGTTCTCGATGAGGGCGAGACCGAAGTCGAATAGAAAGGCTCGATCATTGTTGTCAAGGAGGATGTTTGACGGCTTCACGTCACGGTGAATGATTCCCTGCTCATGGGCATGATGGAGGGCTTCGGCTATTTTTACCATCAGGAGACAGGAGTTCTCGACCCGACCCGTTTTCTTGTCGAGTGACGTCATGGCCTGATCAAGGGTCTGGCCCTCGACGTATTCCATGGTGAAGAATGGAGCTCCGTCATCTTCTCCGACCTCGTAGACCGGAATGATCGAATGGTGCTTGAGCTTTGCAATGGCCTGGATTTCGCGCCGGAACCGATGGATGTCTTTTGCGCTAGCAGTTCGATAGCCGTGCAGAATCTTGAGCGCAACCTGACGATTCAGATGCGGGTCTTCCACCAGGCACACGATTCCCATGCCTCCCCGTCCAAGCTCGCGAATGATCTTGAAGCGGCCGAGAGTCTTTCCCGCAAGAGAGGGATTTTCTTCGCCTTCCGATCCCATGTTTTCAAGATCCTGCCAGTATCGAGAGAGCTGGGCCACCTCGTGGCGCAGTTGGTCCGCGTCTTCGGGGTGGGCAAGGCAGAGCTCGTCGAGTGCGTTCTCATTGCCGGATTCAACACTCTCGATATAGCGTTCGAGGAGTTTCTCCAGTCGCAAGTCGTTGTCAGTCATTTCTTCTCGCAGTGCGGATCCTGTTGGTTCGGTTGATTCCTTCCCTCTTTGCATCTTAGCCCGAAGCCATCCACTTCGCCAGGACTCCGAGCGGATTCACTAGTGGGGGTTTCCCGTGAGAACCCAACCCGCCCAGGCGGAAACGGGAGCGCCGCTGTTTCGCATATCCATCTGAGCGTTCCAGAGGGCATCGGCCTTTGCTTCTCCATCTACCCAAAGTCGGCGGTAGAAATTCTCCATGACCTGAGTGGTCGCTCCATCGGGAACACTCCACAGAGAGGAGACGCTTGTCCCTACGCCGGCTTGATGGAGGGCGGTTCGCAGGGAATGGATGCCTTGCCCTCGTCGGGAAAGCCCCACGTTCGTCTCGCAGGCGGAAAGGACTGCCATCTCGCAATCGGAAAGGGGGAAGCGGGAGAGCTCCTCTGCCGTAAGAATCCCTGGACTCATGGACTCTCCTTGAGGAGCCTCGTTGGCTTTTGAAAGCGCCAGCCCGTTGAGGAGTAGGGGAAATAGCCCGATGGAGAGTGAAGCTTCATCTTGACCCGCCCAGGCCGGGTGAAATGGCTCCTTGAAGTTCCGGGCGAACTCCCGAGCGAAATAGCCATGGGTAGCCAGATGAAGGAATCGTGCACCAACGCAAGCGCTTCTTAGCATCTCTTTGGTAGCGCTGCTCCCGCCGAGCCGTTGGGGGCGCAGCTTCTTGGTCTTCATCCAGATTTCTTCCAGGGAGAGAACTTCTCGAGCCGCTCCGGGAAGGGGGACAAAGCCGTGACTGTCAGCCTGAGTTTCGCCATAATCGACTCCTCCGACAAGGACCAGATTCCCATCCCCTCGTTGTTTGGGCGAGGCACCAAGAAGGCGTGCAGAAGAAACCTCGAACCGGAAGGGATAATCGTCCCCGACGAGGCCACCTTCTGTCGGGAGAGTTCCGGGGTGAAACAGATGATACGGGCCGGCCGGTCGGAAGAAGATCGTCATCCCTTTCGGCAGGAGAGACAGAATCGGGTCAAGAGCGAGTCGTCGGAGCTCGTGTCCTGGAGCCTCCTCCGAGGGAATCGCTTCTTTGCTGGTCTCGTTTTGAACAAGCTGGAGACCTCGACTCGCAGTGAGTCCGGGGGTCATCTTCCATGCCTCGACTCTCTCTTTGATCTCGGACTCACTTCCCAGCAAGATGCGATGACCGCCACCTGGTTTTTGCAGGACGAACGCGGTCAGTGATCCGGGGAGTGCGTCGAAGATAGCCACATAGGCAGAGTTATCCGGCATCTTTTCCAGGAGATCTTCCAGATCGCATTTTGTGACGCTCTGATTTTCCCGGTCGGTGGACCTCTCCCTGGCATCTCTCTTCAGAACGCCACGCATCAGGGCTTCAAGCGAGTTGTTTGACGGGGTGTCTCGGGGCGAGATGGACTCAAGAGCTGATTGAGGAGTCGTGATCAAGCATTGTAGAGTTTCGAACACCTCGAAGATGCGCCGGGCAAGAGTTGAATCTTCCAGGCCCTCGCTGAATCGAATGATGGCGGACAAGGCGGATGCGCTATCATCGGTGACAAACTCAAGGGCAGCCCGGGAACCAAGAAGGCCATGGATTCGGAGGCGCTGTCTCTCGAATTCATCAACAAGCAAAAGAAGCTCAGAGAGCAGCTCCTTCGTTTGACCGGTTCGGAAGAAAAACCCTGCCCGAAGCCTGCGAGTTTGCTCGAGTAGGCCTCCTGCTTGATCCCCTCGTCGGTGTTTTTCCAGGCTAATCTCCAGGGTTTGGTCGAGGATTGTTCTTGCCCTGATGGCGTCCTCTTCTTCAATCGGATCATCACCTCGGATGATGTTGTAGACGTAAATCCCATCCGCCCAGATCTCGAGCTCCGTCTGGTTCTGGAGGCGATGGAGTTCCTCTTTGGCCAGTGTCACAAGTTCTAGAGCACGATCTTTTTCCTCGACGGGGAGGGAGTATGCCAGGCTGAGTCGAGCCTTTTGAATTCGCAAGTGACCCGGCGGAAATCGGGCGGAGAGTTCCTTCAGATTCAGTTCGTGGAGGTTCTTTGCCTGCTCCATGTCGTTAACATTGGCGAACAGGTTGGCCAGTTCCCCCCGGACACGAATCACCTCATCATCTCCGGGAAAGGATCTTGCTTCGAGGGCGTCCAGAATCGTGCGAAACAGCCCCAGGGAGGCATAGTGGTCCCCGCATTTCGTCATGACTTTTGCGAGTAGAAGCCGGTTCTTGAGTTCATCCCGATGATCGTGCTGGAGCCGGATGTGGGCTTCCATGTTCCGCTCAAGAAGAGAACGAGCCGCGATGGGGTTGCGTTGGTTCATGAGGGTCTCGGCCAGCAATCGCCGTGCTACAAGTAAGCGTAGATCATCGGGGGCATCAAGTTCCTCGTAGAATGAAAGGACCTTCTGACGAAGAGCTGTGGCTTCGGTGACGTCTCCTCGGCGAACTAAAAGACCAGCCCGCTCTTCCCATTGTCGAACGGTAAGGACCGTCATCTCCGTGTTCTTTGATTCAGCCAGGAGTTTTTCGATCAGCGCATCCGCTTGATCTTGATCGCCGAGGTGTCCGGATAACGTGGCTACCATATCCTCGACGTTCTTGATTCTCTGGCTTCCCGGTGGATATTTCTTTCGACGAAGATCGAGGAGTTGCCGGGAAAGAGCAAGGGCCCCGCGAAGATCCCCTGACTCCTCGAGTACCTGGGCATAGTAATAATCCGTAACGTCCCGAAATCGATGGTCTGCGGGAAGGGCCTTCCGAACCGTCTCAAGCAATTCCTGAGCTCGAACGAGCTCTCCCTTGTAAAGAAACAGAGCCCGCGCGTAGTGGAATGTCGCCGTCATGATGGTGAGATCTCCGGGAGGAGAGATCTCGAGAATCTCCCGATACGAAGCCTCAAAGAGTTCGACGGCTGCATCGACTTCCCCCAGATTCTCGAGGCAGATGGCCAGGTTTGCCCGATAGCGAGCGTGTTTCTGGGTTCCTCCACGACCGGCGGCCTTGTTGACAGCCAGGGCTTCGCGGTAAAGGGGTAGGGCTTCGTTCGACCTTCCCACATCGTCCAGCGCTCCTGCCAGCAAGACGATGGAGTTCACAACCTCGAAGTCGTCCGGCTTTCGATGTCGGCGACGTGCCTGGAGGATCCAGCTCGAAAGGGCCAGGTTCGTCTCGAGGTCTTCGAGGTCTAAAGCAAGATCTTGCCCCTCGCTCATCAGGTCCGTCAGAGCTTTGTCGTCAAGTGCGTTGGGAATCCCCTCTACCATGGGGAGCAGACTTCTTACGATGGATCGAGCTTTTTCCAGCTGTTGACGGTTCTTGGCCTGACGGGCTGACTGGACCCGGTCTGCTACCTTTGCATGAACCGGGTCAAGCAAGGATTCTCCCTCCCTGGCCAGGGCCGGGGGGGAGGAGCATAGAATCAGGGCGAAGATTGCTCCGAAAAGAACAAAGAGCGGAGATGCCAGGTTGTGGGTTAGAATCGGGAGGCAATGACTGACAGCTCTGACCAGGAACGTTTCTCCAGGACCATCGGCCTTCTTCGAGCCGCCCGTGACGGGAACTCGAGCGCCATGAGCCAGATCGTGGAAAAGTACGAGGCGAAGGTGCTCTCTCGGATTCGAAGCCTCATGGGGCCCAATCTCCGCTCTTTTGCCGAGTCGGGTGATTGTGCCCAGGACGTCTTCATGACCATCGTGAAGACGATCGGTAACTACCCGATTGAAACCGAAGAGGACTTTCTCCGCTGGTCCACTCACATCGCGCGCAACCGGTTGCGAGATCTTGCACGGCGCCAGCGTGTTCGCCGGATGGAAGCGCTCTCCTCCCGCATTGTCGAGGGGAACCAGGGGGGTGGGCAAAGCACCCCTGGTCCAGCGACGATGGCTGCGCGCAAGGACGATGTAGCTTCCATCCTTGATGTGCTCTCCAGTCTTCCCGAAAACTACCGCCGGGTCATCGAGCTCAGGATCCTCGATCAGCTCACCTACGAGGACATCGCCACGGAGCTGGGGCAATCTCGTCCGGAGACCGTGCGCGTGCTCTTTTCTCGGGCGATGGCTCGGCTGACGAGGTTGCTGAGCGCCGGAGAAAAGTCGATCGGCACCTGATTCGCTTTTTTTCACCTCACCAGACCACACCGATAGAACCTCCCGTCCTTTTTGGACGGTCGTCGTCCGCCGAAGCTTGAAGAGCGAAGGCAGGGTCACTGCACCTTCAGGACGATTGCGTTGGTGACGAAGAATGGCGCTTCCTCCGACCTTCCTCCCGTGATGATCCCCTGAAACGTTGCTGTGATCGGCTGGCCGATCCCGCCGAAGTTGAGGAGGGTTGTGGGGGCGAGGGGGCTTGGGAAATCAGGACGGTTCAAAAAGCGAAAGAGGCCGAGGTTGTTCCAGGTCTTTGCTGGATTGCCGCCCCCGAAGGGCGGTGTCATGGCTATAAGCCCGATGTCGGAAGGGACCTGATAGACGGTTGAGGGAGTCGGCTCTCCCACCCAAACCCAGAACGCGTAGCTGGTGTGAAATGTAATGGGATCGCCGTGGGTCTCGATCAGAATCGATTCGTTGATTCCCACACAGAGCTCCCGATTTGCATCGCCGGTCTGGCCATTGATGAAGAGGGCATTTTGAGGAACATTGAACGCGCCATCTGAACCGATGTTGCCGGAGCGTGCTGCAATGTGGTCCGGAAGATAGGTGAACCCACCGGGGAGTGAGACTTCGCCGCAGCCGTTGACGAGCCGGACATCGACCGTACCGGAACCTGGTGGTGTTCTCACGAGGATGCGATTTGTCGTGGTCAATCCCAGGATCGTTGCTTCTTCCGTACCGAAAAACACCTTGTAGAATTCTTGGTCGAAGTTCCCGGCCGTAACCTGAACTTGAGTGTCCCCTCGTTCCGCGCCCTGGATGGGGGCGATGCGACTGATTGAAAAAGGGTTGCAGGAAACATATCTAAAGGCGAGAGACATCCGGCAGGAGCCGGTGCTATTGGTGACCTCGACATCGACCCGACTCCCGGACGTGCCTGGAGGTGACAGGGCGACGACCTCGGTGGCACTGACAGATGTCACGGTTGCTGACATCCCGTCGAAGGTGACGGATGTGTCCGGGAGGGTCGTGAATCCGGATCCGGTCAAGGTCACCGAAGTGCCTCCGACCTCCACGCCGATTCGTGGTGTCACGGATGTGAGTGAGGTCGGGTCGCAGGAGGCAAGAAAGAGGATGTAGACCGCGTCCGCACCCGGGGCTCCAACGGCAACATCACCTACTCCGTCAAGGTCGAGATCAGAAAGGCCTGCCGCGCCTTCTCCGAACTTATCCCCGGAAAGCAAGGGCCCGGTGAGTCCGCCTTCGGAATCATCAATTCTCTGGAACGACTTTCCGGTGGCATCTCCGCCGAGGAGAATGAGCCCGATACCTCCATCGTTGATGTCCGCACCATCGTCTGCGAAGGAAAATCCTCCCAGAATCTCGGGGTTGCCGTCGCCATCAACATCTTCGACGCAGGTGACCGCGGTACCGAGTCTCTCCTGCTGAAAGGATGGAGCCTGAACGATCCGTGCTCCGCCAATTCGTCCGTCCGGGTCCAGATTGCACTGGAGCAATCGTCCATGGTTGAACCCGGGAAATCCGAAAACATCCTCTCCGCGAATCCCCACCAGAAGCTCGGGGCGGCCGTCGCCATCCGAATCTGGAAACGCCGACAAGGCGGAGCCGAGCTCGTCGTCGGGGTGCAGGTTAATGAGAAGGCCTCCCAGGAAATCGCTGATAAACACCTGGCTCTGAACCGTGCCGTTGGCGTTGAGAAGAAGCGTATAGAGCGCTCCCTCCCGCTGCCCCCCGGGGAGACTGTAACCGTGAGCTCCGACCACCAGGTCCTCGATGGAATCTCCGTTGAGGTCTCCCACGCCGGCAAGGCTAGAGCCGAAATCAGCGTTGAAGAGAAGACCCGTCACGCCGCCGTTTACGGAGTCGATTTTTTGCTCTGCCTTGACGGTGCCGTTTGCGTTGAGGAAGAGGATCCACACCGCGCCATAGTCGAGCCCCCCAGGAGCGCCTCCCCCATCTTCTTCGGGTGCGCCAACTGCGATGTCCGGGATCCCGTCGTTGTCCAGGTCGCCAAGACCGGTGACGGCCTCGCCAAACGAGCCGTTGTTTGCGATCGGTCCCGTAAATCCGCCCTGGGTCATGCTGATCTTCTGATGGGTGTGAACCGTCCCGTCTCGGTTCATGAAGAGAATCCAGACCGCCCCCGTGAAGTTGGCGGAGCCAGGGGGAAGGCCATCTTTGTCGAACGGAGCTCCCACGGCGAGGTCATCGATCAGATCCCCGTCCACATCTCCGATGTTTGCCACGG
>JAJDCM010000040.1 GCA_029260825.1 Planctomycetota bacterium | reverse complement strand
CAACGAATTTCGGTCGTGTTCCGACGAATTGAATTCTAGGGAAACGCTCGATAACAGGTACTCTTGCCAAAATCGACATCGGTCGAGTTTTCGGACCGTTCGGGCAGACTCTTCACTCTTCCCAAAAACTCACTCCCAATCCCCATCCAGCACAAACGCACCCCACGTCGAAGGCAACCCATCTCCATCTTCCTCCCGATTTCGCTTGAGCATCCAGAGCTGAGCCTGTCGCAACGCCTCGAGCGTCCCCCTCTTCTTCAACCAGAGGTTCTCGTAGAATCGTTCCATGAGCTCTTGGGTGCTATCGTCTCGCACTTGCCACAATGAGCTGATCACGGTCCGTGCACCTGCCTGCCGGAAACTTCGCCGCAATCCGATCATCCCCTCGCCGCCTTCTGGTCTTCCCAGGCCGATCGAGATACGTCACTTCCTCCGCGGTGAGAAGACCGTTGTCCCGCCCCTCTTCAGGCTCCGCGTTCGCACCAGCGAAAACAAGTCCCGAGAACAGTCCCGGCATCAGACCCGTGATCGCCCGTTCCGTCTCCTCGAGGTGATGCTTGACCGCTTCTTCCGTCGCAGACCTACGCATGAGAAGAGTCTACAGAGCAAGTGCTTGTGCTCGGACCGGTCATGCGAGAAATCGTTGGCGTCAAACCAAATGACGATTGTTCACCGTTCATACATAGCCTAAACCGACGCAGGATGGCGCGAAAGGAAGAAAACGGATCCAGATCGCGGCTCAGGCCGCTTGGAGGTTTGGCGAAAGCCCAGGAAGGATCGGGGCGGGGAGATTCGAACTCCCGACCTCTTGAACCCCATTCAAATCGGGGGGATTTCGAGAAAAGGCCGCAAACGCTTTTGCGAAGGTACTCTAGCGAGAATCAGCATCTTAGCCAAAATCCATAATCTTCCCATATTGTCCTGAATCGTCCCGATTTCGTGCGTACTAAGTGCATCCACAGTCTTGAACTGCCGATCGGCAGACCGAGGCCCGAGAACAACACGACGATCTCGGCCGGGTCGGAAAAACACGCGACCAAGGCAATGTGGCTGTCCTCCCTTAACAGCCCCTCGTGCGTGAGACCACCACCTCCTTCACTGGCGGAACGATAGAACCGGTTGCTTCACCGTAAAGGTCTTTATCTTCTACACATGTGGTAGAATGGGCCAAAACTTGATTGCACAATGCTGGAGTGACTCCAGGATCATCAGAAATCCAGCTCAAGAGACGAGGGAGGGACACATAAAGCAATGAGCTTGGAGTTCGAATGGGATGCAGAGAAAGCTCGCACCAATGCGAAGAAACATGGGATCTCCTTCGAAGAGGCTGCTGTCGCATTTGGTGATCCTCTATCGATCACCATACCCGATCCCGATCACTCGAAAGCGGAAGACCGCTTCGTGCTCATCGGGTCTTTACGCGGCAATAAGCTCGTCGTAGTCGTCCACACAGAGCGTGGGAGCAGAATCAGGATAATCAGCGCTAGGTCAGCGTCGAAACACGAAAGAAAAATGTATGAAGGATGACAAACACGATCCGGCTGAGGTCAGGGATGAATATGACTTCACGGGTGGCGTACGTGGCAAGTACGCAGCCAAATTCGCAGAAGGGAGCAATGTCGTCGTCTTAGACCCCGACGTCGCCGAGTTTTTCAAAGACTCGGCGTCCGTAAACGATGCGTTACGGAGCATCGCCGAGATTGCGAAACGACAATCAAAGAAAGCGAGTGGATAGCCTCTACATTCGAATGATTGTTGAACCAGCTTGGCCAGGAGCCAAACCCCTCACTCCCAATCCAGTACAAACGCACCCCAAGTCGAAGGCAACCCCGCCCCATTTTCCTCTCGATTTCGCTCGAGCATCCAGAGCTGAGCCTGCCGCAACGCTTCAAGCTTCCCCATCCTCTTCAACCTGATAGCTCTTCCCGGACTCCAGCGCCGCCACGACGCGCGCGTGCGTCGAGATCAGCCCATCGTCGTCTTCGGAGACCACGGTTCCGTCCTCGACACGGAGCACCAGGTAGGCGTCGAAGAAGTAGGACTTCAAATCGATTTGATAGGGGCCGCTCTCCTCGACCTGAACCCAGTAGGCGTTCCTCGGGTTGGCGCCTGGGAGTAAGAAGTCTTCAAGATCTCCGTCAGAACGATCGGATCATCGTCGTTGATCTCGCCCTCGAGGGTTTCACCAACCTTAAGGATAGGGAGCTTGGAGATGTCGATTGGCGCGGGTTTCTCCTGGGAGGCGACGGAACCAGCGACCAAGACCGGAACCACGAATAAGACGAGCCACCTCACGAGCACGTTCTCCAATAAGACAAAGCCAGTGCTCGTGCTCGGACGGGCTATGCGAGAAAGCAATGGCGTCAAACCAAATCAGTTGTTCACAGCTTATATGCATAGCCTAAACCGACACAGGATCGCGCGAAAGGTAGAAAACGGATCCAGATCGCCATCTGGGTCGGTTGGTGGTTTGGCCGAGAAGCCGAGGAAGGATCGGGGCGGGGAGACTCGAACTCCCGACCTCTTGAACCCCATTCAAATGAGGGCGAGTTCGAGAAACGGGCGCAAACGCCTTTGCGAAGGCAACTTCCTGAAAACAGGCGTTTTAGCCGAAATCCGAAATTTTCCCAAATCGTCCCATATTGTCCTGAATCGTCCCGGTTTCGTGCGTACTAAGTGCGTACAGACCCGCGCAAAATCACCGGCAACCCGAAATCGCCGCCAGCGGATGCAGTGTAAGGGAGATAGACCGGACCGACCCCACCACACAGGAGAGAACCATTGACCGATAACGCGAAGACCACAACGGCGACGGTGATTCCCACCATGCGATACAACGATACAGCGAAAGCCATCGCGTGGCTCTGCGAGGCATTCGGATTCGAGAAGCACCTTGTCGTGCCCGGTGAAGACGGCACAATCGTCCACGCACAACTCGTCTTCGGGAACGGAATGGTAATGCTCGGCTCCGAGGGCACGAGCGAGTTCGACAATCTTCAGAAGCCGCCGAGCGCTCTGGGTAGCGCCGTATCTCAGAGCCCGTACATCATCGTCGAAGACGCCGACAAACACTACGCGCGAGCTGTCGCAGCGGGGGCGGAAATCGTGATGAAAATAAAAGACGAGGACTACGGGGGCCGCGGCTACTCTTGCCGCGATCCCGAAGGGCACGTTTGGAACTTCGGCTCCTACGATCCTTGGGCCTGCGGCTAGGAAGCGCTCGAGAAAGGACCCGGAAATGTCCGACACATAATCCAGAGTCCGGGATGCACAGACATCAACCTGACGGCTCTTCCCGGACTCCAACTCCACACGATCCGCGCGTGAGTCGAGACCAGGCCATCGTCATCCTCGAGGATCACGGTTCCGTTCACACCACGGAGCACCAGATAGGCGTCGAAGAAGTAAGACTTCAAATCGATATGGTAGGGGCCACTCTCAACCTGGATCCGGTAGGCTTTTCCTCGGATTGGCGCCGATGTGTAGTTCGTCTTCAAGATCTCCGTTTCGACGATATTGTCCCGAATCATCCCGGTTTCGTGCGTACTAACTGCGTACAGACTCACCCCCAAAAACAGGATTCCCCATCCTAGACGGGGAAGCCCAATCACTCCCGCACAAATTACAGGCGATCCCGACGATCAAGTTCGCCCCACAACGGATGACCAGCCCAACGTCCAGAATTCATCCCTGCTCGGAGTTGGCATACGGGCCCCTAGTCTCATCTGTCTGTGGTAGAATGGCCTCATCATGAATGCACAAACATTGGAGCTACTTAAGAAGGTACTCGAACAACCCCCTGAGGTCCGAGCCGCTATTGCAGGGTCATTGATCGAGAGCTTGGACATTACGGTCGACAGTGACGCAGAAGCAGCTTGGGAAGCCGAAGTATCCCGACGGATTCAGGAGCTCGGCGACGGTTCGGTCAAGCCGGTTCCGTGGTCCGAAGCACGACGGAGAATCATCGGTCAATGACACTCGAACGGGAAGTGGATTTCCATCCACATCCCATCGAGGAAACACAAGCTGCTCGTTCGTGGTACCAGGATCGTAGCGAACTGGCCGGAGCTGGCTTCGTCCGAGAGCTTGATCGCGCAATCGTGGCGATCCAAGAAGCTCCGATGCGCTGGCCCGAGTATGTTAAGGAAACTCGGCGCTTCTTATTCAGAAGATTCCCGTTCTTCGTCGCCTATCGCATCACAAAACAATCAATCCAGATCGTGGCAGTAGCCCACGGTCGCCGTAAGCCTGGCTACTGGAGACATCGTTGACCCGCAGCTTTGATGTCTCTCGCCTCGAGCTCACTCCCGATAAAAATCCTCTTCGCTAGGTGGATGGAGCGATGGAATACAGCACGCTGATCGGACGTAGCCTCAAGTCCGACGCGATACTTGAGATCCTGGAACAACTTAAAGGAATCGGGGCGGGGAGATTCGAACTCCCGACCTCTTGAACCCCATTCAAGACGGGGACATCGCGGGAAACGGACGCAAACGATTTTGGGAAGGCAACTTACTGAAGGTCAGCGGCTTAGCTGAAAACCGAAATCTTCCCATATTGTCCCGTATCGTCCTGAATCGTCCCGGTTTCGTGCGTACTAAGTGCGTACACAGTTTGAACGCCGATCTGCCGACAGACTGCCCGAGAACACCTGTCGGTCGGAAAAGCACGCGCCCATGGCACTGTAGGCTCTCTGCACCGCCTCTTTGCTGGAGCATTAGGATCTGTTGCTCCACCGAGACCTGCAGCCAAATTCGCTGAAGGGAGCAATGTCGTCGTCTTAGACCCCGATGTCGCCGAGTTCTTCAAAGACTCGGCATCCGTGAACGATGCGCTACGGAGCATCGCCGAAATTGCGAGGCGACAATCAAAGAAAGCGACTGGATAGCCTCAAGGTCCGAGTGATCTGTTGAACCAGCTTGGCCCAGTAGCCAACCCCCTACTCCCAATCCCCATCCAGCACAAACGCACCCCACGTCGAAGGCAACCCCTCCCCATCTTCCTCCCGATTTCGCTCGAGCATCCAGAGCTGAGCCTGCCGTAGCGCCTCGAGCTTCCCCATCTTCTTCAACCAAAGGTTCTCGTAGAATCGTTCCATGAGCTCTTGGGTGGAATCGTCGCGCACCTGCCACAAGGAGCTGATCACGGTTCTTGCCCCCGCCTGCCGAAAACTCCGCCGCAACCCGATCATCCCCTCGCCGCCTTCCGGTCTTCCCAAGCCCGTTTCGCACGCGGATAAGACCACCAACTGGCAGTCCGAAAGATCGAGATACGTCGTTTCCTCCGCGGTGAGAAGACCATTGTCCCGCCCCTCTTCCGGCTCAGCGTTCGCACCAGAAAAGACAAGTCCCGAAAGGAGTCCCGGCATGAGACCCGTGATCGCCCTCTCGGTCTCCTCAAGAAACTCTCCAGTGCGATTCTTCTCCGCCTCCTCCTGTGCGTTCTTCCACGCCGAAGGAAGACCCTCCGGCTGGAAATAGCCGTGGGTTGCCAAATGCACGTAGCTGTGACTCTCGAGGTGATGCTTGACCGCTTCTTCCGTCGCAGACCTACGCATGAGAAGCGTGAAGGCCTCATCCTCTTCGTCCGTGCTTCCGTCCTCGCCTCTCGTCTCTTCGAACAGACCAACGATGGCGTCAGCCTCTTGGCCCGTCAACGAGAGTCGACCCCACCGTGGCGGAAGTCCTCCGCGAGTCTCGGCTTGCGCCACGAGCCGCTCTCGCAGAAACTCCGAATCAAGCTTGCCCCTCCGTCCGTAGTCAATCCCTCCGACAGCGAAAAGACGCGGCTGCGCCGCCTCGCTCTCCCGCTTGCGGTCTACAAGGCTCAACAGATCCTGGATGTAAACGAAGGACCGCTTCTCGATAAGGTAGCTCCCGTCCTTTTCCTGCAACGTCTCAAAAGGGAGCGTTCCCAGAAACGTATCCGGCGAGATGATCACGAGCTCCGACTCTCCGATGAGCTCGCGGAGCGGATCCCACAGGAGCTCACGAAGTCGGTCCATCGCGGCCGTGGTCGGAGAAGAATCGGTGGTCTCGCTTTTTTGTAATCCCCGACGGCTGATCAGTTCGCCCAGAAACTCCTTCGTTGCATCCTCCAGGACCGACGCCTCCCCGAGATCCAGCCACTGCAAGTCACCCTTCCCGCTTGGGACCAGAAACGCCGACACTCGAGCCCGATCCCACCCTCCCTTGCGGACGAGCTCTTTGCCCTTCCACTCCGTCGGCCGATAGATCCGGTGCACAAGGAAGTTCACCGCTACCGAGCCCTCCGGTAAAGAACCCTGCACCGCCGCCGCCTCTTTCCCCCTTTCCCACCCCATCCCTCTCTTCCTTTCCTTCGCCCCCTTTCCCTCCCTTTCCCCCCGTCCTTGAACCAGCGAGAACTCGTGATTCTTCCATCGCACGAGTGCTAGCTCCAACTCCTTCTTCCGGTCACGGAGATTCATCAGGAGCTCTTGGTGCGCCTCGCGGTCGGAGACTTCTCTCGAGTACAGGGCATCCGAAAGCCGCTTCTGAACCGAACGCAGCTGACCAACCATGGCGCGCTCCTCTGACGACAGAGAAGCATGTTGACTTTCCCGGCCTAAGAGACTTCGCGCAACCCGTCCCTTCCGGGAGAGAACGGACGAGGCGACCTCGAGTCCTCCACCTCCAGTTAACCCCTCCCGGGCAAGGCTCACGTAGAGTTCTAAGGACGATCGCAGCCTCCCCGCATAACGCAGTCTCTCGCTCTCGGTCTGGGACAAGAGAGTCGCTTCGAGCTGAGCTTCGTCGGAAAGTAGGGCTCGAGACGCAAGTTCGAAAGCACGGCGGCTCTCTCCGTCGTTGGCTTCGAGCATCGCCAGGTTGTTCAGCGACGCCGCAACATTTGGGTGGTCGGGGCCAAGCGTCTTTTCCCAGATCTTGAGAGACCTCTCATGAAGAGGCCGCGCTTCAGAATACTGACCCTGGGAATATAGGAGAGCCGCCAGGTTGTTCAGCACAAGCGCAACATCTGGGTGGTCGGGGCCAAACGTCTTCTCCCTAATCTTGAGAGACCTCTCTAAAAGAGGCCGCGCTTCAGAATACTGATCCTGGGATTTGAGGAAACTTGCCAGGTTGCTCAGTGGGGTCGCAACATCTGGGTGGTCGGGGCCAAACGTCTTCTCAAAGATCTTGAGAGACCTCTCAAAAAGAGGCCGCGCTTCAGAATACCGACCCTGGGAATAGAGGAGCGCTGCCAGGTTGCTCAGCGATGTTGCAACCTCTGGGTGGTTGGCGCCAAGCGTCTTCTCCCTAATCTTGAGAGACCTCTCATAAAGAGGCCACGCTTCTGGATATAGACCCTGGAGATGAAGGAGAGCCGCCAGGTTGCTCAGCGACGCCGCTACATCTGGGTGGTTGGGGCCAAGCGTCTTCTCCCTAATCTTGAGAGACCTCTCGTAAAGAGGCCGGGCTTCAGAATACTGACCCTGGGAAGTAAGGAGCTCCGCCAGGTTGTTCAGCGACGTCGCAACATGCGGGTGGTCGGGGCCAAGCGTCTTCTCCCTAATCTTGAGAGACCTCTCATAAAGAGGCCACGCTTCTGGATATAGACCCTGGAAAGTAAGGAGATTTGCCAGGTTGTTCAGCACAAGCGCAACATCTGGGTGGTCGGGGCCAAACGTCTTCTCAAAGATCTTGAGTGACCTCTCATAAAGAGGCCGCGCTTCTGGATATAGACCCTGGGAATAGAGGAGAGCCGCCAGGTTGCTCAGCGACGCCGCTACATCTGGGTGGTTGGCGCCAAACGTCTTCTCCCTAATCTTGTGAGACCTCTCATAAAGAGGCCGCGCTTCTGGATATAGACCCTGGGAATAGAGGAGAGCCGCCAGGTTGCTCAGCGACGCCGCTACATCTGGGTGGTCGGGGCCAAGCGTCTTCTCCCTAATCTTGAGAGACCTCTCGTAAAGAGGCCGCGCTTCAGAATACTGACCCTGGGCCTTGAGGAGCTCCGCCAGGTTGTTCAGCACAAGCGCAACATCTGGGTGGTCGGGACCTAACGTCTTCTCCTGAATCTTGAGAGACCTCTTAAGAAGAGGGCGCGCTTCAGAATACTGACCCTGGGAATAGAGGAGCGCTGCCAGGTTGCTCAGCGATGTTGCAACCTCTGGGTGGTTGGGGCCAAGCGTCTTTTCCCGGATCTCGAGAGACCTCTCAAAAAGAGGCCGCGCTTCTGCATACACACCCTGGGAAGTAAGAAGTATCGCCAGGTTGTTCAGCGCCCACGCGACATCCCGGTGGTCGGGGCCACGCGCCGCTTCCACACGACGCACCGTTTCGCGCGCCTCTTCGATCCCGAGACGACTTCTCTCAATCGGAGAAATCTCTTTGGCGGGTCCTTTCCGCAGAACGACCTCAAACGATCCCGTCATTCCGTACAATGCACAAACCTCAACCTGATACCTCTTCCCGGACTCCAACTCCGCTACGATGCGCGCGTGCCAAAAGACCAGCCCGTCGTCATCCTCGAGGAGCACGGCTCCGTCCGCACCACGGAGCACCAGATAGGCGTCAAACAAGCAGGACTTCAAATCGATGTGGTAGGGGCCGCTCTCCTCGATCTGAATCCGGTAGGCTCCTCCTCGGGTTGGCCCCCAGGTGTCCTTCCACCTTAGGATCTCCGTCATGACGGTTGGATCATCCTCGATGATCTCGCCCTCGAGGGTTTCGCCAACCTTAAGGCTTGGGAGTTTGGAGACGTCGGTTGGCGCGGGTTTCTCCTGGGAAGCGACGGAACCAACAACCAAGACCGGAACCACGAGTAGGACGAGCCATCTCACGAATGCGTTCTCCAATCGGACCGAGCATGTGCAAGTGCTTGCACCGGTCCTGTGAGAAATCACTGCCATCAAACCGAATCACGAATGTGCACACCTAATACAGAGCCTAAACCGGCACCGGATCGCGCGAAAGGTAGAAAATGGATCCTGGTCGCAGCCCAGGTCGGTTGGTGGTTGGCCGAGAAGCCAGAAATGGATCGGGGCGGGGAGATTCGAACTCCCGACCTCTTGAACCCCATTCAAGACGAGGCTGATCCTCCATTTGGACAGAAGCTCTTTGTCGGAAGCAAGTTGCTCGCTGGAACGATCTTCGACGGATTCGGGAATCTTCCCATATTGTCCCGTATCATCCCGAATCGTCCCGGTTTCGTGCGTACTAACTGCGTACGAATCGACTACATCCCGGATCCTACACGTAGGACCGGAAATCATCCCCTCTGACATCGGGGCAGAAGTGCGCCCGAATTTCCGGCCGGGACCCAAGCATCACGCTTCTGGGTTGGTAGAATGGTGGGTGGCGCTACTCATGGACAAGGGATGAATATGACTTCACTGGTGGCGTTCGCGGCAAGTACGCAGGCAAGTTCGCCGAAGGGAGCAATGTCGTCGTCTTAGACCCCGATGTCGCCGAGTTTTTTAACGACTCGGCCTCCGTGAACGATGCGCTGCGGAGCATCGCCGAGATTGCCAAGCGACAATCAAAGAAAGCTACTGGATAGCATCAAGGTGAGGTCGATTCCCAAGGGCCAAGTAATACTAGCAATCTTAATGCGCAGCGTTGCTCTCAGCCGGCGGCCTACTCCCAATCCCCATCCGATACAAACGCACCCCACGTCGAAGGCAACCCTTCCCCATCTTCCTCACGATTACGCTCAAGCATCCAGAGCTGAGCCTGCCGCAACGCCTCGAGCTTCCCCATCTTCTTCAGCCACAGGTTCTCGTAGAATCGTTCCATCAACTCTTGCGTGCTATCGTCTCGTACCTGCCACAATGAGCTGATCACCGTCCGTGCACCTGCCTGCCGGAAACTTCGGCGCAATCCGATCATCCCCTCGCCGCTCTCCGGTCGACCCAATCCGGTTTCGCACGCAGATAATACCACCAACTCGCAGTCCGAAAGATCGAGATACGTCACCTCCTCCGCGGTGAGAAGACCGTTGTCCCGCCCTTCTTCCGGCTCCGCATTCGCACCAGCAAAGACAAGTCCCGAGAGCAGTCCCGGCATCAGGCCCGTGATCGCCTTCTCAGTTTCCTCAAGAATGCGCCCACCGCGATTCTTCTCGGCCTCCTCCTGTACTTTCTTCCACGCCGAAGGAAGACCCTCCGGCTGGAAGTAGCCGTGGGTTGCCAGATGCACGTAAGCGTGACCCTCCAGGTGGTGCTTGACCGCTTCTTCCGTCGCGTTCCGTCGCATGAGAAGAGTGAAGGCTTCCTTCCTATCCTCGTCAAGATCAGCGTCCTCGCTTCTCGTCTCTTCGAACAGACCGACGATGGCGTCGGCCTCCTGGCCCGTCAAGGAAAGTCGGCTCCA
>JAJDCM010000390.1 GCA_029260825.1 Planctomycetota bacterium | reverse complement strand
AAGCCGCGTGCGTCAATGCCTCCTCGGTTCGAGGACATTCCCGATGTGATCTCTCTCGAATGGTGGCGCGAAAACAGGCATTTCTTCACGCCGAACAAGGATGGAGGAGTTCCGAGGTATGAGCTGCGGTTGTGAGGGAAGGAAGACTCGCGACCAGTCAAGCTTGCCATTCGGCGACCTTCGCCACTCATAGAAGAAGACGACGAGAAGAAGACGACGAGAAGAAGACGACGTACGGGCGGCCCTCGATCTTTGGAAACTCGAAACATCTCTCCCTCCAGGGCTTTAGACTTCGCTCACCCCACAGTTTTTGGGGCCGACTGGACCTGTTCCGCAGCCTTGGGCCCCTTATGAGGCATGGGGCGCATAACCCCGTCAAAGACGTCGAAGCAGAGCTCCGAGTAGTGCAGCTCACCGGCTAGATGGAGCCAAAGGGCGTTCAGCATCGAGGTTGCCGTCATCAGGTTCGTGAACAGGATCTGAGGTACGGAGGGCAGCATGGCTCCGCACCCGACTTCGGTGGGAAGTTGGTCGGCCGGATCTTCGATCTCCGGATGGAATTTGGTCAGGCCAGCGCATTGATCGTCACCACCCCGGCGGACATAGATCTGCACGTTGCCGAAAGTCCCCCGCACAAACCTTCCGGAGCTATCTTCGCCGACTCCGTCGTTTCCCCCCGAAATCAGACAGACTCCTCCTAGCTCGGCGCACCGTGCGTTCACGATTTGTCGGGTCTTGTGATTGTCGACAGCCAAGAGAACGATGTCATTTTCATGGACATACTGCTTGAGATTCTCCTCCGTCACGTACTCTTCTATCGAGGTCACAGACAGTCGTGAGTCATCGCTCAAACCGCTGAGCTCGTTTTCCAGAACCGCCGCCTTGTTTCCAAGCTTCGAAAACACCATCCGGGCCTGATTCTCGTTTTCGAATGAATCCCCGTCGATGAGGACCAATCGCCCCTGGGTGCCCCCCGATACGAGAAATACAGTAAGGTACCGGACGAGAATTCCGCCGACCCCGCCAAGTCCGATCACCTTGATCGAGATTCCATCCGGAATGTCGACGTTGACGGCGGCGTGTTTGGAAAGGGAATGAAGTTCCGTAGTCATGTGCTTTCCTCCTGACGCTACTGGCCGTATTTGAGACCGGAAGGGGTAGCCCCTCTGTTCCAGTTGCCCGAAGTAACCGTGACCCGATCGATCCACTCCTGGGGTGGGTTGCTTCCCCTCTTTTCATAGCCTTCCACCCCCTGATCCATCTCCAGTTCGAACCGCATCCCGTCCACGACTGCTTCTGTGTAAATGTCGGGCGGTTCTTGATCCAGTCGACCCACCACGATGTGCAGGCCGGGCCGAAACGACTCATCTTCTTGATCGGTGACGGAAGAATAGGCGGGCATGAAAACGTGGCTGTGAGAATCTCCAATGATCATCAGGTTCGGGGGCAAATCGGTGGGGACCTCGTAGCGCACGCCGATCGGATAGGTTTTTCCATAGGATGTGCTACTGATTGCGGTGATCTGAGGGGGAACAATGGGACCGACCGATTCTGTGTCCTGATCCCAGGCAAGGAGCACGGCAGCTTCCGCGGCGTAGAGATTCGCGATATGGCCAAAGAATCCCACAATACGTTCAAAGAGCTCGGTAGGGATCTTGGGGAAGTTTGCTTGAAGAAACGGTTCTTGCAAGCCGAGTTCTCCTGGCCATTTTCGAGCCGGAGTACAACTCTTGAAGAAAGGGTGATTCCGGCAGAGAAAGAGCCCGCTTCGTGAGAGAACATAAAACGCTGCATCGTTGGTCCAGAACGGCTCCGAATTTTCTTTCAAGAAAATCGGCGTGATCAGCTCCGACTCCGAGCTCTGGGTCTCTTGAGGGGAAGAGTGTTGCATGGGTATCCTCACTTCCTTTAGAAGGGTAAGAAATCGAAAATGTCTTCGATGGCGGATGATGCGGTGGATTTTTTCTTCTTCGTGTGTCTGAAAATCAGCCGGGAAAAATCCGATTCATGGGCGATTTCCTGGGGCGCGATTTTTTGAAGATTGATCATTCTGTGTGCCACTTCCTTCACCGTGTGTCCGGTGGGAAGCCAGGGAACTGTGATCGAGAACATCTTGTCTTCTTCGGAAGCCTTGGCCCAGGCTTCGATCGAAGCAATCCTCGGGTCGATCTTGGCCTCCACCGTGGCACTGAACCAGCTCGTCAGTTCATGATGTTCCGAACTCAGGTTAAACCCGCTTTCGTAGAGATGATGCAGGAGGGCGGAGAGGCAGTTCTTGATCCGGCAACTTGGATCAGCGTTCTTGGGGATTTTCGATTTGTCGAGGTGCTGGGTACAGATCCATGACAAGGCATGTTCTTTCTGGGGAGCTATCTTGGAGCAGTTCAAGAGAGCCGGATAATAGAGCGGGTCGTTTTCGGACAGAAGGGTTTCGTTCCGGAAGAACGCTTCGTTCCAGTTTGTCAGCTGATAAGTACCTCTACGGTCTCGGACGACAAGACAAAGAATGACCACATAGGGGAGAAGAACCCGGACGGATTCATATTTGGCTTCTGGTCCATACGGGGCCGGAGAATCCTTGGTGATCCACTGGAAGTTGTAGAACCGGGGCGAAGTCTCATGAACGAGAACGAGTCCGTTCTTGGTGGGGTACTGGGTTCGGACTCCCTCGGGGAGAATGAGTCCCCCCGCCGAGTGGCGGAGGGAGTTGATTTCTTCCATCAAATGGGACACGGGGATCCGGGCCTTCTTGCCTTCGGGCGAAACGGCAAGCACCTGATCTCCGACGATTGTGACGGTGGCGGGTTGATCCGAATCGCTCATGATATCGATCCTTTTTCGCCGGATCGGTGGGTAAACCACAAGAGCTGACCTGACTGAACGACGGTGTCGTCCTGGGCGGCTTCCCCGTCAACGAAAGGGAGGCTCCTTGGGTCAATGTCGAATCGATCGGCGAAACGACCCCGGATTTCTCCGACCGTCATGTTGGCCACCGGGAGTTGTTCAGCGAACGGACCGTGGGAAACCGTGGCCATCCCTTGCGGCTCCGCGCTTGGATCCGGGTCGGGGAT
>JAJDCM010000389.1 GCA_029260825.1 Planctomycetota bacterium | reverse complement strand
GATCGAATTGGTTGTGCTGAAGCCGAGACTGTTGCAGGCGTTTGGATTCTGGATGACAGCCTGAAGGACGAGAGAGATCGGGTTCGCCACTCCACCGCTGCGCACAGAAATGGGAAGAAAACTCGGTCCGCGAACGTCTCTTGCATTGCCGCACACGATTGCAGGAATGCCGCTTCCTCGGACGCAGAACGCGGGCTGCATTCCGATGCCTGGTTCGATCGGGGTTGCTCCCGACAGACAGCCAACCACCTCACCTCTGATTGCCAGGGCAACTTCATGCAATCCGGAGCTTGGCCAGGCATAGAGAAAGTACTTCTGATTTGTCGGTCCTGGTGTGCTGTCGATGGAGACGACGATCGGTACTCCCAGACCTACGTCGACATTCCCATCCATTCCTCCGTTCAATCCATTGATCCGCAATTTGTCGGTTGGCGCCGGGCAAAGTGCAATCAATGCCATTTCAGCTGCAAGCTCGTGACCGGCCGAGGTCGGGTGGATTCCGTCGTAGAAGAGATATTCTTCCGGGTTGGCACAGACACTTGCGACATCAATGCAGGGGTCGGAGGTGTTTGAAAGCCCGAAGGTTGACGGTGACGCGGCAATGTCGGTGATTCTCTGAAACGCATCGACCGGGATGAAGCGAGCGCCGGGATGGTTGGCTGCCGCTGCTGAAATAACTCCGTCAAGCAATGTGTTGAATTCAACCGAAACGGCCGTTGACGCCACATCAAGACCCGACGGGCCTCGAAGCGCTTCGGGGGTCAGCCCGAGGTCGGGAATGTTGGGGACAAGAAAGTGAACCGCCCCTGCCGCCGCCAGGTTATCGAGAATGAAGGCGATGTTCTGGGTTGCGGTCGTTACCGTTGCAGTTGCTCCGGTGTCGTTGCCGGCGAGTTTTTGGGCCGCCGCATCTCGGGTATCGTTTGAGCCTCCCCAGACGACGTAAAGAGATCCAAAGTCCGCCGTCCCTCCGGTGGTGTCAAAGTAGGCCTCGAGTTGATCGAGCAGGCTCGGCGGAATGGCACTTGTTGGTCCGGTTCGGGCGCCTCCAAATGCGAAATTGGTGCCGCCACCAAGAATCGGGTCGACGCTCAGCTGGAGCTCGTTTGCAAGGAACTCGACCCAGACTTCTCCATTGGAAAATCGACCGTTCTCATAGGCCAGGGACGGGAGCAAGCCGCCGAATGGAACCCCCTGAAAAGAAGGAGCAGTAGCGATGGCTACGTTCCCCGTGTCGGAGAGGCTGTCGCCGAAAACAAACAGGTTGTTGAAGTTCGGGTTCCCGAGAGACGAAGCCTCGGTTGGTGGTGAAACAGCAATCCAGAGGATCATGGCAAGGGCGAACGAGCTGACGAACTGCTTGAGATGCATGGGTTGGCTCCAAAGACCCTGAACAATGGACCGGGAAACATGATGAAACGGGAAAATCAGAGCTTCAGATTATCCGGGAAAACGTTTTTCCCTGCAAGCGGCTGGCCATCGGGCTGAAAACCAGAGCAGATCTTCACGAGAAGGCTTTCTCTACTTGTTCGCGGGGACGGGGTGTTTTTGTTGGGTTCTGGCCGGAAGACCGGGGGCGAGCGGAGCGGGACGGGGAAGCTTTGAAGTCGAATCCTTTGGTCCTTCGGTGGCAAGAATCACCGGGGCGAGCCCTTCCGCCTGAACTCCGTTTGCCGTCGAGGCGGCGAAACACAAGAAGGTGCCAAGGGTGAAGAGATCTCGAAGGGTGTCTCCGGCGAAAGAACTTGCGACGAGGCCGGCGGAGATCCCGAGATAGAGCAGCATATAGTCCGCGAGATAGCTTCCATCTTTGATGTCTGATTCCTTCCACCTGGACGCTCGAATGAGCTTGGGGATGAGGAAGAAGAAGACGAGGCCGAGCAAGAGGAATCGGATGATTCCTCCTTCGATGAGAGCCGTCAAGAACGAGTTGTGTGGACTCCAGCCCCCGGTTCTCCAGCCACGCTCTTCTTCTTTTGCGTGCCAGATGTTGGCGGGGATGTCGTACTCGTCATAGCGATGGCGGGGGGCATTGTAGCCAAGCCCAATGATCGGGCTGTCGGACCACATCCTGATACTGGTTTGAACGAAGAAGAGACGTGTTTTGACCGTGTTCTGAGCGAGAATCCGATCGTTCAGAAGGGAGCTCGTGTGGAGGTCGGGAATTGCGAACAAAAGAGCTACCGCGCCGGCGCCCGCCAGGGCTACGAGGTAGCGCTTTCTGTTCTGCCCGAGCAACAAGATGCAGACGCCGATGAGGGCGGCTCCCCATCCCCGGCGGGAAAAGGTGACGATGATTCCCCCGCAGCACAAGAGCAGAAGTGAAGACATCAAGATCCGCTGCTGGATATGCCGACCTCGAAGAAAAAGAAAAACGAGAGCGATGATGGAGAGGCTCGTGTAACAAGCCGCTCCGTTGGGCTGAGGCCAGGTGGCCTGGCTCCGGAAGAAGTCGTCCCGAGAGAAATCGGGGAAAAAGAAGTGTTTCTTTAAAACGAATTCAGCCAGAAGAAGAACGGAGGTTGCTGCTCCGGCAGCCCCAAGGGCAAGGAGCCATTTTTCGAACCGTTCCCGATTGGTCAGGGTGGCGCGAGCCAGTACGTACAGAAGGACGGGAAGCATTTCCACCTGCACGTATTCTCGGCCATTTTCCCAGAGATCTTCGCCCCGAAAGAGACTGATCACGCCCATCGTCACGTACGCGCCGACCACCGCATCGAAGGCGATCAGCTTGGGCAAGGTCCGGGTGGCAATCATTCGCAGCGCGATCAAGCCGGCGAGGCCCAGAATGACCACTTTTGAGTAGTCAAGATCTGGAATCGAATCCCCGAAGTTGCTGAAGGTCGTCCGGCTCATCAACGGAAGGGTGATCGTGATGATGATGAGGCCGGCGAAGGGCCTCTTGAGGAACAAGAGAGACGACGGGACGAGGATGACCGCCGGAACGAGCATCCAGTTCGGGAAAAGGAGGACAAGCAACCCCAAGCTCAGGGCAGCTAGTAACAGGAGCAGCTGAAGACCAGCGTTTCCGCTCTCTTTGCTCGAGAGATTCCGTTTTGGCATGAGCCCTCTTGGCGATGCTTCGAACGGTCGCCCGATCGATCGATGCAGATGACTCCGATCTTGCTCCATGGCAAGAATTGATGGAGGTTCAAAAAGCCAAGTCCAACCGCAACGAGAAGCTTAACACGTTTGACGTCTTGAAATAAGCTCTCCCCGGAAGTAAAAGGACCTGTTTGCTCCATTCTCTTCCGGAAAGGCTCATCATGGCGAAGTCAGGAAAGAACGCGATCAAGCCCACTCGATTGGAAGATTACCCGGAGTGGTACCAGCAGGTCATCCGGGCGGCTGATCTCGCCGAGGTGTCGCCGGTCCGGGGTTGCATGGTGATCAAACCCTGGGGCTATGCCATCTGGGAGAACATGCAACGAGTTCTTGATCGCATGTTCAAGGATACCGGGCATTCGAATGCCTACTTCCCTCTCTTCATTCCTTTGCGCTATCTCGAGCGAGAAGCTGAGCATGTCGAGGGGTTTGCGAAGGAATGCGCGGTGGTGACCCACCATCGTCTTGAACCCGGGAAAGATGGAGGGTTGGTCCCGGCGGGGGAGCTTGAAGAACCCCTGGTGGTCCGACCGACCAGCGAGACCATTATCGGTGAGATGTATGCGAAGTGGGTCCAGTCCTACCGAGATCTTCCGATTCTGATCAATCAGTGGGCCAATGTGGTCCGGTGGGAGCTCAGAACTCGACTGTTCCTCCGGACAACCGAGTTTCTCTGGCAGGAAGGGCACACCGCCCATGCGACCGAGCAGGAAGCCGTGGACGAAACCCGGCAGATGCTCGATGTTTACGCCGACTTTGCCGAGAACTACATGGCGATGCCGGTCATCAAGGGTGAGAAGACCGCCGCCGAAAGATTTCCCGGGGCAATCAACACGTATTCAATCGAAGCCATGATGCAGGATCACAAGGCACTCCAGGCAGGGACCTCTCATTTTCTCGGTCAGAACTTTGCCAAGGCGTGCCAGATCAAGTTCCTGAATCAGGAGGGGAAAGAGGAGCACGCCTGGACAACTTCGTGGGGAGTTTCCACCCGACTGGTCGGGGGACTCATCATGACTCATGGGGACGATGACGGTTTGATTGTTCCTCCTCGCCTTGCTCCCTGCCACGTCGTCCTGATCCCGATTCATCGATCCGATGAAGAAAAGGCCCAGGTCATGGAGTTTTGCAACTCAGTGCAAAAAGAGCTTCGGTCTCAGACCTACGAAGGGTCGAGGGTTGAAGTCGAGGTCGATGCCCGGGATATGCGGGGCGGAGACAAAGTGTGGCACCACATCAAGCGCGGAGTTCCGATTCGGCTGGAAGTGGGACCTCGCGATGTGGCAGCCGGATCGGTCTTCATGGCGAGGCGTGACAAGTCCGCCAAGGAAAAGAGTGGAGTCCCCCGGGCGGAATTCGTCGCTACCGTCGGCAAGATCCTCACCGAGATTCAAGACAATCTCTTCGCGAGGGCGTGCAAGTTCAGGGATGATCGAACCCAGGATATCGACAACCTCGACGATTTTGAGGCCTACTTCGCCGAGAAGAAGGGGGAGTTTTCCGGTGGTTTCGCCCGGAGTCACTGGGTCGATGACCCCAAAGCAGAAGAAATCCTGAAGCGGTTGAAAGTCACGGCCCGTTGCATTCCGCTGGAGGGCGGAGATCGAGAGGGTCAATGCATCTTCACCGGGAAGCCCTCGAAAGAACTGGTTATCTTCGCCAAAGCTTACTAGGCCGAAGTGTGAATCATGGCCAGTGGGGCGAAGCACGCTGGCTAGATCGAATCTTCTCCCGGCTTTTTCCCTGGAGGGTTGCTCTTTTTGGCTCGGCCCATGGTCTTTGTTTCCGGTCTTTTTTGACTCCCGCTCTCAAGCTGTTCAGCGCCTCGAATGCGGGCGGCTTCTTGAAGATCGACGATCGTATCGGTCTCGTCCACGATTTCCTGTCCGATCAGGGTTTCCAGGACATCCTCGAGGGTAATGATTCCTTCCATCGCACCAAACTCATTCACGAGGCCAAGAAGGTGGCGCCGCCGCTTGATGAGTTCATTGAAGAGAATGTGGGCCGAGGTCGAGTCGGGAAAAAAATCGAGCTTCTTCGCAAGAGACGCAAGGGTCACATCGAATTCGTCCCGGGCCAGGCAGGCGAGAATATCTTGCTTGAGAACGTAACCGACCCATGTGTCAGGATCGTCCGGAACATGGATCGGGATGCGAGAATAGGAAAGGCGATCGGCCTCCACCGACACCTCCTTGACGGTCAGGTTTGACGGACGTTTGAAGACCACGGTGCGAGGCGTCATGATGTCTCGAGCCTTCATGTTGTCGAGCGCAAGCACGTTTCGCACGAGAGCCGCTTCCAGGGGAAGAATGCTTCCTTCTGCAGCCGAGAGATCCGCCATTTGCTGGACTTCTTCTTCCGGTGCGATCGGACCTCTTTCCTTCCTCTGGATGAAACTGGAGAGATGCTGACTCAGCCAGACCAGGGGAAACAGTCCGTTGATGAGAAACTGCAACGGAATGCTCATCGCCCGGGAGATGGCCCGGTTGTACGCAACGCCCGCCACCTTGGGGATGATTTCGGAGAAGATCAAGACCGAGAGAGTCATTCCGGAGACAAACCAGACATGGACGCTTTGTGAGGATTGACCAAAGATGCGCTCGGCCTGCCCCCCGGCAATGGCCGACCCCGCCGTGTTTGCAACCGTGTTCACGATCAAGATGGCGGTGATGGGACGCTCCATGTTTTCCTTGAAGACGCTGAGCAACTTTCCGGCCCGGCTCTTGTTTTCCGAGAGCTTGCGGACGTAGGTGGGGCCAACCGCATAGAGGGCCGCCTCTGTGAGGGAGCAAAGAGCCGAGATCAACAAGACCGCGGCGACCGCGAGGATGAGCAGGGTCATCTTGGAGTTCCTAGATGTGGGCTTCGGTTGAAACAGATCGAAGGCGCTGTCATTATTCTATCCTTTGAGAGTGGTCGAAGATCTCCTGATTTCGGCCAGGGCTCCTGGAAAAGTAGCTTTGATTCACCCTTGGGATTCTCCATATGCAGGCCTGGGAACGAGTTTTGATCTGGTGGCTGAGAGCGACCGGCGCTCTGCTGATGGCCGCATTGCTCGTGGTCTTTTTCCCCAGGTCGACCCTTGTGTTTTTTCACGATTTCTTGAATCTAGGGGCATTTCCCGAGGCGCCGGTTGCCGAATATCTCAGTCGGTCTGCCTCGTCCCTGTATGCCATGCACGGCGGATGCATGCTATTGGCGTCCCGGGATGTGGAGGGCCATCGGAGCCTCATTCAATACCTTGGGTGGTCCGCGGTCGTCTTCGGGGTGGTCATGCTCGGAATCGATCTAACCTGCGGAATGCCTGTTTTCTGGGTTGTTCTGGAGGGGCCGCCAACTGCGGGAGCGGGTGGGATCACTCTTTTCTTGCTCCACAAGCAGAGATCGTTTCGCGACAAAAGGCCTCCAGAGTCCCGGTGAGCTCGACGAAGACATCGGCTTCCGACCGTCTCGAGCGTTTTAGCACCTTGAAGGAGTGGTCTCCGCCTTCAACGAGGTGAAGGTGAGAAAGGGCTCCAAGTTCCTCGCAAACCGGACCAAGAAGGTCTAGCTGGGCGAGATGATCCCGGGTTCCCTGCAGGAAGAGCATGGGGATTTTGATGGTGCTGAGGTGTTCGGCCCTCGAGATTCCGGGTTTTTTGGGCGGGTGAAGGGGGAACCCAAAGAAGGCAAGGCCGCGCACCGAAGCGAGAGGCTCCGATGACGCGGCTTGTGATGTCATGCGTCCTCCGAAGGACTTTCCGCCGGCAAAGAGGGGTAGACCAGGGCCGGCCTTCGCTGCGGCAGCGACCGCGGATCGAACGGTTTTGTTTGCGATTGCCGGAAGGTCCGGGAGTTTTCGGCCAGCTTCCATGTAGGGAAACTGATAACGAAACGTTCCGATTCCCAGCCCCGCAAGGTCGTGAGATATTTTTTCCATAAACCCATGTCGCATGCCCGCTCCCGCGCCGTGTCCAAAGACATAGAGGCACCAAGCATCCGGAGGGAGGCAAAGGAGTGCGGACACCTCCCCGGATGTCTTGGTTGCCTGGAACCGCAACTCGCGTTCATGGGTCAAGGATGTTGCCTTTTCTTTGCCCGATTTACCGGATCGGTTCGATTCGTTCGGTCGGAATGGGCTCGTGCTGGGGCCTTGACGGCGGGTTATTCCGGATCATCTTGAGGAGCACATCAACGCCCGTTTGAAGCTGGGCGTCATGACCCTTCATCATTTGAGCTGGATCGAGATCGACTTCGATATCGGGAGTGATGCCTTCGTTTTCCACAACCCACTTTCCCTGGGGGTCGTAGATCCGGTAATCGGGAGCGGTCAAGCCACCGCCGTCCACCATGGAAAGGAACATGCTCACGCCCACGAGTCCTCCCCAGGTTCGGGTTCCGATGATGGGCCCCATTCCTTTCATTCGGAACTCCATGGGAAGCATGTCTCCACCCGATCCTGCCTGGCGATTGGTGAGGCAGACCATGTGAGCCTGGGTGACCACCGCGGGAGTGGTTTGGTGCTGGGAGTAACGGCGGGTCCAGTAGGCAAGGGGCTTCTTGTGGAGTCGTTGAAGGAACATGTCTGGATCGAGGCCGCCCCCATTGAACCGGCCATCAACCACAAGACCTTTCTTCTGGGTCTGGGAGAAGAAGGTCTTGGGAAACTCCCGGGCCGACGCATTGTAGGTGTCAGGGAGGTGAATGTAGCCAAGGGTTCCGTGGGATAGCTTTCCGACGAGTTTCCGGTTGTGTTCTACCCAATCGTGATAGCGGAGAGTACTCTCGCTCCCGAGGGTCTTGACCGTAATCTCTCTCGCTCCATCTCGGGTCGGCTTGTCGTTGACGAGGAGGTTGATGGACTTTCGGGCGAGATTCTGGAAGTAGCTGTAAATGTTCTGATCGGTGGTGACTGCTTTTCCTTCGACCTCGAGAAGATAGTGGCCATCTTCCACGTTGAGTCCGGGCATGGCGAGGGGAGGGAAGACTTCTTGCGTCCAGTCGGCGACGCGAAAGACCTTGCCGAACCGATAGAGTTGATTCTCTCGATCTTCTTTCCAGTTCACCCCGAGCATTCCCACGGAAACCCGATCGGCGGTACGCTTTTGCTCTCCGCCAAAGACATAGGTGTGGGATGCGTTGAGTTCACCGATGAGCTCGCCGATGATGAATCGCACGTCCTGGCGGCAAGAGGCGGACGGGATCAGTCTTCCGTACTTTTCCTTCATGGCATCCCAGGGGAGGCCATGCATGTTCTCATCGTAAAAGAAATCGCGCTCCATTCGCCAGGCTTCGTGAAAGATCTGGGTCCATTCCTGGACGGGGTCGAGCCACATTTTCATGTCGGACAGTTTCAGGTTGTCGCCTTCTGAGCTCTTTGCGCTCGAGGCAATCACGCCGACATTTGATCCTTTTTGATAAACGATGGAATCTCCATCGAAGGAGAGACGATAGGAAGTAACACCGGATAGGACGGTTTCTTCTTTTCGGTCAGCGAGGGAAAAAGCGTGCAGGGTGCGGGGGCCAAGTGCCCGGTACTCGAAGCGATTGAAATCGCCGGAATCCGCGTTGAGATAGTAGAGCGATTTGTCGTTGACGGAAAGCTCTCGGTAGTTTCCTCGTGGGAGTGGCACCGCTTCGATTCGATTCGCGAGTCCTTCAAAATCGATGGCCGTGGCGGAATCGTTGTCTTCTTTGTTTTCTTCGTCTTCGTCATCTTCGGTCGGAGGTCCGAACAGAGGCTCACCGTTCCGGGAAAGGGTCAGCGCGTAGATGCCGGCGACGCTCTTGTAAACCATCTCCCACTCGAAATCACAGTAGGTGGGGTCGAAGCGCCGATTGGAAACAAAGAGAAGGTGTTTTCCGTCGGCGGTAAATACCGGGTTGAAGTCGTTGAAGTTGTCCTGGCTGGCGCAGGTACTCTTGCCGGAATCGACCGAGTAGATGTAGATCTTGGACACGTGATCCGGATCGATCTTGGAGTAGGCGAGAAACCGGCTGTCCGGGGACCAGGCGAAGTCATGAATGGGTTTGTCGTCCAGGCTGATGTCGGTGGGTTCAACGGCGGAAACGTCAACCTTGGTGACCTTTCGGGATTCAATGTTGAGAATGCGGCAGGCCAGCTCATTGTCGGCAAAAGCGATCATCTTGCTGTCTGGTGACCAGCGCAGGGTGTGGCGATATCCGTTTTCATGCCGGGTGAGCTGGACAGCTTCTTTTTTGCCCAGTGGATCGATCCAGGTGATCTCGTATTCGCCGCTACCATCGGAGATGTAGGCGATCTTCTCACCATCCGGAGACCAGGCTGGGTGTTGATCTCTGGCTCCTGAGCTCCGGGTGAGGTTTCGGGTCTTTCCCTTTTCTCGAGGAACGCTGAAGACCTCTCCTCGAGCGGTGATCAGGGCTCGTGATCCATCCGGAGCCACATCGATACCGGTGATGTTTTTGCTGACGTCTTTCCAGTACGGGCGGGTTTCTGGCGCGTCGGCTCGGATTTCCACCGAGATCTCTTTTGACTCTCCGTTGCCGATGTCATGAACCCAGAGGGCGCCGCCAATTTCGTAGACGATCTTGTTGCTACCCTCGCTGGGGCGTCGGACGTCGTAGGCCTGGTGCCGGGTAACCTGGTTGATTTCGCCGCTGGAAGGATCAAGGCTGTAAAGATTCAGCACTCCATCTCGATCGGAACTGAAGTAGACCGTGTCTCCGATCCACATGGGAGTTCGGTCCGTTCCTTTGAATCCCGTCGCGTTGCTGTCCTGATCGGTCTCAAAATCGTGGAGATAGATCTCCTGGGCCAGGCCGCCCCGGTATCGCTTCCAGGTTCGACCTTCCCGGGATACCCGGTTGTACGCCATCTTCTTTCCGTCCGGAGAGAAGCTCCCGTAGGCCGCCTCATGAAGTGGAATCTCTTCGAGGCCCGTGCCGTCGGGAGAGATGAGAAAGAGACGGGTAAAGCGAGAAAAACTGTTTCGACTCGACCGGAAGAGAATCTTGTTCTTTCCTGGATGCCAGCCGACAACGTCGTCGGTGCCAGGATGAAAAGTTACCCGTCGGATGCGTCCTCCGTGGGGATCCATGACGTACACGTCGGCGTTTCCGTCGTAGTGGCCCGTGAAAGCGATCCAGGATCCGTTGGGGGAGAATTTCGGGAAGCGTTCCTCCCCATCGTGGATGGTGAGCCGGATTGCGATTCCGCCTTCGCTGGGTACTTTCCAGAGGTCTGCCCCATGGGAAAAGACCACCGTATTTTCATGAATGTCGGGATAGCGGAGGAGGGGGCGTCGATCCTGAGCCTCAAGGGTACCGGAAAGTGCCCCGATTGAAAGGAGCGCCAGAAGAAGGCGTATGGTGAATCGCATGGGTCATTCCTCTTTTGTTATTTGGGGGGCTTTTCCCGGTAGCGGCGGGAATCGTCCAGCATTTTGTCGTGAATCGGTTGGAAGATCCAGTGTCCAGTCCTGGAAGTTCGTCACGTAATTTGTGGCGCCGGTCATTACAATAGTGGGTATGGGACTCGACAAGTACCACAAAAAGCGAGACTTCAAAAAGACCCCGGAGCCCAAGGGAAAGGAGGGGCCGCGGCGAACGCAGGGGAATACTTTTGTCGTTCACATGCACGACGCAACCCGCCTTCACTACGACCTCCGTCTCGAGATGGATGGTGTTTTCCGGAGCTGGGCCGTTCCGAAGGGGCCCACGATGAATCCGGCTCAAAAACACCTGGCCGTCTATGTGGAGGATCATCCCCTTGAATACGGCGATTTTGAGGGAGTGATTCCGAAGGGGGAATACGGCGGAGGGACGGTGCTTCTCTGGGATCGGGGGACCTGGGCGCCCAAGGGAGATCCGAACGAAGGCATGGAGAAAGGAAACCTCAAATTCGAACTGCTTGGGGAGAAACTGAGGGGGGTTTTCGCTCTTGTTCGGCTGCGAATGGAAGGAGGCCTTCCGGATCCCAAGAACTGGTTGCTCATCAAAGATCGAGATGAGGAAGCGATCGAAGGATCCATCACCGAGCTGTATCCCCTCAGCGTTCAGACAGGTAGAAGTCTTGCCGAGGTTGCCGAAGACGCGGACCGAGTTTGGACCCAGACCGGGGAAGTTCCCCCTGAATCGGTGGCTCCTGAAAAGCCGAAGAAGAGGCGAGAACCGACGGGGGACGTGCCGGATTGCAAGAAACTCAAGGGAGTCAAGAAGGCAGAGCTGGCAAGAACGATGAAACCCCAGCTTGCTACTTTGAGCAAGGATGTTCCGGAGGGGGATAAGTGGATTCACGAGATCAAGTACGACGGTTATCGGGCCCTCGTCTTCGTTTCGGGCGGTGAAATTCGAGTGCTGACCCGGAACGGTCACGATTGGACGGATCGGTTCCAGAGCATTGCCACGGCAGCAAAGGATTTTCCGGTTGACGCATTGCTTCTCGATGGGGAAGTCGCGGTCCTTGAACCCAATGGAACGACGAGTTTTCAAGCTCTTCAGAATGCACTCCGGGAGGGTAGTCGGGTACCGCTGGTTTACTTTGCTTTTGACGTGATGCACCTTGACGGCAACGATCTTCGAAGCGTTCCTCTTGAGAATCGAAAGACAGTTCTTTCCGCTCTCTTTGCAGCTGCGGGAGTCGGAGATGGGGTCTTGCGTTTCAGCGATCACATCGAGGGAAGCGGGGAGGAGGTCTACCGGCAAGCGAGTCGATTCGCCCTGGAGGGGATCATCTCGAAACGAAGGGATGGGAAGTATCGATCGGGTCGCAGTACGGATTGGATCAAGATCAAGTTCACCCAGCGAGAGGATTTCGTGATCGGGGGATTCACGAATCCGGCGGTTTCCCGGTCCGGTTTTGGCGCCCTCCTGGTTGGCACCTTTGATGGAGGTGGTCGACTGATCTACACAGGAAGAGTAGGAACCGGGTTTACCGAGCATCTTCTCACGTCTCTCAGAAGTCGCATGGATGAACTCGAGCGAAAGACGCCTCCTTTTTCCAATCCGCCCAAAGGGTCCGCGGTTCGGGCGATGCACTGGATCGACCCGCTACTCGTGGCTCAGGTCGAATTCACCGGATGGACCCAGGATGAGCATCTTCGGCATCCCTCGTTCCAGGGGCTTCGAGAAGATATTTCGCCCCGAGAAGTCGTGGGTTTTCCGGATCGTGTTTCCGGCGAACCCGTGTCAGAAGAGGATGAATCGGCTCGGGAAGAGGGCTCATCCTTCACGGAAGAATCCTCCGGGTCGAAGCCTCGGTCAAAGCGCTCTCAGGATGGGCAGCCGATTCAGCTCATGGATGGCTTGCGCCTCACGAACCCGGATCGAGTGTTCTATTCCCAGCGAGGGATCACGAAGATAGGTCTTTGTACCTTTTATCAAGAAATCGAGAAATGGATCATTCCTCAGATTGTTGATCGGCCTCTTTCTCTTGTGCGATGTCCAGGAGGCCAGGGGGGTGAGACGTTTTATCAAAAGCATGCCAACGATAGTGTTCCGGAGGTGGTCGGTCGGATCGAGTTGGAGGAAAAAAAGGGGAAGCAGGTTGTTGGCCTCTATGTCGAACATCTTGCATCTCTGGTGGGGCTCGTGCAAATCGGAGTGCTGGAGGTTCACGTTTGGGGCTGCAAGATCGACAAGGTCGAGCGGCCGGATCGGATGATTCTTGATCTGGACCCGGATGTGGCGCTTCCGTGGTATCGGGTGATCGAGGGCGCCAAGCTCGTGAGGGAAAAGTTGCTCGACCTTGGCCTCGAGAGTTTTCTGAAGACGACCGGAGGAAAGGGGCTGCACGTAGTGGTTCCGATTTCTCGTCGGCACACATGGGCCGAGATGATGCAATTTTCTCAGGCAGTCTCGGATTCCCTTGCTAAAGACAGCCCGGGACGCTTCACGACCATCCAGTCCTTGGCGAGGCGGAAGGGTCGCATTTACCTCGATTTCCGGCGAAACACGCGAGGGGCGACGGCCATTGCCGCCTATTCCACGAGGGCTCATCCCCAGGCAACGGTTTCAGTCCCCCTTGGATGGGAAGAGCTGGATGCTTGTCTTGGTTCCGATTATTACCATGTGGCCAACCTTCCCCGGCGTTTGAAGGGCTTGACGGAAGATCCCTGGGAAGGGATGGAGGATGTCCGTCAGAGCTTGACGGCGAAAGCGAAGAAGAAGCTCGGAATGTGAGGGATCCCCTTCGGGAGCCGAGGTTCGCCTCGATGCGGTCAGCGACTCCCCGCTTCCATCCAAAAATCTCCGATGATCGGGATATGGTCGCTCGCCACCTTGGAGATGGCGAGGCGACAACGCCGCGAGCTGATGAGGCTGATGCCGCCACGATAATATATTTTATCCAAACTTCCGGTGGGGGAGAATGACGGATAGGTTTTGATGTCTCTTCGGCCCGTGGTTCCGGTTGTTGTGGCGCTTTCGAAGTCGAGGATTTCCGTCAGCATGGGACGGACCCTGGAGCGCCAGTCATTGAAATCCCCGGCGATCAGGCAGCCCGTGTTTTCCTTGATACGACGAAACTCCGGGGAACGCACGAGGAGGCCCATCTGTCGGTCGCGTTCGAAAGCAGAAAGCCCCAGGTGGAGATTGAAGACTTCAAGAGGGATCCGCTTCCCGGATCGCCCGATGTTGAGAGTTGTGTGCTGACAGCCTCGCTTCTTGCGATTCCCGACGGTCAGGCTGATGTTTCGGTGACGCAGGATCGGGAATCGACTCAGAGTTGCGTTGCCGTAGCGTCCTTTTCGCAAGGTCACGTTGTGGCCGATGACCAGGTGGGGATATCCGGCGGCCTCGGCGATCTCCTGCCCCAGATCGAGGCATCTTGATCTGGGAACGCCGTCATCGACCTCCTGAAGGAGAACGATGTCGGCTTCGTGATGCTCGAGGATTCGAACGATCCGCTCCGGACGAAAACGCCGATCGACCCCGATGGCCCGATGAATATTGTAGGTGAGAACCCGTGTTCGCATGATTTGAACCAGTATAGTTTTGTGGAGAGTCGTGAGCGAAGACCCAAGAAACAGGGGATAAATCCCTGTTCATCATGACATCATGATGTTATGATTTTGTCATGATTGCTTCGGACCTACCTCTGCCGGCCCTTCTGAAGCTGTTTTCAGACTCGACCCGGTTGCGCCTCATGGCTTTACTCGAACGACAGGAGCTTTCTGTCGGTGAGCTGGGTCGCTCGGTAGGGATGGCTCAGAGCCGCGTTAGCAACCATCTTCGCATCCTGCGCGAGGCGGGTCTTCTTTCCGAACGTCATGTGGGCACAAGTACTTATATACACCTTGCCCCTTCTCCTGAAGATCACGGTTCCGCGGTTCGGGTGTGGCAGGCGCTTCGAGAAGAGCTCGATGGGCTCACCGAGCACCGGGCCGATCTCGTGCGTCTCGAGTCGGTGCTTTCCGATCGCCGAAATGGAACCTTCTTTGACCGGGTCGCCGGAGATTGGGACAAGATTGCCGGAGACTTCGAGACCGGCCAGGCAAGACAACGCGTCGCCGCTCATCTCCTCCCCCGGGATCTTGTGGTTGCCGATCTCGGATGCGGGCAAGGCTATTTTGCCGACACATTTCTTGGTCATTGTTCCCGGCTGATTTGCGTCGATCGTTCAAGACCCATGCTCGAAGAGGCACGAAAGTCTCTTCGCAGCGGAATTGGAACCGATCTCCAGTTCGTCCTGGGCGAGGTTTATCGGTTGCCTCTTTGCGAGAACTCCGTCGATGGAGTTGTGGTGGGCATGGTTCTTCATCACCTCGCCGAAATGGACTCCGCTTTGAATGAAATCCGTCGGGTGGTGCGCCCGGGAGGATCGATCGTCGTTGTGGAGCTTGCCCCTCATCGAGAGGACTGGATGCAGGCAACCCTCGGGGATCGTCATCTTGGCCTGGAAGCGGCAGACGTAGTAGCCGGGTTTCGGCGAGCGGGCTTTTCCGACGTTGTTCTTGATGCGGTGCAAGATCGGTACCGACCCATGAATCCCAAGGGAGAAGTTGTTTCTCTGCCTCTCTATATTGTTCGCGGCCGGGTGCCGCAGAGTTTGTAAATCGAAAGAAACGATTCGAAGATATTGTTCGAGCAAGAGCTCTTCTTGGTCACAAAAGATTAAACAGGAGTCAACATGACCACCAGGACGTCAACGGAAAAAAAGCAGGGCGGTTCCGCCCAACCCAACACCGACGCTTTCGACTTCAAGGTAAAAGACCTGTCCCTTGCGGAATGGGGTCGAAAAGAGATCGAACTTGCCGAGGACGAGATGCCTGGTCTCATGTCGACTCGGGAAGAATACAAGGGGAAAAACCCCCTTGCCGGGGCTCGAATCACCGGGTCTTTGCACATGACCATCCAGACGGCGGTGCTCATCGAGACCCTCGTTGATCTTGGCGCAGAAGTGCGCTGGGCCTCGTGCAACATCTTCTCCACCCAAGACCACGCCGCCGCCGCAATTGCCGTCGGACGGGACGGAACTGTCGAGAATCCCAATGGTGTTCCAGTCTTTGCCTGGAAGGGCGAAACTCTGGAAGAATACTGGTGGTGCACGAATCAGGCGATTACCTGGCCCGACGGTCAGACCCCGAACATGCTCCTCGATGATGGAGGAGACGCGACTCTCCTCGTTCACAGGGGGACGGAATTCGAGAAGGCAGGTCTTGTTCCTGATCCGACCGAGGCCGATCCCGAGGAATATCACGTCATTCTCAATCTGCTGAAAAAGAGCCTGGCTCAATCAAAAGATAAGTGGACGAAGATCGGCACCAGTATCATGGGTGTTACCGAAGAAA